>JBJHBC010000058.1:0-2298 GCA_050485285.1 Thioalkalivibrio sp.
AGTTCGCGGGCGCCGGAGGCGAAATCGGCGTGGATGTGGGTATCCATCACGCGGGTGATGCGATAGCCGTTGCGTTCGGCGTAATCCAGATACACATCGACGTCGCGCTGCGGATCGATCACGGCGATCTCGCCGCTGCCCTGGCAGCCGACCACGAAGGAATGCTGGGACAGGCCGGGATCGACAAAACGCTCAAATATCATGCGGACCTCCTCGCGTTGGCTTTTGCATGAATGTCCGACTATTTTGGTCAGGTATTAGCGCAAAAGTTCCTGGCCGCGCGGCCCCGCACACCGGGTGCCCCGTCCACCCGCCGCCTGGATCGACCACGAAGCCCACGAAGGCACGAAGAACGGCAAGGTCAAAGGCGCTTCACAGGAAGACGGGAAGATCTGAAGGAATCCATGCAGCCCGAAAAGCGCGGAGGTCGGACCGTAGCCGGGAGGGCCCAGCCAATCCCGTCAACAGGCTTCTATCCTTCCAGCCTTCCTGTGAAACGCTTTTGCCTCTGGTTTTTTCGTGCCTTGGTGGTGACTCCCGCCGGAGCGGTGGCAGGCGGTCGGCGCCGGGGGCGTGACGAGATTACGCGGTGGTGTCGGGTTCCCGGGGTTCCAGGCGGGCCGTCTCGGGGTCCAGACCGGCGGCGCGGAAGAGCTGATCGAAGCGGCGCTGTGGAAGGTGCAGTCGGAGCTGGATGGCACCGTCCGGCGTGGTCTGTTCGGCCTCCACCGCCTTCTCCTCGTAGAGCCGGGCCCGCAGGCGACCGGCCGCGGCCGGGAGCTCGAACCAGCCCTGGGTCATGGACTCGGTGAAGGTCTCGGCCAGGCGCTGTTCCAGCCGCGCCACGCCCTCGCCGGTACGGGCCGACAGCCAGAAGGCATCGTCCGCCAGACCGAAGCGCTGGTCCGGATCCTCGGCCGGGTTCTCCAGCTGGTCGATCTTGTTGTAGACCCGCCAGCAGGGGACGTCCTCGGCGCCGATCTCCTCGAGCACCTCCTCGACCTGACGGATGCGCGCGTCGCGCTCCGGGTCGGCGGCATCGATCACGTGCAGCAGCAACGCCGCCTCGCGGGTCTCGGTCAGGGTCGCCTTGAACGCGGCGACCAGCTCGTGCGGCAGGTCGCGCACGAAGCCTACGGTGTCGGCCAGGATCAGCGACTGGTGCGGCGCCAGGTCCAGGCGCCGCAGGGTCGGGTCCAGGGTCGCGAACAGCTGGTCCGCCTGATAGACATCGGAGTGCGTGAGCCGGTTGAACAGGGTGGACTTGCCGGCGTTGGTGTAGCCCACCAGCGAGACCGTGGGGATCTCGTTGCGCAGGCGCGCCTGGCGGCCCTGTTCGCGGGTGCGCTCGACCTTCTCCAGACGCCGCTCGATATGCTTGATGCGCCCGGCCAGCAGGCGCCGGTCGGTCTCCAGCTGGGCCTCCCCCGGGCCGCGCAGGCCGATCCCGCCCTTTTGCCGCTCCAGGTGAGTCCAGCCGCGCACCAGGCGTGTGGACATGTGACGCAGCTGCGCCAGCTCCACCTGCAGCTTGCCTTCGTGGGAACGGGCGCGCTGGGCGAAGATGTCGAGGATCAGCCCGGAGCGGTCCAGCACCCGGCACTTCAGGTGGGCCTCGAGGTTGCGTTCCTGGCTGGGCGACAGGGCGTGGTTGAAGATCACCACGTCGGCGCCCGTTGTCTCCACCGCCTCGCGGATCTCGTCGGCCTTGCCGGCACCGACGAACAGCTTCGGATGGGGCCGATCGCGGGAGCCCCGCACCACCGCCCGGATCTCGGCCCCGGCGGAACGCACGAGCTCGTCGAATTCCTGGACCTGGGCCTCGATGTCGGGGTTGTCCCCGATGTTCAGCGCGACCAGGACGGCCGCATTGCCAACGGCGGCCTCGCCGCCACTCTCCGGACGCTCAAACAAGCCGGGGACCCGTCGTCATCAGGACTCGGCCTCCGCGGAGGCGGCCGCCTCGCCCTCGAGATTCATGTTCACCTGCCGGGCCGGGACGATCGTGGAGATGGCGTGCTTGTACACCATCTGCGAGACCGTACTGCGCAGCAACACCACGAACTGGTCGAAGGATTCGATCTGCCCCTGCAGCTTGATCCCGTTCACCAGGTAGATGGAGACCGGGATGCGATCCCGGCGCAGCGCATTCAGGAAGGGTTCCTGCAACATTTGCCCTTTGGCCATCGGTGCGTTCCTTGATCGTTATTATTGGTTCGCGAGCCGCGCGAACGGCTCTTTGCCGGCCCGCCGGTCGGCTTACCTGAAGCGTAGCATAACGGCGAAAAACCGCCGTTC
>JBJHBC010000058.1:2398-3800 GCA_050485285.1 Thioalkalivibrio sp.
CGGTAGACCAGCGCGGAATCCACGCTGACGATCTCCGCGTCCAGGGCCTCGGCCAGCGCCAGCGAGAGTGCGGTCTTGCCGCTCGCGGTGGGACCGGCCAGCAGCACGACCGGCGGCCGGTCCGCCTCCAGTCCGGCCATCAGCGCCCTCTCAGGAACAGCCGATCCAGCGCCGAGTGATCCAGTTCCACCCAGGTCGGGCGGCCATGGTTGCACTGGCCGGAGCGCTCGGTGGCCTCCATGTCGCGCAGCAGCTGGTTCATCTCGGGCAGGGTCAGGCGCCGCCCGGAGCGCACGGAACCGTGGCAGGCGATGGTGCCCAGCACCGCGTTCATCGCGCCCTCGGCGCGATGGCTGTAGCCGACCGCGGCCAGGTCGGCCAGCACGTCGCGCACCAGCTGGGCGGTGTCCTGCCCGCGCAGCAGGGCGGGCGCCGCGCGCAGGGTCAGGGCCTCCGGGCCGGCCCGGTCCAGCTCGAATCCGAGCCCGGCCAGGAGTTCGGCACGTTCCTCCGCCAACTCCGCCTCGGCCGGGGTCACCTCCAGGGTTTCCGGTACCAGCAGCGGCTGCGAGGTGACCCGCGCCCCCTCCCACTCGCGCTTGAGGCGTTCGTAGGTGATGCGCTCGTGGGCCGCGTGCATGTCCACCACGATCAGGCCGCGGGCGTTCTCGGCCAGGATGAAAGTCTCGGCCACCTGTCCCAGCGCAAAGCCCAGCGGCGGCATACTGTCCGGGTCCGCCTCCCCCGGAGGGCCGTCGGGCGCGGCGCCCGCCGCCGGGTGTTCGTAGGCGGCCGGCCGGGCCTCGGCCACCGCCGACACCCCGCGGAACTCGGCCCAGGCCGCGCCGAAGCCCGGATCGCGCCCGGATGGCTCCGGTCGCGGTTCGCGGGGCGGCGCGTACCCACCATACCCGCCGCCGGCGCCGGGCACACCCAGCCCGGACAACGGGCGGTCGGTCGGTACCGGGCGGGAGGCCGCCTGGCCCGCGAAGGCCGGCGCTCCCCGCGGCTCGGGCACCGCGGCGGCATGCCCGGCGTCCCCCGGGCGCAGGGCCGCCAGCGCCTTGTGCAGGCTGTGGAAGATGAAGTCGTGGACCATGCGCGACTCGCGAAAGCGCACCTCCTGCTTGGTCGGGTGCGCGTTCACGTCCACCTGGGTCGGATCCAGCTCCAGGTCCAGCACGAACATCGGATGGCGCCCGTGATAGAGCACATCCTGGTAGGCCTTGCGCACGGCCGCGGCCAGGACGCGATCGCGGATCGCGCGGCCGTTGACGAAGAAGAACTGCTGGTCGGGCTGGGCCCGCGACTGGGTCGGCGAGCCGAGCCAGCCGGACAGCGCCAGCCCGGCGCGCTGCTCGTCCACCGGTGTTGCATGCTCCAGAAAGGCATCGCCCAGCAA
>JBJHBC010000058.1:3900-5508 GCA_050485285.1 Thioalkalivibrio sp.
AGCTTTGCGATCGCCACGGGCGACACCTGGGGACACGAAACCGGGTGCCTAGCCTAACCGGGGCGGCGCCGGAGTGCCTAGCCGCCCATCACGGGATCACCACAAGACGTGACGCGGTGCCCGGGACGGCCCCGGGGAAAACGAGTGCATCCACCCGCGCGGCTGCGCCGCTCGTGCAGGAATTCAGGAATCGCGCGGGATCTGCAGGATCTGGCCGGCGTAGATGCGGTCGTCGCGCACGTTGTTGGCCGAGCGCAGGTCCGCCAGCGACAGGCTGTAGCGATCGGCAATCCCGGAGAGGGTCTCGCCCGGCCGGATGATGTGCTGGTCCGGCTGCCCGTCGGCGATCAGGGTGCCGGGGCGGGCGTGGGTGGAGAAGTAGGACCGCAGGCCGGTCAGCAGGGCATCGGCCAGCGAGTTCTGGAAACTGGCGGTGCGCAGCTTGCGCTCCTCGGAGGGGTTGGAGATGAATGCCGCCTCGACCAGGATCGACGGCACATCCGGCGAGCGCAGCACGGCAAAGTTGGCGCGTTCCACCTGCGGCTTGCGCACCTTCCCCACCCGGTGCAGCTCGGAAATCATGCGTTCCGCCAGGGTGTTGCTGGCCTCCAGGCTGCCGCTCTGGGCCAGGTCCAGCAGGACATTGGCCAGGGAATCGTCCTTGCCGTTGATCGGCACCCCGCCCAGGCTCAGGTCCGCCTGGTTCTCGCGCTGGGCGAGGAAGCGCGCCGCCTCGCTGGAGGCCCCGCGTTCGGACAGCATGTACACCGACGATCCCTGCACGCTGCGGTTGGCGATGGCATCGGCATGGATGGAGACGAAGACGTCCGCGTCCGCCTTGCGCGCGCGTTCGATGCGCTCGCGCAGGGGCAGGAAGTAATCGCCACTGCGAATCATCACCGCCTGCATGCCGCGCTCGTGGTTCACGCGCTCCGCCAGGCGCTTCGAGATCTGCAGCACCACGTCCTTCTCGCGGGTGCCGGCCGGGCCGATCGCGCCCGGGTCGTGCCCGCCATGGCCGGCGTCGATCGCTACCACGACATCGCGCAGGTTCTCCTGTGAGCGCCCGCGGCGGGAGGACCCATTGTTCTCGGCCGCACGCGGGGCCGCGGGGGCATCCCCGGCCGTCAGGTCCAGCACCAGGCGGTGCGGGGCGCCCTGCGCCGGCATCAGCACGAAGCTGCGCGGCTCCACCGGCTGGCGCAGGTCGAAGACCACGCGCAGGTCGGAGCCGTTGCGCGCGGCATGGCGCACCGCCTTGATCGCCGAGCGCGGGTTGTCGCTGACCGCCAGATCCTCCACCGCCCGCGCGTTTTCGAGGTCCACCACCAGGCGGTCGGGGGACTGCAGGCGGAACATGGAGTACTCGGCCTCGCCATCCATGTCGAAGACCAGACGCGTGGTGTCGCCATCCACCGACATGCGGACCCGCTGCACGCCGGTACGCGCCAAGGCGGGCAACGGCATCCCGACCAGCCCCAGGGCAGTCATGGCGCGCAGCAGCTGGCGGCGGCGCAGATCCGGCAATGTTGGTTGGCCCACGGCGATTCCCTTTGTAATCAGGGGTTCTGACTACATTGTGGACGCTTTTTCTGGAAAAGCAATAGC
>JBJHBC010000058.1:5608-9914 GCA_050485285.1 Thioalkalivibrio sp.
AGATCCCCCTCGAGAAACACGATGTTCGGGTGGTCCAGCGCTGCCAGGGCCGCCCCGGCCGCCTCGGTGGCCTCCAGGTGTGGCAGTACCAGCGGGTCGGATGCCGGGCTCATTGCCCACCCCCGGCGGCGGCCGGCAGGGCATCGGCCAGGTCCCCGGCCAGCATGCCGCGCGCCCCGCCCAGCCGATCGCGCGCCACCCGGGCCGCGGCACAGTGCCAGGCCGCCCCGGTCTCGGCCGCGCCGCGCGCATCCGCGCCCTGCGCCCGCAGCGCCGCGATGATGCCGGTCAGGACGTCGCCACTGCCGGCGGTGGCCATACCCGGATGCCCCCCGGTCACGCAGGCCAGCGGCCCGGCATCCGACGCGGCCGCCACCAGCGTACCCGCCCCTTTCAGCAGCAGCACGCCACCCAGGCGTTCGGCCAGGGCCCGGACCTGTCCCGGCCGGTCGGCCTCGATCGCCGCGCGGTCCGTCCCCTGCAGGCGGGCCGCCTCGCCCGGGTGCGGCGTCAGCACCCAGTCCGCGGCCTGACGCGGCGCCTCGGCCAGGAGGTTCAGGGCGTCGGCGTCCAACACCCGGGGCATCTCCGCGTCGGCCACGGCCAGCCACAGCCCCCGGCCCCAGGCATCCAGCCCCAGCCCCGGACCCACGGCGATCACATCGACCCGGCGCATCAGCGCCTGCAACTCGCCGGCATCGCGGATGCCCTGCACCATCAGCTCGGGGCGCTCCAGATTGGCCCAGGCCGCGTGTTCCGGGTGGGTGGCCAGGGTCACCCGCCCGGCGCCGGCGCGCAGCGCCGCGGTCGCGGTCAACCGGGCCGCACCGGAATACCCCGGGGCGCCGCCCACGACCAGCACATGCCCGCAATCCCCCTTGTGCGCCCCCGGGCGGCGGTGCGGCAGACCCCGGGCCCAGTCCGCAGGGCCGACACGGCGCGCCACCGGGGCCACGCCGTCGAAGATCGCAGGGGGCAGGTCCAGCGGGGCGACCTCCACGGCCCCGACCACGTCCACCGCGGGGCCCGTATGCAGCCCCAGCTTGTCCGCGATCATGGTCAGGGTACGATCGGCACGCACGGCCTGACCGAGCACCCGCCCGGTGTCGATGTCCACACCCGAGGGGACGTCGGCCGCCAGCACCGGGGCGCCGCTGGCGTTCAATTGCGCGATCAGCGCGCCATAGGCATCGGTCAGCGGCCGCTCCAGGCCGATGCCGAACAGGCAGTCCACCCAGACCTCCGCGGCCGCCGGGTCGAACGATTCCAGCGTGTGGACTTCGCCCCCGCCATCACGCCAGCGGGCGTGGGCACGGCGGCCATCGGAATCGGGGCGGGCCCGCGACGGCCCGCCATGGACCCGGACCTCCAGCCCCGCCTCGGCCGCCAGCCGGGCCAGCACGTAGCCATCCCCGCCATTGTTGCCGGGCCCGCAGAGGATGCCGAGGCGCCGGGCTTGAGGCCACTCGCGGCGCACCACCGCCAGCAGGGCCTGGCCGGCCCGCTCCATCAGCTCGCCCGGCGCCATCCCGGGCAGGGCCAAACCGGCGGCATCCAGGGCGCGCATGCCCGCGTTGTCGAAAAGTGCGCTGGTCAATGCTTGTGGGTCGGGTTCATGATTCACGCCATTACCTCCGTCGCGGAAGCCAAATCGTGCCTCAGCGCCTCGATCCACGCCAATGCAGCGAGCTTGTCGATCGCATCCGCGACTGGGGCCGCGAGCTCGGCTTCCAGGCCGTGCGCATTGCTCCCGCCGAGGTGCCCGAGGCGGACCGCCGGCACCTGGACGACTGGCTCGCACAGGGCTCGCACGGCGAGATGGACTGGATGGCCGAGCGCGCCGCCCTGCGCCACGATCCGGACGCGCTGGTCCCCGGGGTGCAGCGCATCATCAGCGTGCGCATGGATTACTTTCCACCGGCCACCCGACGCCCCGCCATCCAGTTGAGCGAGGGCGGCCGCGCCTATGTCTCGCGCTACGCCCTGGGCCGCGACTATCACAAGCTGCTGCGCAAGCGCCTGACCACTCTCGCGCGCCGTATCGAAGGTGAGGTGGGCCCGTTTGGCTACCGCGCCTTCACCGACAGCGCTCCCATCCTCGAAAAGGCCCTGGCCGCCCGCGCGGGGCTCGGCTGGATCGGCAAGAACACCAACCTGCTCGCGCGCGAGAGCGGCTCCTGGTTCTTTCTCGGGGAACTGTTCACCGACCTGCCGCTGCCGGTCGACGAGCCGGCGGGCGAGCACTGCGGCCAGTGCACCGCCTGCCTGGAGGTCTGCCCCACGCAGGCCTTCCGCGGCCCGTATGACCTGGACGCCCGGCGCTGCATCTCCTACCTGACCATCGAGCTGAAGGGGTCCATCCCCGAGGACCTGCGCCCGCTGATCGGCAACCGCATCTATGGCTGCGACGACTGCCAGCTGGTCTGCCCGTGGAACCGCTTCGCCGAGGTCTCGGCCGAACCCGACTTCATCGCCCGCCACGGCCTCGACAGCGCCCGCCTGGTCGAGCTGTTCGCCTGGGACGAGGCGACCTTTCTCGCCCGCACCGAGGGCATGGCGATCCGCCGCATCGGACACCCGCAGTGGCTGCGCAATCTCGCGGTGGCCCTGGGCAACGGCCCGGCAACCCCGGAGGCGGAGGCCGCCCTCGTCGCCCGTGCGGACCACCCGTCGGCACTCGTGCGCGAACATGTGGCCTGGGCCCGGGAACAGCTGCGCGCGCGCCGCGGCGCGGCGCCCCCGTTGCCGAAGACCCTGTCCCGGCTGACCCGCGCACCCCAGTAGTCCGGTCGGCGCAGGTTGCCAGCATCGGCGCGACCGGCGACACTCGGGGGCCAAACGCAGCGTCCCCCGGGCCCCGCCCACCACGAAAGGCTCCGTTCCTCGCCATGCCCGACCACCCGGACACCACGCGCTACCAGCGGATCTTCGAACAGGCGCCCGAGGCCCATCTGGTCCTGGACCGGCGCGGCGGGATTGTCGCGGGCAACCAGGCCGCCTGCGAGTTGCTGGGCTACACCCGAGCCGAACTGACCGGCGGCGTGCACATCACCGCCCTGGACCTGCAGGCCACCCAGGACGACGTAGACGCCGCCCATTCGGACCCGGACAACCGCCTTCCCGCGCACTTCGAAAGCCGCTACCGCCGGCGCGACGGGAGCGAATTCCCGGCCGAGGTCCACATCAACGCGATCCGCACTGACGGCGAGATCGAGGTCTTTACGACCTTCCGCGACATCACCCGTGAACGTCAGTCGGAACAGAACCTCCGGCGGCTCGAGACCCAGCTCGGGGCCACCGTGCGGCATGCCCCGCTGATCCTGTTCGCGCTGGACGCCGACGGCCGATTCACCCTCTCGGAGGGGGCCGGCCTGCACGCCCTGGGCCTGAGCCCCGGCGAGGTTGTCGGTCGCAACATCCGCGAGGTCTATGCCAATTATCCCGACACCCTCGCGGCTGCCGAGCGGGCCCTGGCGGGCGAGGCCTTCCAGTTCGAGGACTCGGTCAACGGGGCTCACCTGAGCGTCTCCTGGATCCCGCTGAAAGACGGCGACGGCGTGCTCGGCGTCGCCTGGGACATCACCTCGCTGCGCGCCGCCGAGGCGGCCACCGGGGCCGAGCGGGACCGCCTGCTGACCACCCTGCAGTCGATCAGTGACGGCGTCATCACCACCGATACCGCCGGACGCCTGACCTACCTCAATCCCGCGGCCCAGACCCTTCTGGGGGTCGACGCGACCGCCGCCCAGGGCCAGCGCGTGGACGAACTGCTGGATCTCGAGGACACCCGCACCGGGGCGAGCGTGCACCACCCGGTGGAACAGTGCCTGAAGCTCGGCACGAGTACGGAGTCGCCCGAGCGCATCCTGCACCGGGCCGACGGGGCGATCCGTGTGGTGCGCATGCTGGCGTCTCCCTTGCAGCGACCGGACCGGGATTCCCAGGGCGTCGTGATCGTGCTCCACGACCACACCGAACTGTGGCAGATGACTCAGCAGCTCAATCATCAGGCGAGCCACGACGACCTGACCGGCCTGTGCAACCGGCGCGAATTCGAGCGACGTCTGGAGGAGGCCCTGCGCACCCTGCAGGAGGACCAGACGCCGCACGTGGTGTTCTACATGGATCTCGACCAGTTCAAGATCATCAACGACACCTGCGGGCACCAGGCCGGCGACGAACTCCTGCGCGAGCTGTCCGAACGCCTGCTGCACCTGATCCGCGAGAACGACACCCTGGCCCGCCTCGGCGGCGACGAGTTCGGCCTGCTGCTGTGTCACTGTCCGCTGGAGCGCGCGGAGGCGAT
>JBJHBC010000058.1:10014-12086 GCA_050485285.1 Thioalkalivibrio sp.
GTCGGCCACGTCCTCGGTCTGCGCACCATCGCCGAATGCGTGGAGTCCGAGGCCACCATGGAACGCCTGCGCGAGATCGGCCTGGACTTCGTGCAGGGCTTTTACCTGTCGCAACCCGCGCCCCTGGAGCAGCATCTGGAACCCGCGGATAACGCCAGCCGCTGATCCCTTATTTCTGAGTGTTTTCCTTGGTTTTTGCCGGCGCTTTCGCAGTCGCTGCCGTGACTTGCTAGCGTAGCTGCAAATCAGAAACGGACCATCACACACCCATGCCGTACTCGGAAGAACGCATCACCTCCACGCACCGCTGGTCGGACAAGACCTTCAGCTTCACCACCACGCGACCGGAGGGCCTGGAGTTCAAGAACGGGCAGTTCGTGACCCTGGGCCTGCGCCCCGAAGGCAAGCTGATCCCGCGTGCCTACTCGATCGTCTCCGAGCCCGAGGCCGAGGAACTGGAGTTCCTGAGCATCCACGTGCCGGACGGCGCGCTGACCAGCCGCCTGGCCGAGGCCGGGCCGGGTGACTCGATCTGGATCAATACCAAGGTCACCGGCTCGCTCACCTTCGACTACGTGCAGCCGGGCCGCACGCTGTACATGCTGGCGACTGGCACCGGCCTGGCCCCGTTCATCTCGCTGATCCGCAGCCCCGAGCTGTTCGAGCACTTCGACAACGCGGTGCTGGTGCACAGCGTGCGCACGGTGGAAGAACTGGCCTACCGCCAGGAGATCGAGTCGCGCATCAGCGACCGCCTGCGCTATGTGCCCACCGTAACCCGCGAGAACCACGACTTCGCCTGCCCCATCGCCCAGCAGCCGTACGACAACAACCAGCGCGGGGCCGACATGTTCCGCTCCGGCGAACTGAGCCGCATCCTCGACCTGCCTCCGGCCGACCCGGAGCAGGACCGCGTGATGCTGTGCGGCAACCCGGCCATGAACCGCGAGATGAGCGAATGGCTCACCGAACACGGCTGGACCCAGACCAACTACAAGGGGGTCGGGACCTTCACCGTCGAGCAGGCCTTCGTGACCACGATGTCCGACTCGGACGACTGAACCCCGGTCAGGCCCCGCCCAGCAGGACCCAGCGGGCGGCATTGATCCGCTGCAGGGTGGCCGTGTCGCCGCCCCGGTCGGGGTGATGGCGCTGCGCCATGCGGCGGTACTGCTGCCGGATCGCGGCCGCATCCACGGGGTCCGCCAGATCCAGCACCGCCAGGGCCTGTTCGCGCTTCTGGTCGCGCCCCAGACGCATCCAGAAATCCCCCAGAAGGGCCTCCACCGCCGCGGCGTCCATGGTGTCCAGGCGAGCCAGATCCAGGTAGTAAGCCCGCAGCGGGTCCTGCAAGGCCGGAATACCGCCGCCCCCGGCCCCACTGCTCCCAGCCGCGTACAGCATCGACTCGATGCCGATATCCAGGCAGTGAATGCGCAACCACTCGCCCTCGCCGGCCAGGCGATCGCGCAGCCGGTACAGGCAATGAAACAGCACGAAGTGGGTCTGGAACAGGCTCAGCGGCTCCTGCAACCGCGCCCCGACGAAGGGCTCCACACCCGTGTCGCGCAACCGCGAAATCAGCGCATGCTCGGTCAGCCCCTCGGGCGCTTCCGGAAGGCACTCCAGCACCCGATCCAGCAGCGCCGCATCCACCGGCGATCCGGCCGTGCCGTCCGCCCCGCTCATGCCTCGGGAAACGCCCCGTCGACATAGACCCAGTACCCCGCCTCCCGGCGAAAGCGGCTGCGCTCGTGCAGGCGCACACCCTGCCCGCGTACCCGGGATCGCGCGACGAATTCCACATACCCCTCGGCATCACCCGCCCCGCCCGCCTCGGCCGCGCGGATCGAAAGCCCCAGCCAGCGCTGATCCGGGTCCAGCTCCAGCGACGCCGGCCGCGTCTCCGGCGCCCAGGTCGCCAGCAAGTAGTCCTCGCGACCCTCGACAAAGGCCGCGTAACGCGAGCGCATCAGGGCCTCCGCCGTCGGGGCCGGGGCCACGCCATCGAGGTACGGGCCGCAGCAGGCCGCCCGTTCCCGGCCGGACCCGCAGGCGCACATATCACGCTT
>JBJHBC010000059.1:0-5985 GCA_050485285.1 Thioalkalivibrio sp.
ATCATCACCTCGACCTCGTCGCCGATCGCGACCATCTTGCCCGGGTTGACGTTCTTGTTGGTCCAGTCCATCTCGGACACGTGCACCAGGCCTTCCACGCCGTCTTCGATCTCCACGAAGCAGCCGTAGTCGGTGATGTTGGTGACCTTGCCGAAGATGCGGGTGCCGGTCGGGTAACGGCGGGTGATGTTCTCCCACGGATCCTCGCCCAGCTGCTTCAGACCCAGCGATACGCGCATGCGCTCGCGGTCGAACTTGAGGACCTTGACCTCGACTTCCTGGCCGATCTCGACCACGTCGGACGGATGCTTGACGCGCTTCCAGGCCATGTCGGTGATGTGCAGCAGGCCGTCGATACCGCCCAGATCCAGGAACGCACCGTAATCGGTGAGGTTCTTGACGATGCCCTTGACCTGCGCGCCTTCCTGCAGATTCTTCAGCAGTTCCTCGCGCTCGGCGCTGTATTCCTGCTCGACCACGGCGCGGCGCGACACGACCACGTTGTTACGGCGGCGATCCAGCTTGATGAGCTTGAATTCCAGCTCCTTGCCTTCCAGATACGCGGTATCGCGCACCGGACGGACATCCACGAGTGAACCCGGCAGGAACGCCCGGATATCGCCCAGCTCGACGGTGTAACCGCCCTTGACCTTGCCGGAGATCTTGCCGGTGACGTACTGCTCTTCTTCCATCGCAGCTTCGAGACGGTCCCAGGCCTTGGCCCGCTTGGCCTTCTCGCGCGACATGCGCGTCTCGCCGAAACCGTCTTCCGGGGTCTCGAGCGCCACTTCGACGACATCGCCGACCTTGACCTCGAGCTCACCCTCGTCGTTCATGAACTGCTCGGTGGGGATGACCCCCTCGGACTTCAGGCCGGCATTCACCACGACGACGTCCGGGGTGACCTCAATGACGGTGGCACTGAGGATGGCACCCGGCTGCATCTGGGTGTAGGCCATGCTCTCTTCGAGCAGTTGCGCGAAACTTTCACTCATGGATTTGTGAACCTGTGGTTTAACAAATGCTTGCAGAGACTTCCTGCAACCAGTTCTAGACGTTGATGATCCCGCTTCCGACGGCTTATTCCGCGGGGCGGGGGCTTTGTTCCGGGAGTACGTCCCGGAGGCGCTCCAGGATCATGTCCACCACGCCAACGATGTCGAGGTCCGTGGTATCCAGTTCCCAAGCATCTTCGGCGGGCTTGAGGGGGGCCACGCTGCGTTCGCGGTCGCGACGGTCGCGGGCCTCCATCTCGTCCTGAAGGGCGGAGAGATTAGCACTAAGTCCTTGTTCCTTCAACTGCATGTAACGCCGGCGTGCCCTTTCCTCGGCCGAGGCCGTGAGAAAGATCTTCAGGTCCGCCGCGGGAAAGACCACTGTCCCCATATCGCGCCCGTCCGCGACCAGCCCGGGGGGCTTGGCGAAGCCGCGTTGGCGCTCCAGCAGGGCCTCGCGCACGGCCGGGATGGCGGCCACCCGGGAGGCATCGCTGCCGGCCTGTTCGGTGCGCAGCAGCTGATCGACCGGCGTCCCCTCCAGCAGGGTCGTCACCGCCGTGGCATCTCGATTCACCTCGAAGTCGACGTCGAGACCGGCGGCCAGTCGAGCGAGCGCGGCCTCGTCGGTCAGCTCGACACCGTGCTGGCGTGCCGCCAGCCCCAACAGACGGTACAGCGCGCCGCTGTCCAGCAGATGCCAGCCCATGGCGGCGGCCACGCGCATGCAGACCGTCCCCTTGCCGGCCCCGCCGGGGCCGTCGATGGTCAGTACCGGAATTTCCGAACTCATGCGGCCTCCAGCTGCAGCCCGGCCTCGCGCGCAAGCGCCACAAAGCCGGGGAAGGATGTACCCACGTTCGCGCAATCATGGATCCGGATGGGGGCGGTGGCCCGCAGACCCGCCATCGCGAACGACATGGCGATGCGGTGATCGCCATGACTGTTGATCTCGCCACCGGTGAAGCCGTCGCCACCCCGGATCCGGATACCATCGGGCTGCACGGCGCAGTCGACCCCGAGCGCCGCGAGGCCGTCGGCCATCACCTGGATACGGTCGCTTTCCTTGACTCGCAGCTCCTCGGCGCCGGTCAGTACGGTCTCGCCCTCGGCGCAGGCCGCGGCGACGAAGATCGCAGGGAATTCGTCGATCGCCAGCGGCACCAGATGCTCGGGAATCTGGATCCCCTTGAGCGGGGCGGCCTCGACCTCCAGATCCGCCACCGGCTCGCCGCCCGCCTCGCGTTCGTTGAGGAGGCGGATCTCGGCGCCCATCAGGCGCAGGATATCGATCACACCGGTGCGGGTCGGATTGATGCCGACATGCTCCAGACGCATGCGCGAACCGGCCGCGATCGAGGCCCCGACCAGAAAGAAGGCGGCCGAGGAGATATCCGCCGGCACATCGACCGGACTGGCGACCAGCCGGCCACCCCCCTCGACGCAGGCCCGTGGCCCGTCGCGTTCGACCCTGTAGCCAAAACCGGCCAGCATGCGTTCGGTGTGATCCCGCGTGGGTGCCGGCTCGGTCACGCAGGTCTTGCCGTCTGCCCAGAGACCGGCCAGTAGCAGGGCGGACTTGACCTGGGCGCTGGCGACCTCGAGCACGTGATCGGTACCCCGCAGGCGAGCCCCGCCGTGCACCCACAGGGGCGGCGTCCCGGCATCGCTGGTCTCGATCCTGGCCCCCATGCGGGCCAGCGGGTTGGTGACCCGACGCATCGGGCGCCCGCTCAGGGAGCGATCGCCGACCAGTTCACTGTCGAACGCCTGACCGGCCAGCACCCCGCACAGCAGCCGCATCGCGGTCCCGGAGTTGCCCATGTCCAGGGCGCCGGGCGGCGCCTGCAGCCCATGCAGGCCGGCCCCCTGGATGCGCACGCAGCCCGGTCCTGTGCGTTCGATGGCCACGCCCATCGCGCGGAAGGCCTCCAGCGTGGCGATGCAATCCGCCCCTTCGAGAAAGCCGGTCACGTGGGTCTCGCCCTCGGCCAGCGCCCCCAGCATGATGGCGCGGTGGGAAATCGACTTGTCGCCCGGCACGCGGGCGTGGCCCGCAAGCTGGCCTCCGGGCTGTACGGTAAAGGTATTCATGGGTTTCAGGTATCCAGTTGTGCGTCCGCGGGGTCGCAGAGGCGATCGCGGGTTTCCTTGGCATGTTCAAAGCTTTGCTCGATGGTGGCGGCATCCCCGCGTTCGATCGCGCCACGCAGCGTCTCGAGGTCGTTCTGGTATTGCCCGATGACCTCGAGGATGGCGTCGCGGTTGGCCAGGCAGATGTCGCGCCAGACCACCGGGTCACTGGAGGCGATGCGCGTGAAGTCGCGAAACCCGCCGGCGGCGTAGTGAAAGATCTCGTCGCGTTCGCTCATGTTCGCCAGCGACGAGACCAGCGTGAATGCCAGCACATGCGGCAGGTGGCTGGTCGCGGCCAGGACCCGGTCATGATGCGCCGGCGTCATGTATTCGACTCGCGCGCCGGCGGCCTGCCACATGGCCGCCACGCGGTCCGTCGCCAGCGGGTTGGTGGCATCCGCCGGCGTCAGGATCACCAGGCGATCGCGGAACAGACTGGGGAAGGCGGCCCCGACCCCGCTTTTCTCGGTCCCGGCGATCGGGTGGCCGGGCACGAAGGCGTGCGGGACCGCGCCGAAGCCGGCGCCGACCGCATCGATCACTGCCTGCTTGCTGCTGCCCACGTCGGTCAGCGGGCTGTCCTCGGGCCAGGCCGCCGCCAGGTCGCGGGCGAGCGGCTCCATCGCGCCCAATGGCACGGCGAGCACGCCCAGGTCGGCGCCCTCCGCGGCCGCGGCCACGTCCGTGGTCCAGCGGTCGATCACGCCCAGCCGCTGGGCCTCGCGCAGGTTGTCGGCATTACGCGAGCAGCCGACCACCTCGCGTACCGCGCCGGCCTCGCGCAGGGCCAGCGCCAGCGAGCCGCCGATCAGGCCGACGCCGAAGATGACCAGCCGTTCGATCACGCCAGGACCTGGTCGAGTGCCGCAAGGAAGCGGTCGTTGTCTTCCCGCGTCGAGATGGTGACCCGCAGGTGACCGGGCAGCCCGTAATTCTCCACCGGCCGGGTGATGACGCCCTCGCGCAGCAGGCCTTCGTATACCGGGGCCGGATCACGCCCGGTATCGAAGGTCACGAAGTTCCCGACCGACGGAATCACACGCAGCCCCTTTTCAAGCAGGGCCGCGCTCACCTGCCGCAACCCGTCGCGGTTGACGGCCACCGACTTCTCCACATGCGCGGTATCGTCCAGCGCCGCGAGGCCGGCGGCCTGGGCAATGGCGTTGACATTGAACGGCTGGCGGACCCGGTTGAGCAGGTCCGCGACCGCCGGGGAACTGACCGCGTAGCCCAGGCGCAGTCCGGCCAGGCCCTGGATCTTGGAAAAGGTCCGGGTCACGATCAGGTTCGGATAGCGATCCAGCCACTGCGTGGTGTCCGGATACCCGGCCGCCTCGACGTATTCGAAATAGGCCTCGTCCACAACCACCACGGTGGTCGCCGGCATGGCCGCCACGAAGGCCTCCAGCGCCGAGCCATCCAGCCAGGTCCCGGTGGGATTGTTCGGATTGGCCACGAACACCACGCGCACGTCACCATCCACCCGTGCCCGCATGGCCTCGAGATCATGCCCGAAGGGCTGTTCCGGATGGTCGGCCCCCAGTGCGGACGCGACCCGTGCCTCGGCATTGACCGCCTGGGTAACCAGCGGGTAGACCGCAAACGCATGCGCGGAAAACACGGCGGCTCGCCCCGGGGCCAGCCAGGTGCGCGCGATCAGTTCCAGCACCTCGTTGGAGCCGTTGCCGAGCGTTATCTGGTCCGGGGCGACGCCATGGCGCTCGGCCAGTCGCGCCTTCAGCTCGAAACCGTTCCCGTCGGGATAGACATGGGCCTCGGCCAGCGCCGCGCGACCGGCCTCCACCGCACGCGGTGACGGGCCCAGGGGATTCTCGTTGGAGGCCAGCTTGATCGCCTGGCGAATACCCAGCTCGCGCTCCAGTGCGGCGACGGGCTTGCCGGGCTGATACGGGCTGAGGCCCTGGACCCCGGCGACCGCCAGGGCCACGGGATCGAAGCCCGGGCCGGCCGCAGCGGATACGGAAGGGTTGGATGCCATGCGGGAAACCTCGGGTATAGCGGGTGGGCGGGGTCAGGTGGCGGCCTGGGGATAGCTCCCCAGAACCTTGACGGTGTCGGCACTGGCGCGCAGCTGCTCCAGGCAGTCGCGGATCAATGGGTCCTGCTGGTGCCCGACCAGATCGAGGAAGAACACGTAATTCCACGGCGTGCAGCGCGAGGGGCGCGACTCGATACGCGTCAGGCTGATGCCGGCCTCCGCGATCGGCTTGAGCAGCGAATACAGCGACCCCGGCCGGTTGGCGGTACTCAGCATCACCGATGTACGGTCCGCCCCACTGGGTTCCGTGCTCCCCGAGCCAATGATCAGGAAACGGGTCGTGTTGTCGGCGCGATCCTCTACATGCGGGGCCCGCACCGGAACGTCGTAGTGCTCGGCCGCCGCCTGGCTCGCCAGCGCCGCCGCGGTGGGATCCTGCGCCGCGATCTCGGCCGCCCGTGCGTTGCTGGAGACCGCCTCGCGCTCGGCATGGGGCAGCTCGCTATCCAGCCACTGGCGGCATTGCGCCAGCGCCTGCGCATGCGCAAGGACCCGCCGCACCTGCCCGAGATCCTCGGCCCGGGACAGCAGATGATGATGGATCGGGGTCACGACCTCGCCACAGATCTGGAGGGAGGAATCCATGAAGCAGTCCACGGTGTGGGTGACCACACCCTCGGAGCTGTTCTCGATGGGTACCACCCCGAACTGCGCGCGCCCGGTCTCCACCGCGCCGAACACCGCATCGATCGAGGCCAGCGGCTGGGTCTCGACGGCATGGCCGAAGTGCTTGCGCGCCGCCAGGTGGGTGAAGGTCCCCACCGGTCCGAGATAGGCGACATGCAGCGGATGTTC
>JBJHBC010000059.1:6085-11921 GCA_050485285.1 Thioalkalivibrio sp.
TCCCCCTTGCGGTCCAGCACCAGGGTCGGCAGGTTCACGGAGTTCACCACGTTGCCGTTTTCCAGGTAGTCCCGTAGCTGATCGGCGATCATGACCGCGCAGTTCTCCTCGGACTCGGTCGTCGAGGCGCCCAGATGCGGCAGGGTGATCACCCGCGGGTGGCCCACCATGCTCTGTACCGGAAAGTCCGTGATATAGGCATGCAGTCGATCCGCGTCCAGCCCTTCGCGCACGGCGGCGTCATCCACGATCCCCTCGCGGGCCAGGTTGAGCACCATGGCCCCGGGGTTCATGCCGGCCAGCGTCTTCGCATTGACCAGGTTGGCGGTGTTCTCGGTCAGCGGCACGTGTACGGTGACGGCGTCGGCCCCTTCCATGGCCGCCTCTACCGAGCGCGCCCGCTCGATGCCGGAATCCAGGCGCCAGGCGTTTTCCACCGTGACCTTGGGGTCGAAGCCGACGACTTCCATGCCCAGCGCACGGGCGGCATTGGCGACGCCGACCCCGATTGCCCCCAGGCCCAGGACGGCCAGACGCCGGCCCGGCAGTTCGAAGCCGGTGAACTTCTTCTTGCCCTGCTCCACCGCGGACATGAAGTCTTCCTTCGTGGGGTCCAGTTCCTGCACGTAGCCGGCCGCCGGCAGCAGGTTGCGGGCACCCAGCAGCAGCCCGGCGATGACCAGCTCCTTCACCGCATTGGCATTCGCGCCGGGGGCGTTGAACACGGCCACGCCGCGCTCGGACAGGGCCGCCACCGGGATATTGTTGACCCCGCTCCCGGCGCGCCCCACCGCCAGGACCGAATCCGGGATCTCCACCGAATGCAGATCGAACGAGCGCAGCATCAGCGCGTCCGGCTGATTGATATCCGAGGCGACCTCGTAATGGTCACGCGGGAAACGATCCAGCCCGCGCACGGCGATGTTGTTGTAGGTCTGAATCCGGTACATCACGACCTCCTCGTCCGGTAGCGTCCCCGGCAACAGCGATTCGACGGGATCAGGCGTGGCGGTTCTCGAAGTCCGCCATGAACTCGATCAGCGCATCCACGGCGCTCTCCGGAACGGCGTTGTAGATGCTGGCGCGCATGCCGCCCACCGACCGGTGGCCCTTCAGCGAGGACAGGCCGGCCGCGTCGGCCTCGTTCAGGAAGGACCCGTCCAGGGCGTCGTCCGCGAGGATGAACGGCACATTCATCCAGGAGCGGGCCGCGGGCTCCACCGGGTTCCGGTAGAAGGCGGAATTGTCGATGTACTGGTACAGCTTCGCTGCCTTGCGCTGGTTGATCTCGGCCATCGCCTCCAGGCCGCCCTGGTCCAGCAGCCACTCGAATACCAGCCCGGCCAGATACCAGCCAAAGGTCGGCGGGGTGTTGTACATCGAGTCATTCTTCGCCTGCAGGGCCCAGTCCAGCACCGCCGGCACGGGTGCCTGGCGCTCGCGTTCCAGCAGGTCGTTGCGCACGATCACGACGGTCAGGCCGGCCGGGCCGATATTCTTCTGCGCCCCGGCATAGATCACGCCGAATTTCGAGACATCGATCGGGCGCGACAGGATGGTCGAGGACATGTCCGCGACCAGCGGCACGTCACCCACATCCGGGATCTCCGGAAACTCCACGCCGCCGATGGTCTCGTTCGGGGTGTAGTGCACGTAGGCGGCGTTGGGGTCCAGATTCCAGGAGGCACGATTCGGGATCGAGTCATAGCCGCTTGCCTGCGAACTGGCTACGATGTTCACCGGCCCGTATTTCTGGGCCTCCTTGATCGCCTTGCCGGACCAGGCGCCGGTATCGATGTAGTCGGTGCTCTGGCCATTGGCCAGGTTCAGCGGGATGGCCGCGAACTGTCCGGTCGCCCCGCCCTGCAGGAACAGGACCGAATAGTTCTCGGGGATGTTCATCAGCTTGCGCAGGTCCTGCTCGGCCTTCTCGGCCACGGCCATGAACGGCTTGCCGCGGTGACTCATCTCCATCACCGACATCCCGGACCCGCGGAAGTCCAGCAGCTCGTCACGCGCCCGTTCGAGTACCGCCTGCGGCAGGGCCGCCGGCCCCGCGCTGAAGTTCATCACTCGCGTCATGCCTGTTCTCCATCGTCGCTGGATTCGGGACCCGTCTCCGGATCCGCCCCGGTTTCCATTTCGTCGGATTCTTCGTCGCCGGCCTCACCCTGCAGCTGGGCCACGCGGGCCAGCTCCACCAGGTTCTCGCCTTCGTCAAGCCGAATCAGCCGCACGCCCTGCGTATTGCGCCCGATCAGCGGAATCTGATCCACCGGCGTGCGCACCAGGGTCCCGCCGTTGGTGATCAGCATCACCTCGTCATCGTCCAGGACCCGCGAAGCCCCGACCAGCGAGCCGTTGCGCCCCTCGGTCTGGATCGCGATCACGCCCTGGCCGCCACGGCGGTGGACCGGGAACTCGTCGAAGCGGGTGCGCTTGCCGTAGCCATGCTCGGTCGCCAGCAGCGCCGAGCCCTCGTCCACATTCAGCAGGGCAATCACCCGGTGATCGCCTTCCATGCGCACCCCGCGCACGCCACAGGCGGTACGCCCCATGGCGCGCACGTCGCTCTCGTGGAAGCGCACGGCCTTGCCGGCGGTGGTCACCAGCATCACGTCGAGGGTGCCGTCGGTCAGGGAGACGTCCACCAGGTGGTCGCCCTCGCGCAGATCCACCGCGATGATGCCGGAGGCCCGACGGCGCGAGAAATCCGTCAGCGGCGTCTTCTTCACCGTCCCCTGCGCGGTGACCATGAAGACGTAGTGATCCGGGTCGTATTCGCGCACCGGCAGGATCGCGTTAATCCGTTCGTCGGACTCCAGCGGCAGCAGGTTCACGATCGGCTTGCCGCGCGAGGCGCGCGAGCCCTGCGGCAACTCGTAGACCTTCAGCCAGTACACCCGGCCCCGGCTGGAGAAGCACAGGATCGTGTCGTGGGTGTTGGCCACCACCAGACGGTCAATGAAGTCCTCTTCCTTGAAGCTGGTCGCCGCCTTGCCGCGGCCGCCGCGGCGCTGGGCGCGGTAGTCCGCCACCGGCTGATACTTCACGTAGCCGGCGTGCGAGAGCGTGACGACCACGTCCTCCTCGCCGATCAGGTCCTCCAGGGTCAGGTTGGCCTGGCGTTCGCGGATCTCGCTGCGGCGCTCGTCGCCGAATTGTTCGGCCACGGCCAGCAGCTCGTTGCGGATCTCCAGTTGCAGGCGGTCACCCGAGCCGAGGATATCCAGCAAGTCGTCGATCAGCTCCAGCAGCTCGCGGTACTCGTCCAGGATCTTGTCCTGTTCCAGCCCGGTCAGGCGGTGCAGGCGCAGGTCCAGGATCGCCTGCGCCTGGGCCTCGGACAGGCGATAGCCATCGTCGCCCACGCCGTATTCCGGCGCCAGGTCCTCCGGTCGCGAGGCGCTGGCGCCGGCACGGTCCAGCATGTCGCTGACCACGCCCAGCGGCCAGCTGCGAGCCAGCAGGCCGGCCTTGGCCTCGGCCGGGTTGGGGGCCGCACGGATCAGCTCGATCACGGGATCGATGTTGGCCAGCGCGATCGCCAGGCCTTCCAGGATATGGGCGCGCTCCCGGGCCTTGCGCAGGTCGAAGATCGTGCGCCGGGTGACCACCTCGCGGCGATGCCGCAGGAACGCCTCCAGCACCTGACGCAGATCCAGTACCTTCGGCTGACCGTCGACCAGGGCGACGATGTTGATGCCGAAGACGTTCTGCATCTGGGTGTGCATGTACAGGTGGTTCAGGACCACCTCGGCCATCTCGCCACGCTTGAGCTCGATCACCAGGCGCATGCCGTCCTTGTCCGACTCGTCGCGCAGCTCGGAGATGCCCTCGATGCGCTTCTCCTTCACCAACTCCGCGATCTTCTCGGTCAGGCGTGCCTTGTTCACCTGGTAGGGCAGCTCGGTGACGACAATCGCCTCGCGCTGGCCACCCTCCAGCGGCTCGACATGCGAGCGTGCCCGGATCAGGACCCGGCCGCGACCGGTCCGGTAGGCCTCGCGCACGCCCTCGATGCCGTTGATGATGCCGGCCGTCGGGAAGTCCGGGCCCGGCAGGTGTTCCATCAGACCCTCGATGGAGATCTCGGGGTCGTCGATCAGGGCCACACAGGCGTTGATCACCTCGCCCAGGTTGTGCGGCGGGATGTTGGTCGCCATCCCGACCGCGATCCCGGCGGAGCCGTTGACCAGCAGGTTGGGGAATTTGCTCGGCAGCACCGCCGGCTCGCTCTCGGAGCCGTCGTAGTTGTCGATGAAGTCGACGGTTTCCTTGTCGATGTCGGCCAGCAGCTCGGCCGCGATGCGCGCCATGCGCACCTCGGTGTACCGCATGGCCGCCGGGGAGTCGCCGTCAATCGAGCCGAAGTTGCCCTGCCCGTCGGCCAGCATGTAGCGCATCGAGAACGGCTGCGCCATGCGCACGATGGCATCGTAGACGGCGGAATCGCCATGCGGGTGGTATTTACCGATCACGTCACCGACCACGCGCGCCGACTTCTTGTACGGCTTGTTGTAGTCGTTGCCCAGCTCGCGCATCGCGTAGAGCACGCGGCGATGGACCGGCTTGAGGCCGTCACGGACATCGGGGAGGGCCCGGCCCACGATTACGCTCATCGCGTAATCGAGGTAGGACTGCTGCATCTCGTCTTCGAGATTGACCGGGAAGATTTCCTTGGCAAATTCAGCCATCGAGGGTTACGCCGTCCGTCTGAACAAGCTCGCGATCATACCACAGGGGTAACCACTGGGGCTCGGCTTTTCGCCCCTCAAAACGGTTCTCCGGGCCTCTCAGGCCCGAAGACCGTCCACCGGGGGCGCGTTTGAGCGCTCGTCAGTGAGCGGATCCGGGCGTCTCCGGAGCCGCGGGCTCGCGCAGCGCCGCGAGCCGCTCCGCCGTCGGCGCCTCCACGACCCCGCGTTCGGTGACGATGGCGTCGATCAGCTCCGCCGGGGTCACATCGAAGGCCGGGTTGTAGCCTCGGGCGCCTTCGGCCGCCACGCGCTGACCCGCCAGCGCCAGCACCTCGTCCTCGCCGCGCTGCTCGATGGGGATGCCGGTCCCGTCCGGCATCTCGAAGTCGATGGTCGCGACCGGCGCAGCCACCATGAACCGGACCCCGTGGGCACGCGCCAGAAGGGCCAGGCCGTAGGTCCCGATCTTGTTTGCGGTGTCGCCATTGGCGGCGATCCGGTCCGCCCCGACAATCACCCAGCCGACGCGGCCCGAGCGCAACAGGCTGGCCGCGGCGCCTTCGCACAGCACCTGTACGGGGATCCCGTCATGTACCAGTTCCCAGGCCGTCAGGCGGCTCCCTTGCAGCCAGGGCCGGGTCTCGTCGGCGAAGACCTCCTCGATCCGTCCGGCATCCCAGGCGGCGCGGATCACGCCGAGGGCCGTGCCGTACCCCCCGGTGGCCAGCGAGCCCGTGTTGCAGTGGGTCAGCACCCCCTGCCCCGGCTCGATCAGCCCCGCGCCCAGCGCGCCCAGCCGCCGGTTGCCGGCGATGTCCGACTCGAGCATCCACTCCGCCTCGGCCTGCGTCGCCGCGACCGCCGCCTCCGCGGACGGGCTCGCGTCCACCAGCGCCTGCATGCGGTCCAGCGCCCAGAACAGGTTCACCGCCGTGGGACGCGCCGCGCGCAGGGTCTCGATATCCGCCGCAATGCGCGCACGCCAGTCGTCCCGCCCGGTCGCCCGCTGGCATGCCAGTGCCACCCCGAAGCCCGCGGTAATCCCGATCGCCGGCGCCCCGCGCACCACCATGTCGCGGATCGCGGCGGCCACGGCCGGCGCATCCCG
Source organism: Thioalkalivibrio sp. (assembly GCA_050485285.1). Taxonomy (GTDB): domain Bacteria; phylum Pseudomonadota; class Gammaproteobacteria; order Ectothiorhodospirales; family Ectothiorhodospiraceae; genus Thioalkalivibrio. The sequence continues at coordinate 11,894 of JBJHBC010000059.1, forward strand.
GTAACGCTGCCAGAGGTTCTCGCCCGGC
>JBJHBC010000060.1:0-11829 GCA_050485285.1 Thioalkalivibrio sp.
TTGCCGAAGCCGACCAGGTTGGTGTCGACATAGGCCGCCGGGTTCTCCAGCGAGTAGCGCACCCCGGCCTGGGCCGCCAGGTTCACCACCCGCTGCGGGCGATGCTCGCGGAACACCCGCTCCATCGTGGCACGGTCGGCGATGTCCTGCTGCTCGAACACGAAGTGCTGGCGGGCAGCCGGCAGGGCGCGGATGCGATCCAGCCGCGCCCGCTTCAGGCCCGGGTCGTAGTAGTCATTCAGGTTGTCGACACCGATCACGGTGTCGCCGCGTTCCAGCAGGCGCAGGGCCAGGTGGGAGCCGATAAAGCCGGCTGCTCCGGTGATCAGGACTTTCATGTCGCCTCTACCTCGATGAATGGCGGTCGTTCGCGGCCCTCCTGCAGCGCTGCGAATGCGGCGTGACGGGGGTCCGGGACAGTCGCGCATGGACGGAACGCGATGGATTCAAGCACCGCCGTTCGCGGGCCCGCAACGCCGTTTCCGGGAAACGTGAGGTCGATCCGTCGAAGCTGTGAACGGGCCCGTAAGTTTCGGATCCGGGCGTTGTCGAGGCAGGGGGAGACGCCGATATTCTGCGCCAGTTCGGCGACGATCCGGGTCATTCGTGACACGGTTGGCACCATCCGCCAGAGGGTGCGCACGCGCTCGCCATGACGAATCAAGCCGCGCGACTGGTTGCACCACGGGTGCTGCGGCAACGCGATAAAGAGGACGATCCATGAACGAGAAACCCGCCGTACGCTGGGCCCTGGCGCTGGTCATGGGGATGACCCTGGGCGGCTGTGCCTGGGCTCCGGGGGGGCATATCTCCGAGCGCAGTGCCAGCGCCCCGATCGAGGACCTGGTGGATATTGAACCGATCACGTTCGGGCTGATTCGGGCACAGGAGGGACGCTCGGTGCCCCCGGATCTGCGACGTGTGAGCGACGAGCTGGCACAAGATGTCGACACATACGATTACCGCGTGGGTCGGGGGGATGTGCTGGCGATCATCGTCTACGAGCACCCGGAGCTGACCATCCCGGCCGGGAGCGAGCGCTCCGCCGTGGAATCGGGCAACACCGTGCATTCGGACGGCACGATCTTCTATCCGTACATCGGTCGGGTGCATGTCGAGGGGCGCACGGTCGCCGAGATCCGCGACCTCATTGCGCGCGATCTGGCGGCATTCGTGAACGAGCCCCAGGTCGAGGTTCGCGTGGCCGCATTCAACTCGCAGAACGTGCGGGTGACCGGCGAGGTGCGTGAGCCCGGTGTACAGCCCGTTACCAATGTCCCGCAGACCGTCCTCGATGCGATTCAGCATGCCGGTGGGCTGGCGGACTCGGCTAACTGGCACGAGGTCATCCTGACCCGCGACGGGGAGGAGATCGTCATCTCGCTGTACGACATGCTGCGCCATGGGGACATGTCGCAGAACCGGCTGCTGCGTGACGGCGATGTCCTGCACATTCCGGATACCGCGGGCCAGCAGGTCTACGTGATGGGGGAGGTGGGCGATCCCCAGCGTCTGCCGCTGGGGCGGGGCCAGGTCACCCTGATGGATGCCCTCAGCCAGGCCGGAGGATTTAACGAAACCCGCGCGGACGCCAGCGGGATCTTCGTGATCCGCCGGTCCCCCCCGGACAGCGACAAGCTCGCCACCGTGTATCAGCTGGATGCACGCAATGCCTCGGCCCTGATGCTGGGCGCCGAGTTCGAGCTCGAGCCGCTGGACATCGTCTACGTCACGACCACGCCGCTCGGGCGCTGGAACCGCGTGATCAGCCAGCTCCTGCCCACCGTGAGCGCGGTCTATCAGGCATCCCGCACCACGCGTGATGTTCGCAACCTCGGGGACGACTTCTAGCCATGTTCAATCGGATTCTGGTGGTTTGTACCGGCAATATCTGCCGCAGCCCGGTCGGCGAGGCCCTGTTGCGCGATCGGTTGCCCGCACGCGAGGTGGAATCCGCCGGTCTCGGGGCCGTGGTCGGTGAGGGTGTCCACCCCGAGGCCCGGCGGCTGGCCGAGGCCGATGGGCTGGATGTCTCGACCCATGTGGCACGGCAGGTGGAGCCCGACCTCCTGCATCACGCCGACCTGGTGCTGGTCATGAGCGAGGGGCAGCGTCAGGCGGTCGGTGCGCGCCACCCGGAGGTGCTGGGCAAGACCATGCGCTTCGGGCACTGGCTGGATGGGGGCGGGGGGCGCGATATCCCCGATCCCTACGGCAAGAGCCCCGAGGTCTTCGAGCAGGCCCATGCCCTGCTCGTGGAAGCGGCCGAGGCCTGGGCACGCCGCCTCAATCGATGACTCTAGATACAGGTACATACCGATGAACCGGAATCATTCCCCCGGCACCCCGGAAGGCGAGCTGGACATTGGCCGGCTGCTGGGCCAGCTGCTCGACCACAAGTGGTGGATCCTGGCGATCACCGCGCTGTTCGCCGTCGCCGGCGCGGTGCACGCGATGCTGTCGACCCCGATCTACCGCGCCGATGCCCTGGTGCAGGTGGAGGACATGGGGCGTTTCAGCAGCCCCCTGGCGAACGTGCGCGAAATGCTGGGCCAGGAGCCCCGGGTCGAGGCCGAGCTGCAGATCCTGCGTTCGCGCATGGTGCTCGGGCGCGCGGTCGACCAGGAATCGCTGGATCTGGAGGTGACGCCGCAGCGCATGCCGGTAGTGGGCGACTATCTGGTGCGCCGCGGCATGGAGCGCCCCGCCTTCGCCGGCTCGAGCGTATGGGCCGGAGAATCGATTAATGTCGGCGAGTTCCGGGTGTCCCAGGCCTACGAGGGGCAAACCTTCACGCTGGAGGTGCTGGACGGCGACCACTACCGGCTCCTGGGCGGAGATCGCGACCTGGGCGAGGGCCGCGTTGGCGAGGATGCGGAGTTTTTCGACGGGGCCGTGCGCCTGCGGGTGGCGGAACTGGACGCGGCCCCGGGGGCTCGCTTCGACATCCGGCGCCGTTCCCGCCTGGCCGCGATCAACGCCCTGCGGGCCCAGTTCGATGTCGGACAGCAGGGCCGCGAGAGCGGCGTGTTCAGTCTGGCGCTGACCGACCCGGATCCGGATCGGGCGCGCCGTATCCTGAACACCATCAACCAGATCTATCTGACACAGAACATTCAGCGCAAGGCCGCCGAGGCCGAGAAGAGCCTCGAGTTCCTGGAGGAGAAGGTCCCGGATGTCCGCGGGCAACTGCAGCAGGCCGAGGATGCCCTGAACGACTACCGGATGGCGCGGGACAGCGTGGACCTCTCGCAGGAGACCCGCACCGTGCTCGACCGGATCGTCAACCTCGAGCGCCAGCTGAACGAACTGGAATTCGAGGAGGCCGAGATCTCCCGGCGCTACACGCCCAGCCATCCGACCTATGCGGCCCTGATCGAGAAACGCCAGAAACTGCAAAGCGAGCGCGACCGGCTGAACCAGGAGGTCGGGGCGCTCCCGGAGACCCAGCAACAGATCCTGCGGCTGAACCGCGATGTCGAGGTCAACCAGGACATCTATGTCCAGCTGCTCAATCGTATGCAGGAAATGGATATCGCTCGGGCCAGCACGGTTGGCAACGTGCGCATCCTCGATGACGCCCAGGCCGGGTTGTCGCCCGTGGAGCCCCAGCGGCGGGTGATTGTAATGCTGTCTACGGTCTTCGGGGGTGGTCTGGCCATTGCGCTGGTCCTGGTGCGCGGGATGCTGAACCGTGGCGTCGAGTCGCAGGAAGAGATCGAGGGTATCGACCTGCCGGTGTATGCCAGCGTGCCGCGATCCCGGCAGCAGGAAAACCTGTTGCGTCGGGTCAAGCGGCGCCGCCAGCCGCGCGGCTATGAGGTTCCGGGGGGCGTGCTCGCCTCCATTGACCCCGCCGACGATGCGGTCGAGGCCCTGCGCGGCCTGCGCAGCAGCCTGCACTTCGCGATGCTCGAGGCCGCCAACAACCGACTGGTGATTACGGGGCCGAGCCCGGACGTGGGCAAGAGCTTTGTGTCCGTAAACCTCGCGGCGGTCTGTGCCCAGGCGGGCCAACGGGTCCTGCTGGTGGATGCGGATCTGCGCAAGGGTCACGTGCACCACGCCTTCGGGCAGCGCAGTGACGGTGGGCTGTCGGAATACCTGGGCGAGCGCGAGTCGCTGGATGGCATCGTGCGTCGTACGGAGGTCGAGGGGCTGCACTACATCGCGCGCGGCAGCGCGCCCCCCAACCCCTCCGAGCTGTTGATGGGAGACCGTTTCAGCCGCCTGCTCGATCAGGTCAGCCGCGCCTATGACCTGGTACTGATCGACACGCCGCCGATCCTGGCGGTGACCGACGCCGCCGTAGTGGCCCGCCAGTGCTCGACCACGCTGATGGTCGTGCGCTTCCAGCTGAACCCGCTGCGCGAGATCGACTCGGCCCGGCGCCGCCTGGAAGCGGCCGGTGTGGATGTGCGTGGGTGCATCCTGAACTCGATCGAGTACAAGGCCTCGACCAGTTACGGGTATGGCTATTACCACTACTCCTACAAGTAGCAGGCGGTAACCGCGCGCCCGGGCCCGAAAGGGCCTCAACCGGAGCCCCGGCATCTGCCGGGGCGTTTTGCTGGAGGGGGCGGAAGGAACGCGGCGCGGGGGGCGTGCACGTTCACCGGGTGTGGTATTCGAGTCGGTGCCGGGGTGCCCGCGCCTGCATATGGGCCGGCAGCCGCCAGGGGAAGGCGGTGTGCCGCGACCCAGGGAAAAGGGCGATTCGCAGCCCGGGGACCCGAAGGGACGAACCCGGAGTTAACGCCAGGTGGCGTCGGGGTCGTCCCAGTAGCGGCCGATCTGGCGTTCCTCGGTGATGTCGAACAGTTGATGGCGCCGGTTGAGGCGCGCGCCGCCGTCGCGGGTCAGCGGCTGCCAGGCGATGTTGGCCCGATTGCGGCTGGAGGTGGAGAAGAACGAATCGTACGGCACGGACAGGTACAGGCCCTTGTCGAAGCTGCCTTCCCCGAAGTCGTCGCCCGCGTCGGTGAATGTGGACCAGGCGCCGACCACTACGCCATTGTCGAACTCGCGCGAGAAGTCGAGGGTAGTCCCGATGTCGCCCGCGAGGTAGCGCCCTACGCTGACCCGCGCATGGATGTCCTGCACACCGGTGTCGAGGTAGGAAGTGACATGCCCGGTGACCTGTTCGTAGTCGCGCAGGCCGAACTGCTGGTCGAACGCGCGCTGGCGGACCCAGTTGGCATCCAGTCCGATCGCCCAGCGGCTGTTGAACGGTCGGTACAGGACCTCGCCACCGATGCCGGCGTACATGGTCTCCAGCAAGCCCCCGTAACCCATGGCGTACCAGTCCTGGCCAAGGCGCTGGGTGTGGGTGGCCTGAAGATTGGAAATCCCCACATCCGTCTCGGCCAGGTAGTCGCCGATGTGTGTACGCACGCGGGGCAGTTCCGAATCGGCGATGTAGTCGTAGTTCTCCAGGTTGTCCAGCAACGTGGTGGACAGCATGGACGAGATCCAGGTGCCCTGGCTCAGGAAATAGCTGGCGTCGAGATAGGCCGAGAGGCGATAGAGATAGCCATCCGGCCCGCCGAAGTTCTGTTCCAGCGAGGGGCCCATGCCCCATTCGAAGCGGCGCGGTTCGGCCTCGTAGAGCACGTCTCCGCGTTCGTGGTCCGAGGGTTTGGCATCGCGTACCCGCACCCCGTGGCGGTAGTCGGTCTGGTGATCGGCCGAGGCCAGGGCGCGGCCAAAGGCCTCGCGATCGTGCAGGCTCTCGCGCAGATCAAGCCCGAGGGTCTGCCAACGGTACTGGAAGGTGTGAATGCCGGCGTCGGCCTGGGCCTCCAGCAGGCGATTGGCTCGGCCTTCGGACTGCTTCAGGTCGCGGAAACGGCTGGGCTGGCCGGTCACCCGGAGGGTGTCGCCGACCTGGCGAATCTCGGTCACGTGAATCCCGGCGTTGGCATTGAGGTCAGCCGCGACCGCATCCCAGTTGCGTCGCTCCAGATGGGCGGGTTCGACCGGGGCCGGGTCATCGGCCTTGGGCTGTGACAGCCGGGCCAGGTTGGTCGTGAAGTGCAGGCCGACCATGGCGGTATTGCCGCGTTCCCAGCCGGCGTGCAGCTCTACGTTGCGGGTCAGACGCAGGCGGGCGCCGAAGTTGAAACGCGAGTCCTGCTCCTGGGCGTTGCTCTGGGGCTCGCGCTGATAGGTGTTGCCCTCGTACTCGACCTGCAGCAACAGCCGGTCCCAGGGGGTCTGGTATTCCACCCCGCCGAAAACGGCGGCGGGCCCGCGGAATATCTGGTGCGTGGCGACCTGCCCGCCCTGTCCGCCGCCGGCGGACCGTGGGCGGGTATTGAAGCTGTCGTGGATCCAGCCCAGTGGTGATTCGATGTCGCCGTGGTTGCCCAGATAGCCCCAGCCGAGGCCCAGGGAGAAATCGAGATTATTCCAGCGCTTGTTCGCGACCAGGTACTCCCCGCCAAACAGGGTGGTGCCGCCAAGGTCCTGGAAGCCGACGGCGATCTCCGGGATGTAGCGCGTCTCCTGCTTCAGGCGCAGCTTCAGGTCCGCACCCTTGTCGATGTTGTAGCGGTCGTCGTCACCGGCCGCCAGATAAGGCCGGTTTTCCACCTGGACATAGCGGAACCCCAGTTCCATCCAGTCCATCGGCTGGACAAAGACGCTCCAGCGGCGATAGGGGAACGTCCGGTTCCAGCCCGCGGCGAAGTGGCCGGCGTCACCGGTACGGGCGGTGGGCGTCTGCAGCAGGCCGATGCCGCCGGTATCGCGCTGGCCCTGCCCGAGTCCGAAGTCCTCGGCCTGGGCCGCGGGTATGCCCATACCCAGGAGTACGGCAATCACCAGGCTGCGGCGGCGCGGGGGGAATGCGGGTGGGTTCATGGCAGGGTCCATAGGGTGCAGTCGTCACCCGGCAGGCGGGTGGCAAGAAAGTGGGGCAGGCGCTGGTTGAGGAGGTCGCCTTCCAGGGTCCCGCCCAGATCGCGGATGCTGAGGTGCGCCATCACCCGCGTCCCCGGGGCGATCGCGCTGTCTTCCCGGTTCCAGGGGGCGACCCCGAATACGTGGACCTCCCCGAGCGGGGTCACCACGGCGGCAGTATCGGAGCCACGAACGGCGGTGCGCGACGATTGCCCCAGCAGATCCTGCAGGGTCATGCCCGGTCCCCAGTCGTGGCGCTGGACCCCGTCCATGGACCACAGCTCCACCCAGTCGGGTGGCTGGCAATAGCCAATGTGTTCCAGGTCGGCCGTGGCCGGCGCGTGGCGCAGGTTTGCCAGGAGCCAGGGCAGGTCGAGACGTTCCGCGCTGCGCGCCCTGGGTGCTGGCTCCATTGACTCGAGGGTGCGGCTCCAGTCGTTGAGCGCGCGTGCCGTCTGCGGGCGGCCGGCGAGATCCATGGTCTGTCCGATCAGTTCGATCTCGGCCAGCAGTCGCTTGCGCTGGTGGTCCACGGAACGTTTGTCGCGGCTGCGCAGGCCGAAGCTGTAGGCCCAGTCGATCGGTTCGGACCGCTCGCCCTGCCAGGCGACCCAATGGTCGGGGAGGGGCGTCCCGGCCGGTGCCATGTCGGCCTGGCCAGCCGCCGGGAACAGCACCAGTCCGCAAAAAAGCGGCCAGAAAAGACGCAATGGCTTCTGCATGAGGTCTCCAGCTGCGGCTACCACCAGGGGCGCGCCACCTGCCAGGCGATCGCGGGGCCGTTCGGCCAGGCCTGGCCTTCGTACTCCCACAGATCGCGGGTTTCGGGATCGCGCCAGAATTGGGCGTGGGTGGTGCCGGACTGTTTCCAGTCGATCCGTTCGCGACAGCGCTCGAGTTCCAGGGTGGCCAGGGGCAATTCCCGCGTGGTGGGGGCGCTGCATTCGAGCGTGGCCTCACCGACGTGGCGCACCACGGTCCCCGAAGCGGCGCGGACATGGCGCTCGATGTCGTAGCCGACGGGAGAGTCGCCCCGCCAGGGGAGATCGTCCATGCCCGGGTAGTGAGTGCCGAGCAGGTCGCGGTCCAGACCGGATACGGCATAGAGGCCTCCGTCGCGCAGCTGGAGCGACACCCCCTCGGCGCTCGGCCAGTACGTGTGCCCATTCGATTCCGCCCCGAGGATCAGCAGACCTCGATGGCTCTCGGTGTGGATGGCGAGGGACGCGTACGGGAGCTCCTCGGCGCGGGAGGTCACGTCCGGGCCTCCGGAAACCATCCCTTGCAGGGATGCCCCGAGCGGGGTGGGTCCCCCGCTGCCACAGCCCGTGACCAGGCTCACGAAAATCCCCAGGCCCAGACATGCGAAAGCCGCCCGGAGGCGGCCTTCGCGAGGGAAGAGCGGATTGGTCCGCATGGGCTGGCGTTACCGGGTGCCCGTAGCCGGGGTGGTGCCAGTGCCCGGGGTGGTACCCGTGCCCGGCGTGGTGCCGGTCGACGCAATCAGTCCGACCAGACGGCCGGAACGGGTGGCGATGCGCGAGATCGCGCCCGGTTCGGACCGAGCGGCCGCGGAGATGCCGCCGGACGGAGAGCCGCCCGCCACCGGCGCGTTGGGCCGGCCCTGCGGGGCGCTCGCGCTGGCATTGGCGCTGGACGGGGCAGCGACAGCGGGGCCCCCCGTCGTGCCGACGGATTGCGCCATCAGGGGGCTGGTTGCGAACAGGCCTGCAACAGCGGCCGTGGCAAGTATCTTCTTGATCATGGTCACGTTCCTCGCTTCACCGGGGTGTCGGTTGTCGGGATGCAGTCTAGGAGGGGAGCGCATCGGGGGGCCAGAGCAGGGGGCTGATTTTGAGAGGTGAATACGGGGTTTCGCGTACAGGTTTTGATCGGGTTGGGAATTTTGCCCTCTCGAGGTCACATTCGGTCCCGGCTGCCCCATCGCGTGTCTCTTCACGAAGCGTTCAGCCGAGCAGGCCTAGGCTGGAACGGGTCAAGTGATCGCGTGGCCAGATGGCGGCGCAATGGAGGCACAGATGATGAGCAAAATTCTGATGACGCTGGCATTGGCGGGTGCAGTGGCACTGCTGGCGGGGTGTCAGACGATCAGCAAGCAGCAGACCGGGGCCCTGATCGGCGGGGCCGCCGGGGGCGCGATCGGCAGTCAGATCGGCGGTGGGCGCGGACGTACCGCCGCGATCATTGCCGGGACGCTGGCGGGTGCGGCGATCGGCGGTTCGGTGGGGCGCAGCATGGACGATGTCGACCGGATGCGCGTGTCGCGCACGCTGGAGACGGTCCCGGACCGTCAGAGCTCGACCTGGCGCAATCCGAACACCGGGCATCAGTATCAGGCCACACCCACCCGCACCTACCGTTCCTCGGGGCAGGACTGCCGCGAGTATCAGGTGCAGGCGACGATGGACGGATATCCGGAGACCATCACGGGCACGGCCTGCCGCGATGCCAGCGGGCGCTGGGTGAACGTCTGACGTCCAGGCGTGATCGCTCGGTCGTTGGTTCCGGTGGTAACCGGTCAAGCACGGCTGTCGCGAGCCGCGGAGCCACAAAAAAGCCCCGCATGAGCGGGGCTTTCTCGTTCCGGGCAAGGCCCGGACGGGTGCCGGCAACCGATCAGGAGCGGCGGTACATGTCCTCGGTGGTCGGAACGAAACCGAGGTTGTCCTCGCCGATACCCTTGACCTTGGGTTCGTTGAGGTCGCTGATGCGTACATTGCCGTCCAGGCTGCGCAGGTATTCGGCGACACCATCCCAGATGTCGACCCCGACGCCGCCCGGAACATTCTGCTGCACGCTGGCCCAGCCGGCGACGACGTATTCCTTGTCGGCGTCCAGCTTGCGGCCGTCCAGTTCCATCTCGGAGATCCGGTTGCCGATCTCGGCGGTCGGATCGATGGCGTACTTCAGGCCGCCGACGCGCACCATGTCGCCGCCCTGCTGGTAGAAGGGGTCGGCGTTGTAGAGGTTGTCCGCGACGTCTTCCAGGATGTCCTTGATCTGGGCCCCGGTGAAGGTGTTTCGGGTCATCTCCGGATAGGTCAGGCCGGTCTGGTCCATCACGTGCTCGAAGGTGATCGGCATGCCCGGCAGCACCGTGGTGCCCCAGCGGAAGCCCGGGGAGAAGGAGATCTGGGCGTCGTTGTATTCGATCAGGCCGTCGCAGATCAGCTGGTCGAAGGTGCCGTTGAAGTTGCCGCGGCGATAGAGCAGGTCGTCGGTGACCGCCAGTTCTTCGGACAGCTTGTCCTCCATGTTGAAGCTTTCGCCCTTCCAGGTGACCTCGCTGTTGCGCATGTTGTGGATGAACGAGGCCATGCCCGGGTGTTCCGGCAGCATCTCGGCGAACACCGGCACCAGGCGGTATTCCCAGTCCTGGATCGCGCCGTCGCGGAAGTCGAAGTCCAGCACGCCGACGAACTTGGCGTTGGAGCCGGCATTGGTGACCAGGCAGGTGCCGCCATCGGGGCGCTCCACCGGCAGCGGCTGCGGCACGGCGTCGTGGGTGTGGCCACCCATGATGGCGTCCAGCCCTTCGACCATGCCGGCCATCTTGATGTCCACGTCCATGCCGTTGTGTGACAGCGCGACGACGATCTCGGCGCCCTCGGCGCGCGCGTCGTTAACGGTCTCCTGCATGTCGTCCGGGCGGATGCCGAAGGACCACTGTTCCACCATCCAGCGCGGGTTGGCGATCGGAGTGTAGGGGAAGGCCTGACCCACGACCGCCACGTTCACGCCATTCATCTCGCGGATCACGTAGGGCTTGAAGATGCGGTCACCCCAGTCCACGTCGCGCACGTTCTGGGCCACGAAGTCGATGCCGGCGTCAGCGAAGTCGCCGTTCACGACCTCTTCGACGCGGTCGGCGCCATAGGTGAACTCCCAGTGGCCGGTCATGATGTCGATGCCCAGCAGTTTCTGCGCATCGACCATGTCCTGCGCGTTGGTCCACAGCGCGGAGCCGGAGCCGCCGCCCCAGGTATCGCCGCCATCCAGCAGGAGGGCGTTCGGGCGGGAGTCACGCAGCTTGTCGACCAGGGTCTTGAGGTGCGCGAAGCCGCCCACGCGACCGTATTTCTCGGCCGCTTCCATGAAGTCGAGATTGGTGTAGGCGTGCGCGTAGATGCTGTCGCGCTCGATGTCGTAGTGCTTCAGGAAGTGCTCGCCCACGATATGCGGCGGGCGATTGCGCATGTTGGCCACGCCGAGGTTCATGTTCGGTTCGCGGAAGTAGATCGGCTTCAGCTGCGCGTGGCAGTCGGTGTAGTGCAGCAGGTGCACGTTGCCGAAGCGATCCAGGGTGTCGTATGGGTCACCCGCGGTGCCGCCCTTGTTGTTGCTGCAGGCGGCAGTGCCCAGGGGGAAACCGGCGGCGCTGGCGGCGGCCAGCAACTGCATGAATTCTCGGCGTGAGATGTGCATGAGGAATCCTACCTCTCTATTCCGGGTTGGTGGTGAATGGCAGTAAAGACATTTTGCGACGCGAGGTAGACGATCCGTTGCCGGCGTGCATTCCCTTGCAATCGTCTAGCGCCGCCCCTCGCGGGCCTCGCGCGCGGTCTCGCGGGCGGAGTCGCGCTTGTCCTCGATACGCTGACGGTCCCGCTCGCTGGCATCCGAGGCGTCCATGGCGGCCTCGAACTGGCGGACCGCTTCTTCATACTGAGCGCGGTGGAAGAAGTATTCGGCCATGGCTTCGCGGCTGATTGCAACATAGCCCGCGCCGTCCGCGATGTCGGCCTGCAGGCGCAGGAGTTCCGGATTGGGGGCGGCCTCCTGGCGGATCATGTCCGACAGGATGCGGATTGCGCGATCGGGCTGGCCAAGATCCCGGTGCACGCGGGCGAGGCGTTCCCGGATGACCGGGTGGCCGGGGTACACCGCGTCCAGGTCCTGGAGCCG
>JBJHBC010000061.1:0-11802 GCA_050485285.1 Thioalkalivibrio sp.
AGCGTGGCCGCCTGGCCCTCGGTGGGACGCTCGACCCACCCCTGACGAACCTGCCAGCCCTTCTCGCGCTGGGCCTGGAGCTCCGAGACGCGATGGACGGCGAGTGCCTGCTTGCGACTCTCCATGCCGGCGACAGTGCCGGGGAAGGCCGAGGTCACCTGCTCCGCGCGATTCTCGGGTTCGGGCAGGAGGGAACCGATGAACTGCTGGGGCATGCCGTTGTGGGCCAGCGTGATCAGGACGGCCTGAACCGACGCGACGATGGTGAAGAACCCGACCAGCACCAGCGGCGCCCAGTGCAAGCGGCCGATCTTGGCCTTGCCCCCGCTCTCGGCCTCGGCCTCCTTCTGGGTGAACACGATCCCCAGCCCGTAGGGCACGATGATGTACAGCGCGAGGTGAATCGCGAAGACGTCCGCCCCCTGCCAGGTCAGGATGGAGTAGGGGATGAACAGGAACAGCATGATCGCGACCACGACCGCCGAGGTGCTGTAGGCTTTCAAACGCGTGAAGCGGTAGATCATGGCGAACAGGACGGCGAGGAGTGCCGTGCCGATGCCGAGGGTGACAACAAGGTTGCTCATGGCGGTGTCTTCATTTCCTGCGTGATAGCAAACTAGGCGCTTGCGGGGTGCTTGGGCGAGTTCCGGCAGCATGATTGCTGTTTTCGCGTCCGCGCGTGCCCTCTCGAAAAGGCGTTATCGGTGACTGAACTGCGAGGTCACCTCGACCGGGTCCATATAACCGTCGCGATCCGTGATCACGAAACGGAACGGCTTCGGCGACGGCACGTCGGGGGGCACGTCGTAGCGCACGCGGGCGGCCACCGTGAGCCGTTCACCGGGCTCCAGGCGAATGTGTTCGAGCTGCCCCAGATCCAGTTCGGCGCCTTCCAGTCCCGCCAGATGGATCTGGAAGTCCAGTTCGCGATCCGCGGTGTTGTTCAGGCGAATCTCGTAGCCGTTCTGGATGCGGCCGTCGGACATCTGCACATACAGCGGCTGGCGCACCTGATTCACGTTGGCGTCCATCGGTGCACGCCCGAGGATGCTCCCAACCAGCGCCACCACCACGATGAGCACGGCCGCGCCATAGCCCAGGGTCTTGCCCCGCAGGACGCGTGTCTTGCCCCCCTCCTGCTCGCGCTCGGAGGTATAGGCGATCAGGCCCCGAGGCCACCCCTGCTTGTCCATGATGGTGTCGCAGGCATCGATACACAGGGCGCAGTGGATGCACTGGAACTGCAGGCCGTCGCGGATATCAATCCCCGTCGGGCAGACCTGAACGCAGTAGCCGCAGTCGATGCAGTCGCCCACGCCCGCGGCCTGGCGCTCCTCCCGGGTCTTCAGGCCGGCCTGGACCTTGGCACGGCCGGCGGTCCCCTCACCGCGCGACTCGTCGTACGACACGATCATGGTGTCGCGATCGAACATCACGCTCTGGAACCGGGCGTACGGGCACATGAAGGTGCAGACCTGTTCCCGCGCCAGTCCGGCGAAGGTGTAGGTCGTGGCCGTCAGAATACCGGTGGTGATGTAGGCCGCGTGAACTGCCTGACCGGTGAAGAAATCAGCGACGATCGAGGGTGCATTGCCCCAGTACAGCACGAACCCGAGGCCCGTGGAGAACGCCACCAGGAGCCAGGACATGTGGGTCAAACCGTATTTGAACAGCTTTTCCCCGTTCCAGGGCTGTTTGGCCAGACGCAGCCGGGCCGGGCGCTCGCCCTGGATCCTGCGCTCCAGCCACATGAAGACGTCGGTCCAGAGCGTCTGGAAGCAGAAGTAGCCACAAAAAACGCGGCCCGCCACGCCCGTGACAAAGAACAGCAACAGTGCCGCCAGCACCAGAAATCCGGCCAGCCAGAAGATGTCCTGGGGGTACACCACAAGGTCGAAGATGTGGAATTCGCGTCCCGGGATGTCGAACAGCACCGCCTGATCCGGCCCGTAATCACGTTCCCAGCGGATCCACGGCAGACCGAAGAACACCCCGTAGGCCAGGAGGAGGATCCCGGTCTTCAGGTTGCGAAACCGCCCCTTGACCGATCGCGGGTGGATCGGGATTCGCGCCTCGTACAGCGGCTGGGACTGGGACATCGGATCCTCCCGGAGCGTATCCGGCAGTGCGGCCCGACGGGAATACGCGGTCCGCGGCAACAGTTCAAAACAAAAAGGGGCACCCTCGGGCGTCAGTCACCCGGCAGGCACCCCTGTCAACACGTGCATCCTGGCAGGCCGCCGCACCCCCGGGGCTCGCCAGGTCTACGGAGCCGGGCTACTGCCCCCCGCCGAGGGAATGCACGTAGGCGGTCAGCATCTTGATCTCCGCATCCGACAGGCGATCCCCGAATGCGGGCATTTCACGCTGGACACCGTCGCGGACAAAGTTGGCCACGAGGCGCTGACGCTCGCGGTCGCTCTCCGCCCCGCGCACGTCGACCAGACCCCAGATATCGTTGGTCAGGTTGGGCGCGCCCTGCGAGCTGCGGCCCTGGGCATCCATCGCGTGACACTGGAAGCAGCCGCCGTCGGTTCCGGTGAAGATGCGCTGGCCGGCATCCGCGTCGTCCGCATCCATCTCGTAGCCGTTCAGGGACAGCACGAACGCGGCCACCTGGTTGAGCTGGTCACTGTTCAGCGTGTCGCGGTACCCGGGCATATAGCCCAAACGACCCTGGTGCAGGGTTTGCTCGATCTCCTCGACGGTACCGCCCCACAGCCAGTGGTCGTCGCGCAGGTTGGGGTACTGACCGACCACACCGCCGCCACCGACCTGGTGACAGGCCGCACACCAGGTCCCGAACGAGCCCTGAGCGTAGGCGTTGACGAAACTCATGCTTTCGGCGTCCTGCAGGATCGTTTCGTAATCCTGGGCAGCCACCTGTTCCAGCATCTCGCGCTGGCGCACCGCATAGGTGCCGGTCTGCATGTCCTTCGCGAGCAACGCACGGGTGTTCCAGTGCATGGTGCGCTCTTCGCCGCCCTGTTCGAAGGTGATGGTGTTGAAGCCCTTGGTGAAGCTGTCGCCAATCGGCCAGGCCGGGTAGATCAGCCAGTACACCAGAGCGAACACGATCGTGGCGTAGAAACCCCACAGCCACCAGCGCGGGAGCGGATTGTTGTATTCCTGAAGGTTGCCGTCCCAGACGTGCCCAGTGGTCTCGACCTGGTTCGGGTCCTTATCACGGTTGTCCTGTGTGCTCATTGCTCGTCACTCTTGGTTTTGTCACGCCGGGCCACGGGCTCCCGATGTGAATCATCGTCGTCCAGAGGAATGTAGCGATACGTCTCGAACTTCCGGGCGCGCCGACGATTGGAAAACAGGAAGATCACGACCCCGATAAAGGTGCTCATGAAGAGGATGAGGGCAACGATCTTGCTGTTGCCCATATCCGTGATCCATTCCCATAGTCCCGTCATTCTGGCGCCCGTCCTCCCTTACCGGAATTCGGCAAAGTGTCCGTCGTCGTATTCGCTGAAGTCGACCATGGTCCCGAGAACCTGGAGATAGGCCACAATGGCATCCATCTCGGTGATCGTCCCGGAGTTGCCGTCGAAGTTCTCGGCCTGCGCCTGCGCCACCAGATTGTCCTCGGCGTCACGGATATCGAACATCCGGGCGTGCTGCTCGCCGAACTTCTCGACGTTGGCCTCGTATTCCTCGTCGGTGAGCGAGTACGGTACGCCCACGCGCTTCAGCGCGATCATGCGACGATCGATATCGGAGTAATCGAGCGGCGTGGTCGCCAGCCAGGGATAGCCCGGCATGATCGACTCCGGCACCAGCGACTGCGGGTCGATCAGGTGCTGGACCTGCCACTCGTTGGAGTACTTGCCCCCCACGCGTGCCAGGTCCGGACCGGTGCGCTTCGAGCCCCACTGGAACGGATGGTCGTACTGCGATTCGGCCGCCAGCGAGTAGTGGCCGTAGCGCAGCATCTCGTCACGGAACGGACGCACCATCTGCGAATGACAGGTGTAGCAGCCCTCGCGGACGTAGATATCACGCCCGCGCTGTTCCAGAGGCGTATACGGGCGCACGCCGTCCACTTCCTCGATGGTGTCGTCGATGTAGAACAGCGGCACGATCTCGACCAGGCCGCCGACGCTGATCACCGCCAGGGTGAGGATGATCAGCAGGCCGGCATTGGTTTCAACGCTTTCATGCTTCATGGATCTAGTCTCTCCCTAATCAGGCCGTGCGGGCTTCGGCGGAGGCGGCCTGGGCCTCGCGGGCCTCGGCCTTGATGCCCGAGCGAACGGTCATCGCGATGTTGAACGCCATGATCAGCATGCCGGCCAGGAAGAACCCGCCACCGATAGCACGCACCACGTACGGCTTGTGCAGGAACACCACCGACTCGGTGAAGGTGTAGGCCAGGTTCCCGTACTGGTCAAAGGCGCGCAGCATCAGGCCCTGACCGATACCGGCCACCCACATCGCGGTGATGTACAGCACGATCCCGATGGTCGCCAGGAAGAAGTGCACGTACACCAGCTTCAGGCTGTACAGGTTCACGTTCCACAGCCGCGGGATCAGGTGATACAGCGAGCCGAAGGAGATCATCGCCACCCAGCCGAGGGCACCGGAGTGCACGTGGCCCACGGTCCAGTCGGTGTAGTGCGACAGCGCGTTCACGCTCTTCAGGGACATCATCGGGCCCTCGAAGGTCGACATGCCGTAGAACGCCAGCGCGGTGATCAGGAACAGCATGATCGGGTCGGTGCGCAGCTTATCCCAGGCGCCCGACAGGGTCATGATGCCGTTGATCATGCCACCCCAGGAGGGCAGCAGCAGCAGGATGGAGAAGGTCGCCGCCAGGGTGGAGACCCAGTCCGGCAGGGCGGTCCAGTGCAGGTGGTGCGCGCCCACCCACATGTACAGGAAGACCAGCGCCCAGAAATGGATGATGGACAGCTTGTACGAGTAGATCGGACGCCCGGCCTGCTTCGGTACGAAGTAGTACATCATCCCGAGGAATGCGGCCGTCAGGAAGAAGCCCACCGCGTTATGGCCGTACCACCACTGGGTCATCGCATCCTGCACCCCGGAGAACACCGAGTAGGAATACGGGCTGAACAGACCGACCGGGACCTGGATGTTGTTGAAGATGTGCAGCAGCGCGGTGGCCAGGATAAAGGCCATGAAGAACCAGTTCGCCACGTAGATGTGCGGCTGGTTACGACGCAGCAGGGTCATCAGGTAGATCATGAAGTAGGCGACCCAGGTCACCAGGATGATGATGTCGATCTGCCAGTTGAACTCGGCGTATTCGCGGCCCTGGGTGATCCCCATCATGTAGGTGATCACGCCGAGGACCAGCGCCAGGTTCCAACCGTAGAACGTGAAGCTCGCCAGGGAGTCACTCCACAGCCGGGCCTGACAGGTCCGCTGCACCACGTAGTAGGACGTGGCGAACAGCGCGTTGCCCCCGAAACCGAAGATCACGGCCGTGGTGTGGACCGGGCGGAAGCGCCCGAAGGTGATCTGCGCGATATCGAAGTTCAGGAACGGGAACGCCAGCTGCGAGGCGATCCAGACCCCGGCGGCCATCCCGAACACGCCCCAGAGGACGGCGGCAATGGCAAACCGCTTGATAATCGCGTAGTTGTACTGCTCGGAAGTCGCGACTGACGCTGCGGGTGCGGCACCCGCCGTAGTGGCTGCTTGTGACATGACTTTTCCACCTTGCTGCGGGGAACACGGATGTCCCGATGGTTCGGGGGCGTGAACTCTACCCCATTCCGGGCCCACAAAAAACCAATACCGCCTGTGTCACTCGGATATTGAGCGGGACGGGCGGAACTTTTCCTGTTAAAGAGAATACATCTTCCGGTGCATCGCCCGCGAGGGACACGGGCGGCATTTTCGTTGATCCAGATCAACGAACTGGCTGAACCGGAATCACGCGCCCGCCGGGCTGCGACGGGGGCGGCGCATCCGGCACCCAGGCATGGCCGTAGACCACCTCCCAGGTCGCCGGCAGACGACCCTCCACGCCGAAGTCGCGGGCATAGGCCTCGGCGACGGCCACCAGGCGCCGTGGGCCGAACAGACCCGAGGAACGCCCCGCCAGGGCGTTGCGTACCCCGACCCCGCGCAGGTCGCGGATCAGGCCGGTCAGATCCGGGTAGGTCAGGGTCAGGGCTTCCTGGTCCATCACCGGATCGGCAAAGCCGGATCGCACCAGGGCATCGCCGATGTCGTGCATGTCCATGAACGCGTTGACATGCGCCCCGGCGCCACCGTCCACGGCCGCGAAGGCCGCGCGCAACTCGCGCAAAGTGTCCGGGCCAAAGGTGGTAAACAGCCACAGCCCGCCCGGGCGCAGGATACGCCGCACCTCGGCGAAGGCCTGGTCGAGGTCACTGCACCACTGCAGGGCCGAGCTGGAAACCGCCAGATCAAAGGACCGCTCGGCCAGCGGCAGGGCCTCGAGGTCACCGCAGACCACCTGCGGCCGCCGCAGCCACCGCCCGCGCCGCTGCGCCCGCGCAACCATCTCCGGGGCGAAGTCCACGCCGGCCAGGCGCGCCCCGCGGTAGCGGCGGCTCAGGTGATCCAGGGCCTCGCCGATGCCGCAGCCCAGGTCGACGATGCGGTCCGGCTCCATCCGGATCCAGTCCAGACGGTCCAGCATCCGCTCCTGCACCTCGCGCTGCAGGACCGCATGCTCCTCGTAGGTGGCGGCGGCCCGCGCAAAGGCCTCGCGCACCCGCGCCTTGTCGAGATCGAAGCTGTCGGGTCGGGTCATGCGGACTCCCCTGCGCTGCAGTGATCCAGAAACTCGGAAACAAAACCGGCCAGCCGCTGCGGCCGCGCCCACCAGTCCGCATGGCCGCCCGCCCCGCGACCGACCCGGCCATCGGGGCGCAAGCTCTTCAGCCCCGCCTCCACCGCGGCCGGCACCAGCGCGTCCCCCGGCTCCAGCCAGCACGCCACCGGCGCCTGCACCTCGGTCCAGGCGGCGCGCAGGTCGGCACCCTGCAGCAGATCCAGACCCGCCGCCAGCCCATCCGGGGAGGCCGGGGCCTCCCGCATCCGATCCGCCAGTGCACGCGCGAGCGAGGCCGCATCGGGACTGCCGCGGGCACAGAGCATCGCCAGACGCCGGTCCATCCGGCGTCGGTCGCCCTCGAGGGCGGCGCGGAAGTCCTCCAGCTCGGCCAGCGGCAGGGCGGCCGGCCAGTCATCATTACGGATGAAGCGTGGCGTCGCCCCAATCAGCACAAGCCCCTGCGGGCCCGTCCACTGGCGCGCCGCCGCGAGCGCCACCAGGCCGCCCAGGGACCACCCAGCCCAGACCGGGCACTCGACGTCCGCAGGCAGCGCGGCGATCAGGGCCGCCGCGGCGCCGTCCGCATCCGCCAGCCGCCAGCCGTCGCCCGCGGCCCCATGACCGGGCAGATCCGGCGCCAGCACCCGCATGCCGGCCGGCAACTCGGCTCGCAGGGGCGCCCAGACCGCGCCGGAAAAGCCCCAGCCGTGCAACAGCACCAGCGTCGGGTCATGGACCGGGCGAGTCGCAGCCTCCATCTCAGCGCGCTGAACGCCGGCCACCGGCTTGCGTATCATGTGCGCTCGCAATCTCTCGCCCACCCGCGCAGGCAGGCTCACCGCTCATGGCTATTACAATCGGCATCATCATCGCGTATCTGCTGGGATCGCTTTCCACGGCCATTCTGGTCAGCAAGCTGCTGCGCCTGCCGGACCCGCGCACCACCGGTTCGAAGAACCCTGGCGCTACGAATGTTCTGCGCTCGGGCGGCAAGAAGGCGGCCATCATCACGCTCATCGGGGATGTCGGCAAGGGCTGGCTGCCGGTCTTCGTCGCGCTTCAGCTGGAGCTCTTCCCCGGCTGGGCGATCGGCCTGATCGGCCTGGCCGCCTTCCTCGGTCACGTGTTCCCCGTGTACTACCGCCTGCAGGGCGGCAAGGGTGTGGCCACGGCGCTCGGCGTGATCCTCGCGATCAGCCCGGCGGCCGGCGGACTGGTGCTGCTCACCTGGCTCGCGGTCGCCGCGATCTGGCGTTACTCGTCACTGGCGGCCCTGGTCGCGGCCGGCATGGCCCCGGTGTACACGGTCCTGCTGGGCATGGATCACTGGATCAGCGCCGCGGTCGCGCTGATGAGCGTAATCCTGTTCATCCGCCACGACAGCAATATCCGCCGCCTGATGCGCGGCGAGGAATCGCGCATCGGCCAGAAGAACAAGGCCCCCGCCCCCGGGGACTGACGGCCCGCCGGGCACGGGCCGGGCAGGGCTTCGGGCCGGTCAGGCCGGAACCGGCGCCTCCAGTTCGGCCAGGGGCCAGCGCGCCCGCGCGGCAACAACCGGGGCCCCGGCATCCCCGACGCCACCGGCCTGCAGCCGCCGCAGCCCGGCCAGCGCGATCATGGCCCCGTTGTCGGTACAGAACTCCGGGCGCGGGAAATACACCGGCACCCCCTGGCGTTGCGCCATGGCCTGCAGCCCCGCGCGCAGCGTGGTGTTGGCGGCCACGCCACCGGCCACCACCAGCGCCGGGGCCCCGGTCTGCTCCAGGCCGCGCCGGGTCTTCTCCACCAGGGTGTCGGTCACGGCCTCCTCGAAGGCGCGGGCGACATCCTCCGGGCGGTAACTTTGCTTCTTCAGCGCGGTCAGGACGGCGGTCTTCAGGCCGGAGAAGCTCATGTCCAGCCCCGGGCGATCCAGCATCGGGCGCGGCAGCCGCAAGGCATCCGGCTCGCCCTGTTCCGCCAGGCGCGCCAGCGCCGGGCCACCCGGATACCCCAGCCCCAGCAGCTTGGCGGTCTTGTCGAAGGCCTCGCCGGCGGCATCGTCGATGCTCTCGCCGATCAGGTCGTAGTCGCCCAGGGCCCGGGCATGGATCAACTGCGTATGCCCCCCGGAGACCTGCAGCACCAGGAACGGGAAGTCGAGCCCGGTGTCCTCCAGGAACGGCGCCAGCAGGTGGCCCTCCAGGTGATGCACCGCCAGCGCCGGGATACCCCAGCCCCAGGCCAGGGAGCGGGCCACCGAGGCGCCGGTCAGCAACGCCCCCAGCAGCCCCGGCCCGCCGGTGTAGGCCACTGCATCCAGGTTCGGCCCGTCCACGCCCGCCTCCTCCAGCACCGCGCGCACCAGCGGCAGGAGCCGCCGGATGTGGTCGCGCGAGGCCAGTTCCGGCACCACGCCGCCGTAAATCGCGTGCAGATCCGTCTGGCTGTACAGCCGGTGCGCAAGCAGGCCACGGTCGCTGTCGATCAGCGCCACGCCCGTCTCGTCACAGGAGGTTTCGATACCCAGTACCTTCATGGCGCCAGCATGCCGGGTTTCGTCGATGGCACCAAGCATCCCCGGAATGACCGCGCCATTGCGCCGGGACCGGGGCTCACAGGCGCCCCCGGCGATCCGGGATACCCTCCAGCGGCAGATGCGCGCAGCCGCGACCGAGGGCCATGACCTGGAAGCGCTCGCCCATCTCGCCCGGCAGGGTCAGCATGCGCACGGCCTGCGCCGCCTGCATGGTCAGGCGGGCATCCTCGCCGCTGCCCACGCGAGCCTCGAAACGCTGCGGCAGCCCCGCCCCCAGGAGGCATTCGCCCTGCCCGGCGTAGGCCAGCACATCGAGACCCGCGGCATCCGCCGCCTCGGCCACGCCGGTGAAGTCGACACTGGCGGTCAGGTCCATCAGCCCCGGATGGGCCAGAGGATCCTGGATCATCTGCTGGCGGTAGTAGCCGACCAGCGTCCCCTGGTGCCGTTCCGGGGCGTAGTAGGCGGCCCGCGGGAAGCCGTAATCCACGATCACGGCCACCCCCTGCTCCAGCCGCTCGGCGAGCGCGCGCACCCACGCGGCCTGCGCCGGCCGCCACTCGGACAGGTAGCCCTCGGGCCAGGGACCATGGTCGGCCGCCAGCCGCGTCACGGGTTCGGCCAGGGCCGGCGGGGCCTCGCGCTCGGCCAGGGTCAGCGCCCCGTCCGCCTCGGTGGTGACCCCGACCTGCCACACGCGCCCCTCGCGCCAGCGGAACAGCTCCACCGGCAGGGCATCCAGCACCTCGTTGGCCAGCACCACCCCACGCAGGGGGGCCTCGGGGAGGGCCTCGAGCCAGGCCACACGCGCATATTCCGCCGGCTCCAGCTGGGCCTGCAGGTGGGCCTGCTGCCGGGCACGCAGGTCCGGGCTCACCTCGATGATCCAGTACCCCTCCCAGGCGACCCCGAGCTCGCGCAGGGTGGCGATCACGTCCCCCGCCAGGCGGCCACTGCCGGCACCGAATTCCAGCAGCGTGCCGGCGCCGCCGAGGTCATCACGCAACACCGGGGCCAGCCAGGTCGCCAGGGTCTCGCCGAACAGCGGCGAGAGCTCCGGGGCGGTGACAAAGTCCCCGCCCTCGCCCAGCTTGTGGGCCCCGTTCACGTAATAGCCCAGGCCCGGCGCATAGAGGGCCGCCTGCATGTAATCGACGAACGGAAGGAACCCCTGGCCCGCCGCAATACTCTGTTGCAGGTGAGTGCGCAGACGCGCGGCGATCTCCCGGGCGACCGGATCGTCGGCGGTGTTTGTGCTAGGTTTCGGCGGCAACATGGCGACGCATGGTACCAACCCGGGGATGGACGTGGCGCAGGCACCCACCGACAGTTTGAACAGGACACCCGACCCGGCGGGCGTGGTGCTGATTACCGGGGCCGCGCGGCGCGTCGGCGCCACCATTGCCCGGCATCTGCACGCGGCCGGGTTGCGGGTGCTGATCCATTACCGCGGCTCGCGCGACGACGCCGTTGCCCTGGCCGCCGATCTGAATGCGGCGCGCCCCGACAGCGCGCACACCCTGCAGGCCGACCTGCTCGACCCCGAGGCCATCGAACGCCTCGCCCGCGACGCCGAGGCGGCCTGGGGGCGGCTGGACTTTCTCGTGAACAATGCCTCGACGTTCTACCCAACCCCCGTGGGCGAGATCCGCGAATCCGCCTGGGACGACCTGATCGGCTCCAACCTGAAGGCGCCGACCTTCCTCACCCAGGCCTGCAACCCGGCGCTTCAGCGGGCGCAGGGCGCGGTCGTCAATATCGTGGACATCCACGCGCTGCGCCCGCTGAAGGGCTACCCGGTGTATTCGGCGGCCAAGGCCGGCCTCTGGGCCCTGACCCAGGCCTACGCCCGCGAACTGGGACCGGGCGTGCGGGTCAACGGCGTGGCCCCCGGGGCGATCCTCGCCCCCGAGGACGCGGAGAACACCGGGACCCACGAGGCCATGATCGAGCGTACCGCCCTCAAACGAGAGGGCAGCCCCGAGGATATCGCGCGCACCGTGCGCTTCCTGTTGCTGGACGCGCCCTACATTACCGGACAGGTGATCCCGGTGGACGGCGGGCGCTCGGCCTCGCAGTAGCCGCGCCCCGGGCCAGCCGCGCTACACTGGGAGCAACCCAACACTCGCGCCAGGAGACCACCGCATGATCGATTCCAAACGCTTCGACGACCTTGCCCGCCGGATCACGGAGAGCCTTCCGGAGTCGGTGCGCCACATGCAGGAGGATGTGCAGCGCCAGGTTCGCTCGTCGCTGCAAAGCGGCTTCGAGCGCATGGACCTCGTGACCCGCGAGGACTTCGACATCCAGGTTGCCCTGCTGGAACGCACCCGCGAGCGCCTGGCGGAACTGGAGGCACGCGTGGCCGCGCTGGAAGGCCGCCCAACCGACGAGTCCGGGCAGTAACGACCCGATAAAACCACCTGCCGGGCACGGACGTCCGGCGAGCGAACGGAGGGGCACGGATGCCCGTCACCATTGCCTACGCCCGCGCCATCGA
>JBJHBC010000062.1:0-5644 GCA_050485285.1 Thioalkalivibrio sp.
GTCCGGGAACAGCACCGCCAGCCGGCGCGGGGTGGCGAAGGTCTCGGGCGCACCCGGCTCCAGGCCGGCCTCGCGCAGGCGGGTGGTCAGGCCCTCGGCCAGGGCGTCGCGCAGGCGCGCCAGCGCGGTCGGGGGCAGCTCCTCGGTGCCGAGTTCGATCAGGAGTTCGCGGGCTTCAGCCATGTCGGGTCCGTGTCGGGTCCATCACGACCGCGCGGGGGGCGCGGTCCGGGAAAAGAATTCAGGCGGCGTCGGGCTTGTTCGTGTCGTCGTCGGCGCACAGCGGGAAGCCCAGGGCCTCGCGCGACTCGTAGTACTTCTGCGCCACGTTTCGCGACAGCTCGCGCACGCGCAGGATGTAGCGCTGGCGCTCGGTGACCGAGATCGCGCCGCGCGCATCCAGCAGGTTGAAGTTGTGCGAGGCACGCAACATCTGTTCGTAGGCCGGCAGCGGCAGGCCCAGCTCGATCATGCGGTCGCTCTCGGCCGCGTGCTGGTCGAAGGCGGCGAACAGGGCGTCGCGATCGGCGTGCTCGAAGTTGTAGGTGGACTGCTCCACTTCGTTCTGGTGATAGACGTCGCCGTAGGTCACCGGGCGACCGTCCGGGCCGACGGTCCAGACCAGGTCGAATACGCTCTCCACCCCCTGCAGGTACATCGCCAGGCGCTCCAGCCCGTAGGTGATCTCGCCGGACACCGGGTGGCAGTCCAGCCCGCCGACCTGCTGGAAGTAGGTGAACTGGGTGACCTCCATGCCGTTCAACCAGACCTCCCAGCCCAGGCCCCAGGCGCCGAGGGTCGGCGACTCCCAGTTGTCCTCGACGAAGCGCACGTCGTGAGTGAGCGTGTCGAAGCCCAGCGCCTCCAGGGAACCGAGGTAGAGGTCCTGGATGTCCGGCGGCGAGGGCTTCAGCAGCACCTGGAACTGATAGTAGTGCTGCAGGCGGTTGGGGTTGTCACCGTAACGCCCGTCGGTCGGGCGGCGGCTCGGCTGTACGTAGGCCGCGCGCCATGGCTCCGGCCCGATGGAGCGCAGGAAGGTCGCCGGGTGGAAGGTACCGGCCCCCATTTCCATGTCGTAGGGCTGCAGAACTACGCAGCCGTGGTCGTTCCAGTAGTCCTGCAAACGACGGATCAGGTCCTGGAAGGTGGGGCTGCTACTGGACGGGGTGCGTTCGTGCGCCATGCGGGATCCCGGGTCAGGGCAAAGCGGACAGTATATCGGCCCGGCTTCGGCCGCGGCCACCGGCAGCGCGAAACGCCGACACGGGGAGACGCCCGCGCGAGTCGGCGCTTTCCCTGTGGCGGCAGTCGGTTTTGCGCCAGCCGGGAAGGCGCCCATACTGGAGGCTTGATCCGGTTCGGGAGAGCGGCCCTGAGCGAGCCCCATACCAATTCGGAACCGACGGTGACGGCGGAGAACGGCCAGCGCTATCGGGATACGCGCCGGGTGACGCTGGTGGGCGCGACCGTGAACAGCTTCCTCGCCCTGGCGCAGCTGGTCAGCGGCTGGCTGCTGAACTCGCAGGCGCTGGTCGCGGACGGCGTGCATACGCTGTCGGACCTGATGACCGACGGTGTCGTGCTGTTCGCCGCGCGCAAGGCGTCCGCCTCCCCTGACCAGGACCACCCCTACGGGCACGCCCGGATCGAGACCCTGGCAACGGTGATCGTCGGGGTCTTTCTGGCGCTGGCGGGCCTGGGAATCGCGTGGGCGGCCGGAAGCCGACTGGTCGAACCCGAGGCCATGACCGGCCCCGCGAACATGGCCATCTTCTTTGCCGCGCTGACCCTGGTGGCCAAGGAAGGCCTGTACCAGTACACCCATCGGGTGGCGAAGCGCCTGAACTCGCGCATGCTGGACGCCAACGCCTGGCACCACCGGACCGATGCGATCTCGTCGCTGTTCGTGCTGGTCGGCGTGGGCGCGGCGGTGGCCGGCTACCCGTGGGCCGACGCCCTCGCCGCGCTGATCGTGGCGCTGTTCATCCTGCACATCGCCGGGCGCCTGATCGTGCGCGCCGCGGCGGAGTTGATCGACACCGCGCTGGAGCCGGAGAAGGTGGATCGCATCCACCGCACCATCCTGGACGTGCCCGGGGTGAAGGATGCGCACATGCTGCGCACCCGCCGCCACGGCAGCGACGTGGTGGCCGATGTGCACATCCAGGTCGCGCCGATGATCTCGGTCTCCGAGGGCCACCGCATCGCCGACGCGGTGTTCCATTCGGTGACCGACGAGCATGACCGGGTCAACGACATCACGGTGCACGTGGACCCGGAAAATGACGCGGAGCAGGCGCGCAGCTCGACGCTGCCGTTACGGCCGGTACTGGTGGAGGCCCTGCGCGAGGCCTGGGCCGACACCCCGGAGCTGGACGCGGTGGAGCACCTGTCCCTGCACTACCTGGGCGGCCGCGTGCACATGACACTGACCCTGCGCCTTGACGGGGCAACCGCGGCTCCGGACCTGGAGGCGCGGGCCCGGTCCCTGGCCGACCGGCTGCACGCCCACCCGCAGGTGGGCGACATGCTGGGCGAGGTCACGCTACTCTATCGTCCGTGCACTCATTAGGTGCGGCACACCCCGGCAAGCACCATCATGGTGCCTACAAAGCACCATGATGGTGCAGAGCGGATGCGGCGTGGCACCCGGGGTGCCCGTTTTTCGCGCGCCCGGGCCGAATCGGGCCGGATGGCATGATGCCTGCATAATGACCCACGAAGCCGTGCAGGGGCCAACAGGCCGGCCGGTCAAAATCGAAGACTCAAGTGAAGACCAAGGAGATCCCCATGTCCGCAGCCGACGTGCTGAACCAGATCAAGGAAAAGGAAGTGCGCTTTGTCGACTTCCGCTTTACCGACTCCAAGGGCAAGGAACAGCATGTGACCATGCCGGCCCACGACATCGACGAAGAGACCTTCGAGGAAGGCAAGATGTTCGACGGCTCCTCGATCTCCGGCTGGAAGGGGATCAACGAGTCCGACATGATCCTGATGCCGGACGCCGAGTCGGCCGTGATCGACCCGTTCTTCGAAGACATGACCATGAACATCCGCTGCGACGTGGTCGAGCCGGCCACCATGCAGGGCTACGACCGCTGCCCGCGCTCCCTGGCGCGCCGCGCCGAGGCCTACCTGCAGAGCACCGGCATCGCCGACACCGCGCTGTTCGGTCCGGAGAACGAGTTCTTCATCTTTGACGACGTGAAGTGGGGTACCAGCCTGTCCGGTTCCTACTGCCGCGTGGACTCCCAGGAGGCCTCCTGGAACTCCGAACGCGTCTACGAGGACGGCAACATCGGTCACCGCCCGGGCGTGAAGGGCGGCTACTTCCCGGTCCCGCCGGTCGACAGCCTGCACGACATCCGCTCCACCATGTGCGAAGTGATGACCGAGATGGGTCTGGAGACCGAGGTGCACCACCACGAGGTGGCCACCGCCGGCCAGTGCGAGATCGGCGTGGGTCCGGCGACCCTGACGCAGAAGGCCGACGAGGTGCAGATCCTGAAGTACGTGGTGCAGAACGTGGCCCATATCCACGGCAAGACCGCGACCTTCATGCCCAAGCCGATCGTCGGCGACAACGGCTCCGGGATGCACGTGCACCAGTCGCTGTCCAAGGACGGCAAGAACCTGTTCTCCGGTGACCTCTACGGCGGCCTGTCCGAGACCGCGCTGTACTACATCGGCGGCATCATCAAGCACGCCCGCGCGCTGAACGCCTTCACCAACCCGTCCACCAACAGCTACAAGCGTCTGGTGCCGGGCTTCGAGGCGCCGGTGATGCTGGCCTACTCCGCCCGCAACCGCTCGGCCTCGCTGCGCATCCCGTTCGTGATGAACCCGAAGGCGCGCCGCATCGAGCTGCGCTTCCCGGACTCCACCGCCAACCCGTACCTCGCGTTCGCCGCGATGCTGATGGCCGGCCTGGACGGCATCCAGAACAAGATCCACCCCGGCGACGCGATGGACAAGAACCTCTACGACCTGCCGCCGGAAGAGGAAAAGGGCATCCCGCAGGTCTGCCATTCGCTGGACCAGGCGCTGGAAGCCCTGAACCAGGACCGCGAGTTCCTGACCCAGGGTGGGGTGTTCACCGACGACATGATCGATGCCTACATCGACCTGAAGATGGAAGACGTCACGCAGATGCGCATGACCACCCATCCGATCGAGTTCGACATGTACTACAGCCTGTAAGGCACCCGCTTCCGGCCCCTCGGGGCCGCGAGGCCATCCGCCGCCGTGCCCTCCGGGGCCGGCGGCTTTTTTGTGTCTGGTGGGCTCCACGGGGACCGGCGGGCCAAGCCCCGTTCGTCATCACCACCGGCGACGCCGGATCGGGCATTTCAGGCAGCACAAATGAAAGGCCCCGCGAATCGTCGATCCGCGGGGCCTTCTCGTGTGGCACCGGAAGGACTCTCCCGGGCCTCTGACCGGCCATCGGCAATCAGGCGTGCCAGCCGAACTCGTCGGCCTTTTGCTGCGCCAGCGCCGGGATGTCGGTGGCCACGAACTTCTCGTACAGCACCTGCACCCCGATCATGTGGTTGATCACCGCATCCAGCTGGACCTGGGTCGCCGCCGGGGTGTCCTCGGACTCGTGCAGCTCGAACACCTGGCGCACGCCCTCCGGGTCCAGCAGTCCGGCCTCCTCGACCTTCTCCGGCGCGAGGTAGCGATCGGCCAGGGCCTTCATCGCGGCCCACTTGACCGGATCGGTATGTGCCGGCGGCGCCATGAACGCGAACTTCTCGCGTTCGTAGAGCACCTTCGGCAGCAGACCCTTCATCGATTCGCGCAGCACATACTTCTCGGTCGGGCCCTTGATGCGCATGGTCGGCGGCAGATGGGCGGCGAACTCGGCCAGGTGGTGATCGAGGAACGGCGGGCGCGCCTCCATCGAGTTGGCCATGTCCATGCGGTCGCCGCCCCAGGTCAGGATCTGGCCCTCCAGCATGGTCTTGATCCAGACGTACTGGGCCTTGTCCAGCGGGTGCCGGCCTTCCAGCATGTCGTTGTCCAGGGCGTTGGCGATCGCCTTGCCCGGCTGGTAGCCCTGCATGCGCTCGCGGCGCTTCGGATGCAGCAGGCCCGGTACGTGGTCGGCCGCGGCCAGCCACGGCTGCAGGCAGGACGGCGTGAACCCCATCATCTTCGTGAACTCGGGGTCGTCCACCGCGTCCTCGGCCAGCATGGCGCCGGAGACCAGCTCGTTGGACTCGTTCAGCATCTGCTGCCAGGCCTGGCGATCGGCCTCCGGCAGGGTATCCAGACCATGCAGGAACATGTCGCGGCGGAACGCCGGGTAGCCGCCGAACAACTCGTCCGAGCCCTCGCCGGTGACCACCACCTTGTAGCCGGCCTTGTTCACGTGGCGACTCATCAGCAGCTTGGCCACGCCGAGGGTGTTGTAGATGGTGCGCTCGGCGTGCCACAGCGCCTCTTCGAAGTTGTCGTAGAGGTGGTCCGCGTTCAGGGTCATGATGTCCTGGTCGGCGCCGACACTCTCCGCCATCTCGCGGGCAATTGCGGTCTCGTCGTAGTCGTCGTTGTCGAAGCCGATGGTGAAGGCCTTGACCGGCGCCTGCTGGCTGGCCGAGGCCAGCCCCAGGGTGATGCAGGAGTCGATCCCGCCGGA
>JBJHBC010000062.1:5744-11493 GCA_050485285.1 Thioalkalivibrio sp.
TCCTGCGTCTTGTAGCCGAAGCCGTCGGGGCCGCGGTGATACTGGATCGCGGCCATGTTGACCAGGGTTTGCGGGTCGACCTTGCGGTCCGGGTCGGCGTGGAAGATTCCGGCAATGCCACACATGGCATGTCTCCTTGGTTATCCGTTCGGGGCGAGCGGGGCGCGGGCCGGGCCACTCCGGCGCGCCACGCCGCTCGCGGTTCAAATGAAAAGGTGGGGCGTCAGCCTTCCGGGGTGTCCATCACCGCGCTGATGCGGCGCACCACCGTGGTCAGCAGCGCCATGCGCACGAACACCGCCCCGCGCGCCTGAGCGAAGTACCAGTTGTGCAGGGTGTCATCGAGATCGGTGGACAGCTCGTCGCCGCGCGCCAGCGGGTGCATGATGATCGCCCCCTTCTTCAGCGGCGAATTGCGGTCCAGCTTCAGGCCCTCGCCCATGGATTCGAAGGTATCGCCCACCCAGGCGATCGCATTGATGTAGACCACGTCCAGCTCCGGCAGCACCGGGTCCAGGTCATGGACCACCCGCAGCGAAAGCCCCGCCTGTTCCAGCTCTTCGCGCTGGCCAGGGTCGAAGTTCTCGTCCTCGCGCGAGATGATCACGACCTCCGCGATCGCCTCGGGGAACAGGCTCAGCAGGCGCAGCAGCGAACGCACCGTGCGCATGCGCGAGGGCACCCCGATGATCCCGACCTTGATGCGGTCCTCCCGGGCGACCGGGCCGGTGAACAGCTCCGGGCGCCACTTGGCCAGGGTGTAGACATCCGCCAGCGCCTGGGTCGGGTGCTCGTCGATGCCGTTGCCGGCATTCACCAGCGGGATGCGCAGGTTCTCCAGCATGTTGTGCGCCGCCTCGCCGTCGGAGGAGCGCAGCACCAGCACGTCGCCGTAGTTGTTGAACATCTCGGCGATGTCCGCCAGCGACTCGCCCTTGGCGATCCCGGTGCTCTTGGGGTCGGTGATCGACATCACCGCCCCGCCCAGACGGTGCCAGGCGCTCTCGAATGACAGCCGGGTGCGGGTGGACGGCTCGTAGAACGCGCTGATCAGGATCTTGCCCGCCAGCGGCAGGTGCATCAGCGCCGGCGTGGTCTCGTACTGTGCCGCCAGACGGAACAGCTGCAGCAGCTCGTCGCGCGAGAACTGCTGGCTGGAGACCACATGGGCAGCCGCCAGTTTGAGAAGCGGGTCCGGGTCTTCCTCCACCGCGTCCAGCAGCGCCTTCGGCCGGTCGGTACCGGCGGCGCCGTCTTTCGGGTGGAGCACGTGCAGGGGATCTTCGGTGTAGTTCACCAGAGGCATCCTTTTTTCCAGTCGCGGATAAACAGGGCAATCAGCAGGATCGGGGTCAGGGTCGCCACGCTGGTGGCGAGGACCACGATCACGGACAGTGCGGTAATCGAGATCGTCATGCCGGCTCCTCGGCGTCGGAACGGGCCAGGCGGCCCCAGTCAAACGGCCGCGGCATCAGCCAGGTGCTCAGCACCATCACGGCCAGCGACACGGCAGCCCCGACCAGCGCGGCCACGTAGAACCCGATCAGGAAGTAGCTGGCCAGCCCGATGCCGGACCCCAGTATCATCGACCAGGCGGCCCCCTGCGGGTTCGCCTTCTGCCAGTAGAGCCCGGCGACGATGGGCCAGATCGCGGAGGCCACGAAGGCGCCGGTGAAGTACAGGAGTTCCGCCAGCGAGCCGACAATCGGGATCTCGCCGCGATAGCTGGCCGCCAGCCAGGTCAGCAGCCCCAGCAGCACGACGATCACCTTGGTCGCGTGGAACTGGTGCTGCTCGCTGGCCTGCGGGCGGATGTGGCCGCGGTAGATGTCGCGGGTCACCAGGTCCGAGGTGGCCGCCAGCAGCGAATCGAGGCTGGAGGCCAGTGCGGCGAACACCACGATGAACACCACGATTGCCCCGGTCAGGCCCAGCACCTCGGCGGCCACCAGCGGCCCGACCATGTCCGCCGCCGGGACGTTGATCCCCAGCGCGGGCGTCGCCAGCGCGATGAAGCCGGCGACGATCGGGATCGGCAGCCACAGCAACCCGCCGAAGAGGTAGGCGCGAAAGCCCACGTTGCGGCCGAAGGCAAAGGCGCGCGACCACCAGACGTTGGAGTGGAAGATCTCGCCCACGCCGAACAGCAGGTTGTTGAACAGGAACATGATCGCGGCCGGGAACAGCAGGCTCAGCAGCTCCGGGCGCTCTTCCATCAGATTGAAGTGGATCGCCTCGAAGCCGACCTTGTCGATGGTCAGCCAGGCGATAAAGGCCGCCCCGGCGACAATGATGACCGTCTGGATGAAGTCGGTCCCGATCACCGCGCGCAGACCGCCCAGGAGGGTGTAGATCACACAGACGGTCAGGATCACGGTCATGCCCACGCGATAGTCGATCCCGGCCAGGGCATTGATCAGCACCCCGCCGGCCATCGCCATCGAGACCAGCCAGCCAAAGGCGTAGATCAGCGAGACCACCAGAAACACGCGCCAGGTGAAGGTGCCGTAACGCAGGCGGATGAAGTCGCCGGAGGTGAAGCCGCGCGGCATCAGCTCGCGGATGCGCCGTGCCAGCGGCGCGAACAGGATCAGGCCCAGCGCGCCCAGCGAATACCCGAGCATGCCCCAGACACCAAGCTGCAGCGCCAGTTGCGGGGCGGTCATCGTAGTATTGGCGGTGACCCAGGTGGCCATCGCGGTGGCGGTGGCGAGCGCCAGGCCGACATTGCGGCCCGCCAGCATGTGGTCCTCGGCGGTCTTGTTGCGACGCCCCAGCCACCAGCCCAGCACCACCCAGAGGACGCTGAACGCCGCCAGCAGCCCCCAGGCAAGGGAGGTGGGCAGGATGGGGTCGTCGAGACCGGTCACGAGGCCTCCTGCACCTTCTTGATCTCGCGGATCGCCTCGTCCGTGGTCATCACCCGGGCGTAGCGGTCCTTGATGGTGGTGATCGTGGCCTTCTGCATCTCCGGCGTCACCGTGGCCGTGGCGTCGTCCATCAGGGTGACATAAAAGCCCAGGTCACAGGCATCCCGCACGGCCGTGGAGACGCACTCGTTGGAGTACACGCCCACGATGAACAACGCCGAGATATTCAGGTTGCGCAGGATGTAATGCAGGTTGGTGGAGTTGAAGACCCCGCTGGCGGTCTTGTCCAGCACGATCTCGTCCCCCATCGGGGCCACCTGCTCGACGAACTCGGCATCCTTGGAGCCGGGGGCCGCGTGCAGGTTCAGGCGCTTGTGGCCCGGGCTGCGGTCGCGGCCGTCGTGCGTGAGCGAGCGGATGCGGGTGTGGATCACCTCCAGCCCCTCCTCGCGGAAGGCGTCCTGCAGGCGGCGCACGTTGGGCAGCACGGTCTGCTCGAGGCGGTTGAAATAGTACTCCTGCGCCTCCAGCGGCACACCGGATTCGGCGGAATCCGCGAACACGCCGTGACCCCGCGCGGCATCCAGGTACTGCAGGTCGATGCACAGCAGCGCAACATGGTGCTCCCGCAGCTCCTGGCGCAGAACCGGCGTGGTGATCAGGCTCTCCTGGTACTGCTCGCGCAGCGGGTCCAGGGAGTCGTAGTCGGTCAGGCGGGAGACGTTGTGATTGTCGGCCATTCCGGGCGTTTCCTTTCGTCGGGGTTTATTGCCGGGCCGCCAGCGCCAGGGTGCTTTGCAGGGCCAGGTTGGCGCCGATCTCGATGTCCTCCCAGTTTGTCCATTCCGCGGCGGAATGGCTACGCCCCTGGAGACTCGGCACGAAGATCATGCCGGTGCGGGTGATCCGGCTCATGCTCTGGGTATCGTGGGCCGCGCCACTGGGCATGGTGATGTACTCCAGGCCCATGCGCTCGGCCTGCGCCTCGATGGTCTGCACAATGCCGGGATCGCAGCGCACCGGGTCGATCTCGGAGAGCACGTCGAACTCGAACATCAGGTCACGCCGACGGGCCAGACTCGACAGGGTGCGACGGGCCGCATGCGCCAGCGCGGTCAGGACCTTCTCGTCGGTATCGCGCACCTCGAAGGAGAAGGTCGCCACCCCGGGCACCGTGTTCGGCGCCCCGGGCGAGAGCTCCACGCGCCCGATGGTGGCACGCGAATTCGGGCTGCCGTGCTCCTCCAGCAGGCGATCGATCTCGCCGCCGAACTCGGCCAGGCCCTGGAAGGCATCGATGCGCATGTCCATCGGCGTGGTACCGGCATGGTTCGGCTGCCCCTTCAGGCGCACCTCCCACTTGAACAACCCGGTAATCGCCTCGACCACGCCCACGCTCAGGCCGCGCCGATCGAGGACCGGCCCCTGCTCGATATGGGTCTCGATGAAGGCATGCAGGGTGTGCGGGTCGCGCCGCGCGGCCAGGGCGTCATCGGCATTCAGGCCCCAGTTGGCCATGGCCTCGACCAGGGTCACGCCCTCCAGGTCGCGCGCGTGGCTGATGCTCTCCGGGGTTAGCTTGCCGGCCATCGCCTGGGAACCGAACATGCCGCCGAAGCGGCCTTCCTCGTCGGTGAAGTCGATCACCTCGAGGGGGTATTCCAGGTCCACCGCGTTTTCCTTGGCGGTGCGCAGTACCTCCAGCCCGATCAGCACGCCCAGCGCCCCGTCCAGCGGGCCGCCCCCGGGCACGGTGTCCAGGTGCGAGCCCATGGCGACCACCGGGCGCTTGCCGTCGTAGTCCAGACGGCCGTGAAGATTTGCGGCGCCGTCCTGCCACACGTCCAGACCCGCAGCCTCCAGGCGCCCGCGAAACCACTCCCGGCCCGCCCGGTCGCCCTCGCTGAAGGCGCGGCGATGCAGGCCGCGATCCTCGTCGCGGCCGATCTGCCCCAGTTCGTTGATGTCCTGTTGCAGCCGCTGCATGTTGATCTTGAGATCCGTCATGGAAATCTCCATTAGGGGGTCCATCCCGGATCAAGCGATAACGTGCTACGCCCACTCGGATCGACAGGATTGGACCGGGTGAATCAGTCGCGCGGACGCCCGCGCAGGATGGCCCCGATCAGGACCACGAAGACGACCGCGCCCACCGCGAAGAAGCCGAAGGCACGGGCCAGGCTGTGATGCTCCACCGTGACAGTGGTCTGGTCAGCCCAGGCATCCGCATCCGCGGCGCGCAGGCGGAACCGGTACTCGCCATCGGGCAGTCCGCTGATGACGGTGCTGGTATCACCGCCCTGGTAGATCACGCGTGCATCCGCTTGATCCGGCCCCGAGGCCTGCTCCAGCACCACCGCCGCATCCGCCTCCCAGGCGAGGGTAAACCCGCCATCGGTGGAGCGCTCCGGGGGGGCGTCGAATGCCGGCTGGGCGCCCGCCGCAAGCGGCAGGGAGAGCAGCGCGGGCAGGAGGAAACGAAGGATTCGCATCGGAGCCTCCGGACGGGCCCGGGCTCAGGCCTTGCCGTCGAACGGCTGCAGGCCGGCCCGGGGCTCGGTGGTGTTCATCGCCTCGACCAGCAGGTCGAGGTTCTGGTCGAGTTCCTCCAGACATCCCTTCGGCAGCGACTGCAGGGCCCGGTTCAGTTCGCCCTGTGGCGCGGCCGGGGCCTGGTCCAGCAGCTCGAGGCCGGCATCGGTCACATAGAGCCGCACGATGCGCTGGTCCTTTTCCGGACGGCGGCGCTCGATCAGTCCCCGGTGCTCCAGCTTGTCCAGCAGGTTGGAGGTCGTGGAGGCATGCACCGAGAGCCGGCGCGACAGGTCGCTGACGTTCAACCCGGGTGTGCGCTGCAGCTCCCACAGCGCCCACAGCTG
>JBJHBC010000063.1:0-11334 GCA_050485285.1 Thioalkalivibrio sp.
TCGGCGACGGTGGCGCCGAAGGCCGCGCCGCGGCCGTGGCCCACATGCAAGGGCCCTGTGGGGTTGGCGGAGACGAACTCCACCTGCACCGGGCGGCCGTTGCCCACGCTGGAGCGGCCAAAGTCGGCACCCTGGGTGGCGATACGGCCCAGCACCAGGGTGCGGGCATCGGCGGCCAGGCGGAAGTTGATGAAGCCGGGGCCGGCGATCTCGGTGGCGGCCAGGCCGGGCACATCGGGCATCGCGGCGCTGAGGGCCTCGGCGAGGTCGCGCGGTTTGCTCTTCGCCGGGCGCGCGAGCTGCATGGCGAGGTTGCTGGCAAAGTCGCCGTGCTCGCGGTCGCGGGCACGCGTGACCTGGACCTCGACCCCGTGATCGGCGGGTACACGGCCATCGGCCACCAGGGTCTCCAGGGCGGCCGCGAGGGCCTCGGTGAGGGTGTCTTTCAAGAGGGGCTCGATCCGTCGTGTAAAAAGGGCCGCATTCTAACCCGGAAGCGGCGCACGTGCCGCCCCGGCGCTTGCCGCGGGAATAGGTCAGGCGAGCGAGACGGGGTCGATATCGATGGCGATGCGGGTGCCGCGCGGCAGGTCGTCGGCCTGCCAGGCGTGGCGCGCCCGGGCCAGGCCCTCGTGCAGGGGGTTGCGGCGCGTGGACTGCAGCAGGATCTGTTCGCGGAAGCGGCGGTTGACGCGATGACGCGGCGCAGGGGCCGGGCCCAGTACCCGCAGGCCCGCGGTCGCGGCGCTGCGCAGGTGGGTGGCGATGCGCTCGGCGTGGCGGCGGGTGGTCTCGGCATCGCCGGCCTCGACGCGGACCAGGGCCAGATGGCCGTAGGGCGGCAGCTCGGCGGCGGCGCGTTCCTCCAGCAGGGGCGCGACCATCGCCGGGTAGTCTGCGGCATCCAGGCCACGAATCAGGGGATGGTCGGGATGCCCGGTCTGGAGCAGCACCCGACCGCCGCCGGAACCGCGCCCGGCGCGCCCGGCGGCCTGCACGACGAGCTGGAGGGTGTTTTCCGTGGCGCGCAGGTCGACGCTGAACAGGCCCTGGTCCACGTCGATTACACCCACCAGGCCGACCTGGGGGAAGTCGTGGCCCTTCGCCAGCATCTGGGTGCCGACCACGATCGCGGCATCCAGCTGGCGGATGCGGTCCAGCGCCGCCTCCAGCGCGCCCTTGTGGCGGATGCTGTCGCGGTCCAGGCGGATCAGCGGGGTGGTCGGGAAGTGTCGCGCCAGGGCCTGTTCCAGGCGCTGGGTCCCCAGGCCGCGCTGGGCCAGGGGTTCGCCGCATTCGGGGCAGCGTTCTGGCCGCGTTTCGTGGTGGCCGCACAGGTGGCAGACCGCCCGCGGGTTGTGCGCGTGGATCGTGAGCCGTGCGTCGCAGTCGGGGCATTCGGCCACCCAGCCGCAGGCGTCGCAGGCCAGGACGCGGGCGAAGCCCCGCCGGTTCAGCAGCAGGAAGCACTGGTGACCGGCCGCCAGGGTCTGCTGCATGGCGTCGAGCAGCGGGGCGGTCAGGCCCTCGTCCGGGAGATGTACGCGTGTGTCCACGGTCTCGACGGCGGGTGGTCGGGTTCCGGCCGGGCGTGTGGTCAGCCGGGCGTGGGCGTAGCGGCCCGTCGTGGCCGCGTGCAGGCTCTCCAGGGTCGGGGTGGCGGAGCCCAGAACCACTGGCGCCTGTTCCAGCTGGCCGCGCTTGATCGCGAGATCGCGTGCGTTGTAGCGGAACCCGTCCTGCTGCTTGAAGGCGCTGTCGTGTTCCTCGTCGACGATGATCAGGCCCAGGTCGGGCAGCGGGGTGAAGAGGGCCGAGCGGGTGCCGACGACGATGCGGCGCTGGCCCTGGCGGGCGGCCTCCCAGGCGCGCAGGCGTTCGCCCTCGGCCAGACCCGAGTGGAGCAGCGCGACCTGCCCGGGAAAACGCTGCTGGATGCGCGCGCTCAGTTGCGGGGTCAGAGCGATCTCGGGGATGAGGAACAGTACGGCGCGGCCGCCTGCCAGCACCCGTTCGGCCATCTGCAGGTAGACCTCGGTCTTGCCGCTCCCGGTCACGCCCTCCAGCAGCAGCGGTGCGCCGGAACCGGGTGTCAGGGCCTCCACGGCCGCGCGCTGGTCGGGGGTCAGATCGTGGTCGCTGGTGGTCGGCGGTGGCGGCTGTGTCGGGTCGGGCGTGATCGCCTCCAGCCAGCCACGCGCCTCGTAGTCGCGCAGTTCGCGCGGGGCCAGCTGCAGGCCGGTCGCAGCGGCCAGGGTGGCGCGATCCAGGGCCGTGGCCGGATGTCCCGGATCCAGGGCGCGGAGAACCGCCTGCTGGCGCCGACC
The DNA here is from genome assembly GCA_050485285.1 of Thioalkalivibrio sp. Classification (GTDB taxonomy): domain Bacteria; phylum Pseudomonadota; class Gammaproteobacteria; order Ectothiorhodospirales; family Ectothiorhodospiraceae; genus Thioalkalivibrio. Next base: position 2,328 of record JBJHBC010000063.1, read on the forward strand.
GCGCGCGAGGCCGTCGGCCAGGGCGCAGGTGCCCTCGGGGGTGCTCCGCCACAGGGTCTCGGGGGTGAGGGCCGGCAACGGGTCGCCGTGGCGCAAGGCCGGGGGAAGCGCCCCCAGCAGGGCCTCGCCCAGCGGGTGATGGTAGTAGCGGGCCCCGAATCGCAGGAGCTCCAGCAGACGGGGCGAGAGGAGCGGTTCGCTCTCCGGGGCCTCGTTCACTGCCCGCAGGCGTGCGGGCGGCACGTCACTGGTGGTCGCCAGATCGACCACCAGGCCGACCGCGGAACCGCGGCCGAAGGGCACGCGAACCCGCTGTCCGGGCATGAGCGACTGGTCTTCGGGGATGCGGTAGTCAAACAGCCGATCCAGGGGGCGATCCAGCGCGATGCGGGCGATTCGGGGCGCGACGGGCATGGGCCCAGTTTACTGCGTCGGGGCCCGGGAAGGGGGAGTCGGTTGCCTCAGGGCGGGTCGGGTTGTTATCCACAAAAGCTGTGGATAACTCTGTGGGTGAAACGGGGGGAAGGGCTCTAAATGCTTGTTACTGCTGGGGCCGTCTTGGATTGGCCAAAAATCGACCAGAAGTCAAAAGAGTTTCAAAAACATATAGTTACGATATTTATGTGAAACGGAGTGCGCGCTCTGTGTGCTAAGCGGCCGTTGGTTCCATCGCTTGTGGGTAGTCTGTACAGGGTGTGTACAACTGTGACCCCGTTCCGGGTGGTTATCGGGCCCCGGGGAAACACTGATTGATGCGCACGCCAAAGCGACTTAACGCGAGTGTGTACATTGAGCAGTGTTTCCCGAACCAACAAAAAACCCGGCACCGAGAAACGGTTGGCCGGGTTTCGGTGGCGGGACCCGTGTGCGGGTCCCGCATTTGGTGCGAGTTGCTAGCCCAGGGCCTTGACCGATGCCACGAGTTCGGCGGCCACCTTCTGGCCGTCGCCGTAGAGCATCTGGTTGTTCTCCGCGTAGAACAGGTGGTTCTCGATGCCCGAGAAACCGGAGCCCTTGCCGCGCTTCACGCAGATGACGTTCTTCGCCTGGTCCGCGTTCAGGATCGGCATGCCGTAGATCGGCGAGTCCGGGTTGGTCCGGGCCACCGGGTTCACGACGTCGTTCGCGCCGATCACCATCGCGACATCCGCGGTCTTGAACTCCTCGTTGATCTCGTCGAGGTCGAAGATGATGTCGTAGGGCACGCCGGCCTCGGCCAGCAGCACGTTCATGTGCCCGGGCATGCGGCCCGCGACCGGGTGGATCGCGAACTTCACGTCCACGCCGCGCTTCTGCAGCAGCTGGGTGAACTCCCAGATCTTGTGCTGCGCCTGGGCGACGGCCATGCCATAGCCCGGGACGATAATGACCTTCTCGGCGTAGGCCATCATGATCCCGGCGTCGTTGGCCTGGATCTCCTTCATCGTGCCTTCGATCTCTTCCTCGGCACCGCCGGAGGAGCCGCCGAACTGGCTGAACAGGATGTTCTTGATCGGGCGGTTCATCGCCTTGGCCATCAGCTGCGTGAGCAGCGTACCGGCCGCGCCGACCACGATACCGGCGATCATCAGCGCCGGGTTGTCGAGCACGATGCCCTTGAGGCCGACCGCGAGGCCGGTGAGGGCGTTGTACAGCGAGATGACCACCGGCATGTCGGCCCCGCCGATCGGCAGCGTCATCAGGATGCCGAAGGCCAGCGCCAGGACGAAGAACAGCAGCAGCGTCGCCGAACCGATCTCGCCGCCGCCGGTGGCCATCAGGAAGCCGAGGATCACGGTGATGGCAAAGATCGCGATGTTCACGACCTGCTGGCCACCGAAGGTGAAGGTCTTCTTCATCAGGCCCTGCAGCTTGGCGTAGGCCACCAGCGAGCCGGAGAAGGCCACCGAGCCGATCAGCGAGCCGGTCACGGCGATCGCCAGGCCGGTGTTGCTGACCGTTTCCGGGGTCGCCTGCAGCAGGTAAATCGCGCCGATGCCGGCCGCGGCGCCGCCGCCCATGCCGTTGTACAGCGCGATCATCTGCGGCATGTCGGTCATCGCGACCTTCTTGCCGCTCCACCAGGCCAGCGCACCGCCGATGGCGATACCCAGGATGATCAGCGTGTAGTTCACGCCGCCGGAGATCTCCGGATGCACGAAGGTCACGAGCGTGGCGATCACCATGCCCACGCCGGCCCAGATGATGCCCGGCCGCGCGGTGGTCGGCGAGGACATCTGCTTGAGGCCGACGATGAACAGTACCGCCGCCGCAAAATAGGCGAGGTTGATGATCATGCTCATGCGTTATCTCCCTTCTTGTCGTCCTTCTTGCTGGTCTTGAACATCTCCAGCATGCGTTCGGTGACGACATAGCCACCCACGGCGTTGCCCGCGGCCAGGATCACGGCGACAAAGCCGATGGCCTGTTCCAGCGGGGTCGTGGCATGGCCAAGTGCAACCATGGTCCCGACCAGCACGATGCCGTGGACGAAGTTGGAACCGGACATCAGCGGGGTGTGCAGGATGACCGGCACCTTGGAGATGATCTCGTAGCCGGTGAAGGCCGCGAGCATGAAGATGTACAGCGCGATAAAGCCTTCGATGATCATGAGTTCGCTCCCTTCAGGGCCTCACGGGTGGCCTCGTGCACGATCTCGCCGTCGCGGGTCAGCACGCTCTTGGCGATGACCTCGTCGTCCCAGTCGGGCTGGAATTCGCCGCCTTCGGCGATCATCGGCGTGAGGAAATTCAGCAGGTTCTTGGCGTACATCTCGGAGGCATGCAGCGGGACCTGCGAGGGCACGTTCAGCGGGGCATGAATCGTCACGCCCTTGTGCTTGCTGGTCTTGCCCGGCTTGGACAGTTCGCAGTTGCCGCCGCCCTCGGCCGCCAAGTCGATGATGACCGCGCCGGGCTTCATGCCCTCGACCATGTCCTTCGGGATCAGCTTCGGGGACTCGCGGCCTGGGATCGCGGCGGTGGTGATCAGCACGTCGGCCTTGGCGATGAATTCGCTCAGAGCGTCCTGCTGCTGTTGCTTCTCTTCCGCGGTCAGTTCGCGGGCATAGCCGCCTTCGCCCTCGGCGGAGACGCCCAGATCGAGGAACTTCGCCCCCAGGGACTCGACCTGCTCCTTGGTCGCGGAGCGCACGTCATAGGCCTCGACCATCGCGCCGAGGCGCTTGGCCGTGGCGATCGCCTGCAGCCCGGCCACGCCGGCGCCGATCACGATGACCTTGGCCGGCCGGATGGTGCCGGCCGCGGTGGTCAGCATCGGGAAGAAGCGGCAGGACAGATCCGACCCCATGATCGCGCCCTTGTAGCCGACCACGGCCGCCTGCGAGGACAGCACGTCCATGCTCTGGGCGCGCGAGATGCGCGGGATCAGCTCCATCGCGAAGCTCAGGATCTTGCGCTCCTGCATCGCCTTGACCACGTCCGGGTTGCGGTGGGCGTGGAACAGGCTGACGACGGTGGAGCCCTCCGGCAGCTGGTTGACCTCTTCCACCGTCGGTGGGGCCACGCGGACCATCAGGTCCGACTGACCGTAGGCCGTCTCGGTATCGACCACGGTGGCCTTCTCGTAGGCCGTGTCCGGGAAATGGGCATTGGAGCCGGCACCCTTCTCCAGCTGCACGGTGACGCCCAGATCGCTGAACTTGGCCGCCACCGTCGGATCCAGGGCCACGCGACGTTCGCCGCTGGCGGACTCCTTGGGAACGGATAATTTGATTGCCATGCGCTCTCTCCCCGGGCCAAACGTCCCGGTACTCCCCTGGGACGATCAGCCGCGCTCGCGGGTGGTGAAATCGGATGCGGCACGCGCCAACCGGGCATGCTGCACAAAAAAACGACCCGCGAGTGTAGCGGAATCGCCCCCGTGCTTAAACCGTGTCCTGCGCTTGCAGGGTCTTGTTCCGGGCCGCGGAGCGTACGATACCTCGGGTCATGGCGTTGTAATTGCTTTGTTCCCGAAGGCTGTTTATTGTTTTTCGGGTATCGAAGGCGGCATGGATTTGTTCACCCGTACGCCGCGTGAGCAAATCCGTGTTTCCTTGAGACGGGACGGGTCATGTTGCCGAACGAGCATCAGGTCCTGCGCACGGATGCCGCGGGCATGCCGCTGGAGTGGATCGGCCTGGAGCAGGCCGTGCGCCTCTACTACACCGAGCAGGTGGCCTACACCTGTGGCAGCCCGCTTTATCGCATGCGCGGCGGCATCAACGCCCGCACCGGGTTGCAATCCCGGGTCGAGGTCAACTCGATCATCGCCACGCACGGCACCCGCCAGTCCCGCTTCAACGACTACATCCCCCCCCTCAACAACACCACCCTGTTCCGCCGCGATGCCCACCTGTGCCTCTACTGCGGTAATGCCTTCCCCGAGCGCGACCTGTCGCGCGACCATGTGACGCCGATCAGCCAGAATGGCGAAGACACCTGGACCAACGTGGTCACCGCCTGCAAGCGCTGCAACAACCACAAGGCCGGGTTTACGCCGGAAGAGGCGGGGATGCAGCTGCTGGCCATCCCGTTCACGCCCACCCACGCGGAATACATCTTCCTCAAGGGCAAGCGTGTGCTCGCGGACCAGATGGAGTTCCTGCAGGCGCACTTTCCGCGCACCAGCCCCCTGCGCGGCCGTCTGGGCTGAACCGGCGCTGGCTGCCCCCGGGTCGCCGGCGCGCTATCCTTGACCGCTGAACCAAATGGCGCTGCGCCACTCCGACTGGGAGTCAGCGTCCCCTCATGTCGGCAAGGAGCACCATGAAGTACTTCGGAGAAGCGGATTATCGTCACGGCCAGGCGCGCGACGTTGGCGTATTGCTGACCAACCTCGGCACGCCGGACGAGCCCACCGCGCCCGCCCTGCGCCGCTACCTGAAGGAATTCCTCTGGGATCCGCGCGTGGTCGAGGTCCCGCGCCCGATCTGGTGGCTGATCCTCAACGGCGTCATCCTGAACATCCGTCCGAAGCGCTCGGCCGCCAAGTACGCCACTGTCTGGACCGACGAAGGTTCGCCGCTGCTGGCGATCTCGAAGCGCCAGGCCGAGGGCGTACGCAGCCGCCTGGCCGAGCAGGCGGGCGGCGATATCCCGGTGGCCCTGGGCATGCGCTACGGCAACCCGTCCATCGCCGCCGGCCTGGACGAGCTGCGCCGCCAGGGCGTGCGCCGCGTGGTCGTGCTCCCGCTGTATCCGCAGTACTCGGCCAGCACCAACGGCTCCACCTTCGATGCCGTCGCCGATGTGCTCAAGGGCTGGCGCTGGGTGCCGGACCTGCAGTTCATCGCCGCCTACGACGCCCAGCCCGGCTATATCGAGGCCCTGGCCAGCAGCGTGCGCGAGCACTGGCAGGAACACGGCCAGGCCGACCGCCTGGTGATGTCCTTCCACGGCATTCCCAAGCGCTACCTGCTGCAGGGCGACCCCTACCACTGCCTGTGTCATGCCACCGGGCACAAGCTGGCCCAGGCGCTGGGGCTGAATGACGACCAGTGGCAGGTCACCTTCCAGTCGCGCTTCGGGCGCGAGGAGTGGCTGCAGCCCTACACCGACAAAACCATGGAGGCCCTGCCGCGGCAGGGCGTGCGCTCGGTGGACGTGATCTGCCCCGGCTTCTCCGCCGACTGCCTGGAGACCATCGAGGAGATCGGCGACGAGAATCGCGAGATCTTCCAGGAGGCCGGTGGCGAACGCTTCCACTACATCCCGGCCCTGAACGACCGCGCGGATCACCTCGACTTCCTGGCCGGGCTGCTGCACCAGCATCTGGCGCCGTGGCTCAACGATCCGGACAACGCCCCCGAGGCGCGTGCCGCGGCCCGCGAGCGCGCGCTCGCGCTGGGCGCCAAACAGTAACGTGGCGAAGGCCGGGGCGATGGACGGACCCGTGATGGCTGAACGGGAGCAAGCGCCCACCGAGACGGGCGAGATCGAGATCGGCGCCGTGATCATTGGCGACGAACTCCTCAGCGGCAAGCGCCGCGACCGGCACCAGGCGCACCTGACCGAGGCGCTCGCCGAGAAGGGCCTTGAACTCGCCTGGCTGCGGATCGTCGGCGACAACGCGCGCGTCCTGGCGCAGACCTTCCGCGAAACCCTGGCAAGCGGCGCCGAGGTGTTCAGCTTTGGCGGCATCGGCGCCACCCCGGATGATCGCACCCGCGCCTGCCTGGCCGAGGCGCTGGGTCGCCCGCTCCAGCGCCATCCGGAATTTGTCGATTTACTGGAACGCCGCTTCGGTGACGAGGCCTATCCGAATCGTATCCGCATGGCCGAATTGCCCGAAGGGGCCAGCCTGATCCCGAACCCGATCAACGGCGTGCCCGGGTTTCGCTGCGAACGGCATTATTGTGTACCCGGATTTCCTGCCATGGCCGAGCCCATGGCGCGCTGGGTGCTGGACCAACGCTTCCCCCAGCGCAACGCGGAAGCCGGTTCAGTGGAAGAGAGCCTGATCCTGCAAAACACCACTGAGAGCTCGCTGGTGCCGGTGCTTGAGGCAATGGAGGCCGCATTCCCGGATCTGCGTATTTCCTGCCTGCCGCGCATGGATCGCGACGCACCGCGGGTCGAATTGGGCGTACGCGGTCCCCGCGCCCGCGTCACCGAAGCCCATGCACAGCTACGCCAGACTTTGATCGAAGCGGGCTTCTTGGCCCACTGAGTCCTGGAGAGGTGCGCGATTCAATTCGCGTTTCCCCGATGGCCGGCGGGCTGCCGGTTCTTGCCGCACTTGTCATCACGCACCTCGTAATTTCGGGTTTGCGCGCCCCGTCGTGGGGCGCGTTCGCCCGGACGTGATGCATGGGGCCCGGATCGACCCCGGGTTCCCTTTTCCTCTGAGCCGATAAACCCCTGTCGAAACCGTACCTTAAGGCCATTTCGTGATGCCCCCACGGCATTGGCATGGATGCTGCAGACACTTCAAGGCGTAAGAACACGTCAGAACAAGTTGAGTCGTGGCGTTACCGATCAATCCATTGGGCAAGACCTGATGGCCTCGAGGGAAGGGGTTTCAAATGACGAACAAGACTGTGCCGGTAGCAGACGAGACGGTGGAGAGTGCTCCTTCCGCGCCCGACAACCCGACGTCGACGGCCCCGGCAGCAGATACCGCGCCTTCGTCACAGGAAGCGCCTCGATCGGGGGCGTCCTTGTCTGGTGGAGCGGGTGACGCTTCTATCGGCGAACGCCTGAAGGCATTGAGCGCTACCTGGTGGGCACGCTACAGCGTCCGGGTAATCTCGGTGGTGGTGCTGATCGGTCTCTGGCATCTGGCCTCCGTCAATGACTTCCGACTGCTCCTCAACTTCGAGAATGTACCCCGGCCCGAGGTTGTAGGCGCGGTGCTGCTGGATCTGTTGTCGTCCGATACTTTCTATCGGCATATCGGTGCCAGCGTCGAGCGCGTCGCCATCGCCTTTGGGTTAGCCACCGTCTTGGGTGTCGCCCTTGGTGTATTCATGGGCCGCAATCGTTTTGTGGAGGATGTCTTCTCTCCCTACGTGGAGATCTTCCGGCCCATCCCGGCGGTGGCCTGGATCCCGCTGGCGATCCTGATGCTCCCTACAGAACAGAGCAGCATCATCTTCATTACCTTTCTCGGGGCCTTTTTCCCGATCGTGCTGAACACCATGCACGGGGTCGATCAGACACCCAAGGACCTTGTGCGGGCCGCCCGCGCTCTGGGCGCTTCCAGTACCTCGATTCTGATTCATGTCGTCCTGCCGGCGGCGCTGCCCAGCATCGTGGCGGGCATGGCCATTGGCATGGGCATCGCATGGTTCTCGCTGCTGGCAGGCGAGATCATCAGTGGCCAGTACGGGATCGGCTACTTCACCTGGAGTTCCTACTCATTGATTCAGTACCCGCAGATCATTGTCGGGATGGTAACGATCGGCCTCCTGGGGACCCTGTCCACGCTGTTGGTGCGCTATGGCGCCCGGCCGTTCCTGCGCTGGCAGCGCTAGGGCCAGCCGCCCCTCTTTCGGATCATGCTAAGCAACGGGATAGCACAATGAGAATTGGAAATTTCTGGGCCTTTGGCGAGGGGCCCTCTCGCAAGAAATCCGCACCCGGTGGGGCGCTGGCGGGTCGTGCCGAGGCGGGCCGAGTGCAGATCTCCGATGTGTCCATCGAGTTCAACACCAATGGTCGACGTAACCTGGCGGTGGATGGAGCGAATCTGGAGATTGAACCGGGCGAATTCATCTGTCTGCTGGGGCCTTCGGGTTGCGGCAAGTCGACCTTGATGAATGCGGTGGCCGGCTTCGTCGCGCCCACGGCGGGGCGTGTCGAGGTGGATGGCAAGCGCGTGCGCGGGCCGGGACCGGAGCGCGGCATGGTGTTTCAGCAGCATTCGCTATTCCCCTGGAAGAGTGTACGCAAGAATGTCGCCTTTGGCCCCCGCATGGCGGGTCACTCGAGGACCGAGTCCGACAGTATCGCGCGCACCTTCCTCGGGATGGTGGGGCTTTCGGCTTACGGCAACCACTTTCCGGCGCAATTGTCCGGGGGGATGCAGCAGCGGGTCGGCATCGCGCGCGCCTTGGCCAATTACCCGGACGTATTGCTGATGGATGAGCCGTTTGGGGCGCTCGATGCCCAGACCCGCTCGATGATGCAGCAAAACCTGGTGGATCTGCGCCAGGAGTTTCACACCACGATCGTGTTCGTCACGCACGACATCGAGGAGGCTGTGTTTCTGGCGGACCGGATCATCGTGATGAGCGCGAGTCCGGGCCGGTTGATCAAGGATATCCGCGTCGACATCCTGCATCCGCGCACCCACGAGGTAGTGACCGAGCCCCGATTCGTCGAGCTGAAAAAGCAGTGTCTGGACCTGATTCGGGCCGAGACGACCCGGGCATTCGAGCAGCAGGGGCGGTCGGTTTAGAGCCGAAGAGCTACTGGATCCTCTTACACCTCATAACTTGTTATGATAGGCTAGTACATATGATCGATACCCACCGCCAAGCAGGGCTTGCAAGCACGGGACTCCCGCGTCCCGTGAGCCGGTC
>JBJHBC010000064.1:0-11185 GCA_050485285.1 Thioalkalivibrio sp.
CGCAAAAGCGACTCGAGCGCGAGCGTGTACATGGATCAGTGTTTCCCTAAGGAGAGCGGGAATGATTCGGATACAGCAGGGAAGGTGGCGGGCGCGGGTGTTTGCCGGATTGTGGATTGGTCTTCTGGCCGTTCCGGCCGCCCTGGTTCACGCGGAGGGCACCCCGGCACCCTGGGGAAGCGCTGCCCCGGTGGAACAGGACTATGCGGGCCTGAAAGCCGTCTATGACGTGACGGCCGCTACCCCGGAGGCTCTGGAGGACGTGCTGGATCACGCCGCCTACCTGAGCCGCATGACGGGTGACGATCCGTTCGACAGCCACATCGTGCTGGTCATCCACGGGGACGCACTGGACCTGTTCGCGCGTGAATACTTTGCCGAACATGAAACCCTGATGACCCGCGCCCGCGGGCTCACGCTGAATGGTGTTATCGAGTACCGAATCTGCCAGGCCGGCGCCGCCCGTCGTGGCTATGCACCGGAGGATTTCCACGGCTTCGCCAGCGTGGTCCCGATGGCCGATGCCGAGATCGTGCGCTTGCAGCAACAGGACGGCTACGGTTACATGCGCTGAGTCCGGGGCGGCCGGGCACGCAACCCGGACCCAGAGGGATCGAACGCATGACGGACTGCCAGCAACCGGGATTTCTGGAAGCCATCGAGCAGGCGGGCCTGCTGGTGGAGATCTGGGAGCACTTCCCGGAGAACATGTTCCTGATCCGTGTCGAGGGGCCGGACTTCGTGGTCGAGGCGGCCAACCCGAAGATGGCGGAACTGTTCGGACAGGACTGCAGCGGCCAGCGCCTGCACGACTTCCTGCCCTGGTCCGTCGCGGAAGAGGTGGTGGCGCACTACCGCGAGTGTCTGCGCCAGGATGCTCCCCTGCGCTACGAGGAACACGCAACCTTTCAGGATGCCCGTGGCCAGGAGCGCGAGGGGCACTGGCTGACCCTGCTGGTGCCCGTACACGACCCGAACGGGACCATCACGCACCTGTTCGGGGTCTCCCAGAATGTCACCGAGCTGCGGCTGGCGCGCGCGAGCCTGGAGCGCTACAACCGCGATCTCGAGGCCGTGGTCGACGAGCGCACACGGGCCCTGAACGCGGTGAACCAGCAGCTCCAGGAGGCGAACCGGCAACTGGAGGCGCTCGCCTCGAGCGATACCCTTACGGGGGTGGGCAACCGCCGGCATTTCCAGGCGGGGGCCGAGCGCGAGATGGAACGCGCGCGGCGGCATGGTGGTGCCTTGTCCCTGCTCATGTTCGACCTCGACGGCTTCAAGAGCATCAACGACCAGGACGGTCACGCCGCGGGCGACGCCGTGCTGAGACAGGTGGCGGCGAGCGTGCAGACGACCCTGCGCGCGAATGACCTGTTTGCCCGCTATGGCGGGGATGAGTTCGTGCTGCTCCTCCCCGATACGCCCCTCGCGGCCGCGCGCCAGATGGGCGAGCGCCTGCGTACTCAGGTGCAGGAGGACGCGGGCGTGGCCCTCAGCCTGGGGGTCGCCGGTTTCGAGGCCGCCGATACGCAGCTCGAGATGCTCGTACAGCGCGCCGACGCCGAGGTCCTCGCGGCCAAGCGCGCCCGCAAGGCGAAGTAGAGCCCGGCCCGGCGCCCCCGGATCACCCGCGGCGGCGGTCCTGCCGGCCGCACACGGGCCGGTGGTTCAGAGGCCGAAGATCTCGGACTTGAGGTTCCACTTGGAGGCGAGGGTCTCGGTGGCGTTGAGGAATTCCTCGGCGCGGGTCGGGTGGTTCCACTGGCCCTGGGCGATCCAGGCCAGCGCGGTGTCGCGGTCGGGGGCCAGGGACAGGATGTGGATCAGCTCGCCGGCATCGGTGCCGATGACCTCGCCGCCCAGCAGGGCGCCGCTGTCCATGTCGCCGATCAGGCGCACAAAGCCCTCGGGCTCGTCCTGGCCCAGCGCGCGCGGGGAGGTCTCGAACGCGGCGAAGCCGACCGCCGGTTCCAGTTCCTCGTCCTCGGCGTCGTCCTCGTCCATGCCGAGACGCGCCATTTCCACCGCGGAGTAGATCGCGATCGGCACGAAGCGCTCGTCCTGCTCGCGGGTGTTGCCGTTCTGGATGTTCTCCACCGCGATGGTGGCGTCCGCCAGGGCGTGGTTGGCGGTCTGCCACTCGCTCGCGACATCGCCGATGGCGTAGATGGTGTCGACGTCGGTCTGCAGGGTGGGCCGGCGCTTCACGAAGCCGCGGGCGTCGGTCTTGACCCCGATCGTGTCGAGGTTCAGGCCCTCGGTGTGCGGCGTGCGCCCGGTGCCGAGCAGGACCCAGTCGACCTCGAAGCTGTTGCCTTCGCTGTCGGTGATGGTGACGCCGTCGTCCGAGGTCTCGACGCTTTCGTAGCCCTTGACGCGGGTGGGCTCGATGCCGTCCGCGGCCAGCTGTTCCTTCAGTGTGCCCAGTGCCTGCGGGCTGAACTTCTGGGTGGACAGGGGCTTGGAGCGCGACAGCCAGGTCACCTGCTTGCCGAGATGATGGAAGATCCAGGCGAACTCGGTGGCGACAACGCCGGATCCGATGATTGCGACGCGCTCGCCCGCCGGTGGCTTGTCGTCGAACAGCATGTCGGTGGTGAGCACGCGGCCCGGTTCGGCCGCGAACGGTTCCGGCACGCTGGCGGTGGCGCCGGTGGCAATGATGGTGTGGCGGGCGCTGACGGTCTCGGTGCCGTCGTCGGTGACGATCTCGAGGGTCTCGGCGTCGAGGAAGCTCGCCGCGCCGTGGCGGTACTGGATCTTCAGGTGCTTCATGTAACCGAGGTAGGAGTTGCGCACCTCGGTGACCACGTCCTTCTGATGGTCCCAGGCCTTGCCCATGTCGGCGCTGAGGCTCCCGCTGATGCCGCGGCCCTCGAAGTGGCGCTGGGCGGCAACGGTGCGGGCGGTGTGGTACCAGTCCTTCTTGGGTACGCAGCCGCGGTTCAGGCAGCAGCCGCCCCAGTCGCCCTTCTCGATGATGACGACGCTCAGTCCGCGCAGGGCGCCCAGAACGGCGGCACGATAGCCCCCGGGGCCACTGCCGATGATGGCCAGGTCAAAGGTCTCGCTCATGGTGTCTACTCGGTCAGGTCAATGATCGGGTCGTGCCATTCCAGCTGCGTGAGGTTCAGCTCGAACACGCGGCCGTCGGCCTCGTAGTCGAAACGCACCGGGACGTGGCGCAGCTCGCGCGCGAACCAGGCGGACAGGGCGACGTCGCTGTCCTGGCTGCGGCGGTCGATGCGGATGGTCTCCACGCGGCCGATCGGGGAGTCCATGGTCTCGCGCCCGGCGTATTCGAACTGGTATTCGCGCAGCCGGTCGCGTTCCAGGGTCTGGACGGTCACGCGATCGCCCTCGCTGGACAGCTCGCCCGTCTCCAGGCGCTGCATCATCAGGTACAGCGAGCCAAGGAAGTCCAGGGTCTGTTCCGGTACTTCGAGCTCGAAGCGCTCGCCGTTGATCGTGCCGATCGCGCGGTGGGTCTGCCAGTCGAAACGCGTCTCGACCTTGCGTTCGCGGCGCGGGGTGATCTGCTGGCTGCGCGACTGCACCAGCTGGAGGTCGCCGTTGCGGGTGTTCATCAGGGCCTCGCGGCTCAGTTCGAAGCGGCCCAGGATGCGCAGGAAGCCGGAGACATGGGCATCCATCGCCATGCGGGTCTGCACGTCCTCGTGGTTGAGGGTGATGCGCGCCTTGAGCGTGTTGCCCATGGCACTGGCCTCGTAGCTGGCCGTGTAGGGCGGGATCGGGCGCAGGTCGCGGTCCGCGGCTGCCGGGGCGGCCAGCAGGGCCAGTAGCAGAGCCGGCATCAGGGCCCGCATCATGGAAACGGCTCGCCGGGTCATCGCGCCGCTAGCTCCGGTCTGAACGTTCATGGGTGTCCTCGTCGAGTTGCAGCGGTGCCTCTAGCGGCCTGTCGTCGCCCTGCAGGATCCGCCCGGACCACTGAATTTCGCCTGAACACACGCGGCGCACGACTTCGGGGTACAGCCGGTGCTCGGCCCGCTGCACGCGGGCGGCCAGGCTGTCGGGCGTGTCGTCGGGCGCCACCGGCACGCGGGCCTGCATGATCACCGGCCCGCCGTCCAGCTCCGGGGTGACGAAGTGGACGCTGGCACCGTGCTCGGTCTCGCCATCGGCCAGGGCGCGGGCGTGGGTGTCCAGGCCGCGGTACTTGGGCAGCAGTGAGGGATGAATGTTCAGCATGCGGCCGGTGAATCGGTCCACAAAACCGGGGGTCAGGATGCGCATGAAGCCGGCCAGGATGACCAGGTCGGGGGTGTAGTCTTCGATAGCATCGGCCAGGTCGGCGTCGAAGGCCTCGCGCGAGGGGTAGTCGCGATGGTTCAGCACGCGGTGCGGGATGCCGTGGCGTTGTGCGAACTCCAGCCCGCCGGCATCCGGGCGGTTGCTGATGACCCCGACCACGCGCCCCGGGATACGCCCCTGTTCGCAGGCCTCGATCAGCGCGCCGAGGTTGCTGCCGCGCCCGGAAATCAGCACCACCAGGCGCTTCGGGGCCTCGGCCGATTGCCCGGCGGGTATGGTCATGCGGCGGCGTAGGTGACGCCGGGCTGGTACTCGTCGCGTTCGCGGATCACGCCGATCGGCCAGCTGCGGATGCCGGCCCGGGCGAGCTGCGAACTGGCGGCCTCGACCCGGTCCTCGGGGAGGATCACGGTCATGCCGATGCCGCAGTTGAAGGTGCGCAGCATCTCCTCGTCGGCGATGTCGCCGGCCTGCTGCAGCCAGTCGAACACCGGCGGCCGCGCCCAGCTGGCGGGGTCGATGCGCGCGCCCAGGGTCTCCGGCAGCACGCGCGGGAGGTTCTCGGTCAGGCCACCGCCGGTGATGTGGGCCATGGCGTGCACCGGGAACTGCTCCAGCAGTTCCAGCAACGGGCGCACGTAGATCCGGGTAGGGGCCATCAGCGCCTCGCCCAGCGTGATGCCGTCGGCGCCCGGCAGCGGTGCGTCGAGGCGCGTGCCGGCATGCTCCAGCACGCGCCGGATCAGGGAATAGCCATTGGAATGGGGGCCGCTGGCCTCCAGACCGAGGACGACATCCCCGGCGGTGACCCGGCTGCCGTCGATCAGGGCGTCCTTCTCGGCGATGCCGACGGCGAAGCCGGCCACGTCGTAGTCCTCGCCCTGGTACATCCCGGGCATCTCGGCGGTCTCGCCGCCGATCAGGGCGCAGCCAGCCTGCTCGCAGCCCTCGGCGATGCCGGTGACCACGTCCGCGGCGATGTCCACGTCCAGATGGCCGGTGGCGTAGTAGTCGAGGAAGAACAGCGGTTCGGCCCCCTGGACCACGATGTCGTTGACGCACATCGCGACCAGATCGATACCGATGCGGTCGTGACGACCGGTCTCCTGCGCCAGGCGCAGCTTGGTACCGACGCCGTCCGTGCCGGAGACCAGGACCGGCTGCCGGTAGCGATCCATCGGCAGCTCGAACAGGGCCCCGAAGCCACCCAGGCCGGCCATCACGCCGGGGCGTCGGGTGCGCGCCGCATGCGGCTTGATGCGTTCGACCAGCTCGGCGCCGGCCTCGATGTCGACACCGGCCTCGCGGTAGGTCAGGCCTGAACGGGATTCGGACATGGGTTCCCCGATGTTGAGTAAGCGCGGGTGGAGGCCGCGCGCTGCGGCGGTCTCGCAGAACCCGGCATGGTAGCGAGCCGGGTGCGGGGGTGCAAAGCCGGGAAGCGGTTCGCGGCGACGAAGGCGGGTGCGAAAGGGCGTCGCCGGCGAGCCTTCTCCGGCGATGCCGGGGCGCATGCCTGTGGTATTTTGTGGCGCCTGTCGAACAACCGATCATGACCATGCCCCTGCATCCTCGAGCGCATTCCCGCCTGGCCTTCCTGCTGGGCCTCCTTTTCCTGGTGCTGACCCCGGCCGGGGCCGCCGATGACGCGCTGGTGGTGACGGTCACCGCCGAGGACGAGACCCGCGCCCTGGAGCAGGGGCTGGAACAGGTGCTGGTAAGGCTGGCGGGGCTGCGTTCGGGCCCGGTGCTGGATCTGGCGGGCGAACTCCTCGAAGGCCGCGACGACGAGGGCTGGATCGCGGCGCTGGAGCGGCGGCAACAGGTCGAAGAAGATCGCTACCGTCTGGAGTTCGACCCGTTTCGTCTGCGCACCGCGCTGCGAGACGCGGGTGTGCCGGCCTTGCTGGGCGAGCGTCCGGCGCTGCTGGTCTGGGCCGTGCATGATGCCGGCGGGCAGCGTGACCTGCTCGGGGATGCGGTGGACGGCCCGGGGATTCTCGCCGCGCTGGACGAACTGGCCGAGGCCCGGGACATGCCGTTGCTGTTCCCGCTCGGCGATCTGGAGGACCGCCGGTCCGCCCAGCCCTCCGATATCGTGGGCGGTGTGAGCGAGCCGCTGGTTGCGGCCGCGCGCCGATACGAGGCCGACGGGGTCCTGCTGCTGCACGTGCGCGAGACCGCGAGCGGGGCCGAGGCGCGGGTGGTCGCGGTGCACGACACCCGTGAATACCGCAGTTCCGCCAGTGGGGACAGCCCCGCGTCGGCGGCCCGCGAGGCGGTGGCGCGTGCGCTGGACCGGGTGGCCGAGCCCCTGGCACGGGTCGCGGCCGAGCCCGAATGGCTGCGCCTGGGGTTTGCCGGGGTCCAGGGCTTTGCGGCCTTCGAGCGCCTGCGCGCGGAACTGGCGCGGCTGCAGGCGGTGGAGGCGGCGCGTCTGGATGCGCTGGCCGGCGACAGCGTGGTGCTGCAGGTGCGCACCGGCCTTGATCGCGATGACCTGGTCGACCTGCTGCGCGGCTCCGGCTTCGCCCGGGCCGAGGCGCCGGATGCGGCACCCGAGGCCGATGCCTGGCTGGATCGGCGCTGATTGCCGTCGCGGCGAAGCGGATGCTGCCTCGTCACCAGATCCCCAATGCCGTCACGATCGGCCGGATCCTCCTGATCCCGCCGATCGTCGTGCTGCTGGCGCTGGAACACTACCTGGTGGCGGTCGTGCTGCTGGCGATCGCCGGGCTGAGTGACGCCCTGGATGGCTGGCTGGTGCGGCGCTACGGCTGGCACACGCCGCTGGGCGCCTGGCTGGATCCGGCGGCGGACAAGCTGCTGATGCTTGGGGTCTACGTGGCCGTGACCCTGTCGGGGCTGCTGCCGTTGTGGCTGTTGTTGCTGGTGGTGGGGCGCGATGTCTGGCTGACCGCCGGCTCCGCGCTGTACCGGCTGTTTGTCGGGCCCCTGGCGATTCGGCCGCTGCTGATCAGCAAGGTGAACACCTTTCTGCAGATCACCCTGGTGCTGGTGGCGATCGTGAAGGTCGGCCTGCTGGCGCTGGACCCGATCTGGGTGCAGCTGCTGATGATTGTCGTGGCCTTTACGACCCTGACCAGCGGCCTGGCCTATACCGTGCAGTGGGGGTATTACGCCTGGCGCCACCTGCGTGGACATCCGCACGCGGCGGCAACACCGGAGAGGAAATCATGACGACGCCGGCCCTGGATCGAAGCTGGCCGCTATCGGCTGCGACCCTTGCCGCCCTGGTCGGGCTCCTCGTGCTGGGCGGGGCGCTGTACCTGCTCGCGCCGATCCTCACGCCCTTCGTCGTGGCGCTGCTGATCGGCTACCTGTTCAATCCGCTAGTGACCCGCCTGGCGGCGCGCACCGGGCGTTCGCGCACCCTGGCCACCGTGGTCATCTTCCTGCTGGTGATGCTCGGGCTGGCCGCGCTGATCCTGATCCTGATCCCGCTGGCGATTGCCCAGTTCGAGCGGCTCACGCTGGCGCTGCCGCAGATCCTCGGCTGGTTCGACGGGCAGGTGCGTCCCTGGCTGGAGGATCTGGCCGGGGACAGCCTGCCGCCGCTGGATGCCGGTGCGCTCCAGGGGCTGGTCGCCGAGCACTGGCGCGAGGCCGGCGGACTGGCTGGCGGCGTATTGCAATGGATCGGCAGTTCCACCGGTGCGCTGGTGCTGGGGGTGCTGAACCTGGTGCTCATCCCGGTCGTGAGTTTCTATCTGCTGCGCGACTGGCCGCGCGTTCTGAACGGCCTGCGCGACCTGCTGCCGCAGACCTGGCGCCCGGCGGTGCTCACGTTTGCGGCGGAGTCGGACGAGACGCTCGGGGCCTTCCTGCGCGGGCAGCTGCTGGTGATGCTGGCGCTGGGCCTGTTCTATGCGGTCACCCTGACCGTGGCCGGGGTCGAGATGGGGCTGGCGATCGGCCTGATCGCGGGGCTGGTCAGCTTTATCCCCTATGTCGGCGTGATCGTCGGGGTGCTGCTGGCCAGCGCCGCCGCGCTGGTGCAGGGCGACGGCTGGACCCTCCTGCTGATCGTACTGGCGATCTTTGCCGTGGCCCAGGTGCTGGAGTCCATGGTGCTGACGCCCTGGCTGGTGGGCGACCGCACCGGGCTGCATCCGGTCGCGGTGATCTTTGCCGTGCTGGCGGGTGGCCAGTTGTTCGGCTTCTTCGGCGTCCTGCTGGCGCTGCCGGTGGCGGCTGTGCTGGCCGTCGGCGTGCGCCACCTGCTGGTGCACTACCGGCGCCTGAATGCCGGGGAGGCGCCCTCGGAGCCGGGAGCCCGCCGGGAATGAGTGTCGGCCAGGGTCGCGAGGCTGTCCCGCAGCGCCAGCTGCCGCTGGACCTGCGCCTGCGGGATACGTCGCGTTTTGCCGGCTTCTATCCCGGCGGCAATCCGCTCGCCCGCGATGCCGTCGAGGCGCTGGCCGTCGGGGTCGGCATGAGCGAGCCACAGATCCTGCTGCACGGGCCGTCCGGCGTTGGCAAGACCCACCTGCTGCAGGCGGCCTGCCATCAGGGCCACGAACGCGGCGAGCCGGTGGCGTACCTGCCGCTGGGCGAGGTCGCATCCGCCCCGCCGCTGGCGGTGTTGGACGGCCTGGAGCGTGCCCGCCTGGTGGCACTGGACGATCTCGACCAGGTGGTCGGGCAGGGTGACTGGGACGAAGCCCTGTTCGGGCTGCTGAACCGCCTGCGCGATGGCGGCTGCCGGGTGCTGCTGGCGGCGACTCACGCGCCGGACGGGCTGGACAGCCGCCTGCCGGACCTGACGTCGCGGCTGGCGTGGGGGCCGGTGTTCCGCATGCAGGCACCGGAGGAAGACGACCTCAAGCGCATCCTCGCCCAGCGCGCCGTTTTGCGCGGGCTGGAGCTGCCGGAGGCGGTGGCCGACTACCTGCTGCGCCACTACCGCCGTGACCTGGTGGCGTTGCTGGAACTGCTGGACCGCCTGGACCTGGCCGCCCTGGCCGAACAGCGGCGCCTGACCATCCCCTTCGTCCGCGACCAGCTCGCGCGGTCCTGACGTCCACCACGAAGTGCCCGGAGAAGGGCCAGGTCAAGGGCGTTCTACAGGAAGGTGGGAAGACGGGAAGGTTCTATATGGGCGCCGAGGATGTAAGGACGCCGAAGGCGTAGCTTCCAGGGCGCCCGTCCTCCCGGCCGGAGCAGAGCGTAGAGCCAGGATCTCCGGCGTCGGAAACACTCCCTCGGCGAGATCCCGGATCACCGCTGCGCAGGGTCTGGGATGAGGGGTGCAGGCGAGGCACTCGCGCACGGCGATAGTGTTCCGGGCTATCCATTCCAATCAATAAATTGCCTTTCTTCCACTCTTCCCATCTTCCTGTGAATCGCCTTGACCTGGCCCTTCTTCGTGCCTTCGTGCGCTTCGTGGTGAATATCAGGAAGTAAGCTTGCGGGCGCGGCGGGCGTCCAGCTTGACGTAGAGCAGGCAGCCGGCGAACCAGGCGAGGCTGGCGGCGGTCATCAGCACGCCGTACAGGCGTGCGTCCGCCGCCGCGGCCAGGGTGATCCCCAGGGTTACATAGGCCAGCGCCAGCAGGCTGGACCAGGCGTGGGTGTAGCGGCGCCCGTGCAGCATCCCGCGCAGCGGGAACAGCAGCGGCAGGACCAGGATCACCAGCGCCACCGAGACCGGTACGATCTCCGGCCGGTCGATCCAGGTGGTCCAGACCAGGATCAGGCCGATCAGGGCCAGATAGGCGACCAGCGCCAGCCCGCGCGCTGCGAGGATCATGCCGGTTCCCCGTTCTGCAGGCGGCGCGTCAGCCGCCCGACCCGCTCGCCCAGGGCCGTGGCGATGCGCTGCTCCTCGCGGGTGACCGGGTGCTCGCCCTGGCCGCCGGCGACATGGCTGGCGCCGTAGGGCGAGCCCCCGGAGGTCGTGGTGCTCAGCTCCGGTACGGTGTAGGGCACGCCGACCCAGAGCATCCCCTGGTGGATCAGGGGCAGGGCCATGGTCAGCAGCGTGGTTTCCTGGCCGCCGTGCTGGGTGGCGGTGCTGGTGAAGAGGCCAAACGGCCGGTCGACCAGACCTCCACTGGCCCACAGGCCGCTGGTGCCGTCGAGGAAGTGCTTCAGCGGCGCGGCCATGTTGCCGAAGCGGGTGGGGGAGCCCATGACCAGCCCGGCGCATTCCTCCAGGTCGCGGGTCTCCGCGTAGGGCGGGCCGTCAGCGGGGACTGCCGGGGCGTCGCCGGTGATGTTGGTGCTCACCGGGGGGACGGTGCGCACGCGCGCGACCGCACCGGCCCGTTCGACGCCGCTGGCGACGTGACGCGCCAGCTCGGCAGTCGCGCCGTAGCGGCTGTAGTACAGCACCAGGACCTCGGGGGCCGCGCTCACGACAGGATCTCCAGCACCTGCTCCGGCGGACGCCCGATGCGCGCGCGGTCGCCGTGCACGAGGATCGGCCGTTCGATCAGTTTCGGATGCTGGACCATGGTCTGGATCAGGGCCTCGTCATCCAGCTCGGCGTCCTTCAGGCCCAGTTCGCGGTACTCCGCCTCGCCGGTGCGCAGGAGGTCGCGCGGGGCGATGCCCAGCCGGTCGACGATGGCACGTAGGGTGGCGGCATCCGGCGGGGTCTTCAGGTACTCGACGATCTGCGGCTCCACGCCCTGCTCGCGCAGCAGTTCCAGGGTCGCGCGCGACTTGCTGCAGCGCGGGTTGTGGTACAGCGTAGGGGCATCGGACATGAATCCACTCCGGAGGACGAAGAATGACGGAGGCCAATGATAACCATGCCCGCCGCTGGCGTGTCAGCGGCCGGGTACAGGGCGTGTTCTTCCGCGCCTCCACCCGCGACGAGGCCCGGCGGCTCGGGCTGACCGGTTACGCCCGCAACGAACCGGACGGCAGCGTCGAGGTG
>JBJHBC010000065.1:0-10923 GCA_050485285.1 Thioalkalivibrio sp.
CTGCCAGAGGACCAGGTGCTTGTGCACATCGGCGAAATTGCCGGCGTGATAGTCGTGTTGGTAGCTGAGCATGCGTCCCTCAAACAAAAAGCCACCGCGAGCGTACCCGCGGTGGCTCAAGAAGGGCAGCCGACAGCGACCGCCCTCGACCGTGTGACCGGTTTACTGGTTGACCGGAGACTCCGGGTCCAGCAGATACGCCATCACGTGCGCGATCTGCTCTTCGGTCAGGAAGTTGTTGCGACCGAAGCGCGGCATCTTGGTGCACGGGAAGTACTGATGGGGATTGGAGACCACCTGATGCACGTAATTCACGACCGAGCTGTCGGTTCCGCGGGTGGCCCCGTAACCCGCCAGGCTCGGGCCCAGCGTGCCGTAGAGCTCCTCGTTCGGGTCCATCTGGTGGCAGGCGTAGCAGTTCCCGCCCGGCTCGCGGGTACCGTGGTCGTCATTACGATGACCAATCCGATAGCCGTAGCCGGAGCGCGCCAATTCTGCGCCGCGCCGCCAGTTCCCCAGGCGCGGACCACCCGGTGGCGCTTCGTAACTCTCGCGTGCCATCGCGATGACTTCGCCGGCCGTCTCAGCGTCCGGGTCGCCCTTGATCGAACAAGCGGCCTGGATGCCATCCTGAACCATGCGATCCCGGGCCGAGCCGCCCTCCTGTGCCTCCTGCTCGAAACTGTAGCTGTCCGTCTCCAGCACAAGGTATTCCGCGTACTCTTCGGCGCTCATTGCCGAAATGTCGACCTCGCCCCCGTTCTGTTCCATCCAGGCGTCGCAGCCCGCGATCAGCGCCGCGGACGCCACGATCGCCACACTTGCCCCAACTGTCTTGTAACTGCGCATCCCCGTTCTCTCCTCTTGCGTCGGCTGTTGCCGCTTCTTGCCGATGCTCCACCGGCTCCTGCAAGGCGTTCAGCCCGGCTGCCTTGCAGGCGAGAAGGCCCCTTTCGCCCTGGAACGGCACCCAGTCGGCGCCGGCCGAATCTTCATGGGACCCTTTTTTGAGCCTCCGCACCCTCGACGGGGGCTCAAAAAAGGGCAGTCCTTTCGGACTGCCCCATCCAGCAAATGGCCTACTGGTTGTTGACCGGCGACTCCGGATCCAGCAGGTAGGCCATGATATGGCTGATCTGCTCGTCGCTCAGGAGCTGGTGACGGTCGGAGTTGAAGCGCGGCATCTGCGTGCACGGGAAGTACTGGTGCGGGTTGGAAATCACCTCGTGCACATAGCGCAGAACCGCTTCGCTGGTGCCGCGGTTGGCCCCGTAGTTCTGCAGGCTCGGGCCAATGGTGCCCTGGTCGGACACCCGCGGATCGAACACGTGGCAGTTGTAGCAGTTGCCACCCGCCTCGCGCTGACTGTGGTCATCGGTACGATGACCCTGGCGGTAGCCGTAGCCGGAGTCGGCCAGTTCGGCACCCTTGCGCCAGTCGCCCAGCTCGATGCTCTCCGGCGCCTCGTAGGAGGCACGGGCCATGGCGACGACCTGGCCGGCGGTTTCGCCATCCGGATCGCCCTTCAGCGAACAGGCCTTCTGCAGGTCGTCCTGGGTCATGCGGTCACGCCAGGTACCGCCTTCCTGCATCTCCTGATCACGGAAGCTGTCCGTTTCGAAGATGAGGTGTTCGGCGAGCTCGTCGGCGCTCATCGCGGTGATGTCGACATCCGAACCCTTGCTCCCGTCGGCAACGGCGCAACCTGCGGTCAGGGCGACGGATGCGAACGCGGCCATGCCGGCCGCAACAGCATTCTTTTTAAACATACTTGGTGTCTCCTATTGCGTCCGTAGGTTACCGCTTCAGGTCAGGCAGGATGGCCGGTTCGCCGCGTGCCTGATCGTTCCAGTACGAGATCAGGGCGGTGTTGACCGGGGTATCGGCCTTGATACCGGCGTGACGCATCTGCCACACGCAACCACGGATACGGTGATTCTGGCTGCGCACGTTGTCGTGACCGGCACGGTGTGCGGGCCAGGAGACAGCCTTGGACCATTCGGGGCCGGTATCCACGTTCGGGAGCACCGAAGCGCGGATCTGCTTGCCGACATCGCCGTGGCAGGAGGCGCAGTTGAAGTCCATCGCGCCACCGCGGCGATAGAACAGCTTCTCGCCCGCATCGCGCATGGCCTGTTCCTGCGGATGATCCAGAGGCGGGTTCCACGCCATGCCGGAGGACTGGTGGGCGATAAAGGTGGTCAGCTTCATGATGTCGGAGCCGTTGCCGTGACGACGGGCAACCGCGGCGTCATCGCTGGTGAAGCCCTGCAGTTCCTTCATGCAGTGCACCAGACGCATCTCGAAGTCCATCACCTTGCCGGTGTCTTCGAAGTAGCGCGGCAGCTCGACGTACGCACCGTCCAGCTCGCCCGGGCCCTTGCCGAAGTCGCAGCCTTCCAGGGAGACGTTGTTCGGGCCGCGCTGGGCATAGAACAGCTCTTCGCCTTCATCGACCAGCCACAGGGCGGGGTTGTCCGGCATCATCATGATGTTCATTTCACTCTGATGCAGGTAGGCGGAATCGGGATTTTCCTGCAGGAACTGCTGCAGGACATCGTTGGGGTCCTGCCATTCGCCGGCCTGAGCCGCAGCCCCAACAGCCATTGCTACGGGCAACGCAAGCAATGCTTTCTTGAACATGGAAACCTCCATCACACGGGTTTTTTTCGATGAAGCCCGGGACTGATCTGGCCCGGACCTGTGTAGCAGAGTGCTGAACCCGAGTCCGTGCTGTCAACACAAAAGACTATATTAGCGTTTCCTAAAAGTCTGTTTTTGAAAGGTTCTTGGGCATCAACACCGAGGGGCAGACGGCGAACCACCCCAATCTATTCCCGGTTTTGGGGAATTTTTTCAGCCACCGTTCAGGGTGACTCGGGCGCGCAAGAAACTGAAAAAAGAGATGAAGATTCCCCACAGGGGAAACCAGGCACGCAGACCAGGAGCCGCGGAGGCGGGAAGAATCACCGGGAGGACGGAAGGAAGGGAGAAAAACCGGCACGCGACGGGCGCCGGATCATTCGTGCTTCAGAATCCCCTCGTGCGCCAGCAACAGGCGCTTGACCTGGGCCAGCTCGCCCACGTGATCGCCTGCGTAGCCGCCCACATCATGGGTACGACGAAAGCGGGAGGAGACGACCCGATGGCAGGGGATGAACAGCGGCCAGGGGTTGGCGCGACAGGCCTGCCCCACGGCCCGAGGCGCGGAGCCCACGCGGGCCGCAATCTCGGAATAGGTGCGGACCTCGCCGACCGGGATCTCCGACAGGGCCGCCCAGACGCGGCGCGCATGGGCACTGCCCGGCGGGACCGCGGGGGTCGGGTGCCAGGCAGACGCATCCCGGCCATAGGCATCCGGAGAAAACGGTGGGGGGCAACGATCAGCCCCGGGGATGTCGGCCAAGGGGGTCAGTTCCCGGGGGTCATCCGGGTCCTGCCAGTCGCAGGCGAGGAGTTCACCATTGGCGGATTCCAACCACGCAAAAGCCAGCGCGACTCCGGGAAGGAGACAGCGCTGGCTGCGGGTCGTCGATCCAGCCGACATCGAATAGCGAAAAGCCAGGGGTGACGGGGTCACGGCCATTTGCCGCGCCCCGCCGGCCGGCGTTACTTCGCCGCCTTGACGTCTTCCTTGATGCGGGCCGCCTTGCCGGTCCGATCGCGCAGGTAGTACAGCTTGGAACGACGCACCTTGCCGCGGCGCTTCACCTTGATCTCGGCGATCTGCGGGCTGTGGGTCTGGAACGTGCGCTCCACACCGTTACCGTAGGAGACCTTGCGCAGGGTAAACGCGGAGTTGAGGCCGCGGTTGCGCACGGCAATCACCGCGCCCTCGAAGGCCTGCAGGCGCTCGCGGTCGCCTTCGCGCACCTTCACCTGCACCACCACGGTATCGCCGGGCCCGAAGGCGGGCACATCCGACTTCATCTGCTCGGCTTCCAGTTCCTGAATGACGTTATTCATTGCTCGACCTCAATCATCGCTTTCGGTGCGCGAGCCGCCTGTCCGGCCACTCACACGGTATTCGTCCAACAGGGCCGCATCCTCGGCCCCGAGTTCCAGCCGGGCCAGCAGGTCCGGCCGCCGGCTCCAGGTCCTGCCCAGCGCCTCACGGCGGCGCCAGCGACGGATGGCGCCATGGTCGCCACCGAGCAGCACCGGCGGTACTGCCCGCCCGGCCACGGTCTCCGGCCGGGTGTAGTGCGGGCAATCCAGCAGCCCGGCACTGAAGGAATCCTGTTCGGCGGAGTCCGCGTGCCCCAGGACCCCCGGGAGCAGACGGGCACAGCCATCGACGACCGCCATGGCCGCGAGCTCCCCGCCCGAGAGCACGAAGTCGCCGAGCGACCATTCCTCATCGACCCGCGCCTCGATGAAGCGCTCGTCGATGCCCTCGTAGCGCCCGCACACCAGGGCCACCCGGGGGCGCACGGCCAGTTCGCGCAGCATCGCCTGCCGGATCGGCCGCCCCTGCGGGGTCAGCGCGATCACGTACGGGACCGACTCCGCGTCCGCGCGCGCCGCGTCCAGCGCGGACGCCAGCGGCGCGTACTGCATCACCATGCCTGGCCCGCCACCATAGGGACGGTCGTCCACAGCCTGGTGAAAGCCGGCGCCCCAGGCGCGCGGATTCCAGTATTTCAGTTCCAGCCGGCCGCGCTCCACGGCCCGCCCGGTCACGCCGGCCTCGCCAACCGCCGCGACCAGTTCCGGAAACAGCGTGATGACGTCGAAACGCACCGGCGCCGCTTAAAAATCCGGATCCCAGTCGACCCGCACGCGGCGAGTCTCCAGGTCCACGTCCAGCACGTACTGCTCGCGCACCCAGGGGATCAGCCGCTCCTGGTCCCCCTGGACCACCAGTACGTCGTTGGCACCGGTCTCGATAAAGCCCGAGATGGTGCCCAGCGCCGTGCCGTCGCGATTCTCGACCGCCATGCCCAGCAGGTCGGCCCAGTAGTAGGCACCCTCTTCGGCCGGGGGCAGCCAGTCGCGCTCGATCGCCAGCTCGGCGCCGATCAGGCCGTAGGCGGCGTCACGATCCGCCGCCTCGCGGAACTTCATCACGACGCCCGCACCATGCGCGCGGCCGCCTTCGATCTCGACCAGGCGCCAGTCGTTCCCGTAGTGCATCCACAACTGCGGGAACTCGGTAATCGCGGCGCGCGGCTCGGTCTCGGAAAACACCCGAACCCAGCCCTTGACGCCATAGACCCCGGAGACACGCCCGACGCGGATGCGCTCACCCGCCTCGTTCATGACCGCAGCCAAGCGTCAGTACCGCGGACCGGACGACCTCAGGCCGCCGCGGACTGCTGCTTGCGGTAGCCCTTGACCAGGTGGTTCACGCGCTCGGACATGCCGGCACCGTGACCCAGCCAGTAGTCCACGCGCTCGAGATCAATGCGCAGCGGCTCTTCCTGACCGCGGGCCACCGGATTGAAGAACCCGATCTGCTCCTTGTAGCCGCTATCGCGACGAGCGCGGGAATCGGTAACCACGATCGAATAAAACGGGCGCTTCTTGGCGCCGCGGCGTAGCAGGCGAATCGTAACCATGTAGTGTTGAACCCCGTGAGTCCGTTTTCTCGAGAAAACGCGCGATTATAACGAATCCGGCCAGTAACACAAGGGAACCGGCAGGGCTCCCCACGGCTGCAGGCGGTCGTTCGCGCGAACCTTGACCATCAGCGGAACGGCATCCCGCCGCCGGGGCCACCCATACCCCCCATGCCGCCCATCTTGCCCCCCAGGGCGCGCATCATCTTCGACGCGCCGCCCTTGGAGAATTTCTTCATCGCCTTGCTCATCTGGGTGTGCTGCTTGAGCAGGCGATTCACGTCCTGGATCTGGGTACCGGACCCGGCGGCGATGCGGCGCTTGCGCGAGCCCTTGATCACGTCCGGATGGCGCCGTTCGTGCTCGGTCATGGACGAGATCACCGCCATCATGCGACCGATTTCCTTGTCGCTGGCCTGGTTCTTGACGGCGTCCGGCAGCTTGCCGCCACCGGGGAGCTTCTCGAGCATGGAACTCATGCCCCCCATCTTCTGCATCTGGCCGAGCTGATCGCGCAGGTCGTTCAGATCGAAGCCACGCCCCTTCTTCAGCTTGCGGGTCAGCTTCGCGGCCTGGTCCTGGTCGACCTGGCGGCTGGCCTCCTCGACCAGCGACAGGACATCGCCCTTGCCCAGGATGCGCGAGGCGATACGCTCGGGATGGAACGGCTCCAGCGCATCCGGGCGCTCGCCCATCCCGATGAACTTGATCGGCACCCCGGTGATCTGGCGCACCGACAGCGCCGCGCCGCCGCGGGCATCGCCGTCCGCCTTGGTCAGCACCACGCCGGTCAGCGGCAGGGCCTCGCCAAAGGCGCGCGCGGTATTCGCGGCATCCTGGCCGGTCATGGAATCGACCACGAACAGGGTCTCGACCGGGTCGATCGCCTGATGCAGCGCCCGGACCTCGGCCATCATGTCCTCGTCGACATGCAGCCGGCCGGCGGTGTCTACCAGCAGGACCTCGACCCCCTCGCGGCGGGCGCGGGCCACCGCGTCATCAGCGATCGCCTCGGGCTTCTGGCTGGTGTCGCTGGGATAGAACGTGACACCCACCTGCCCCGCTAGCGTCTCGAGCTGCTGGATCGCCGCCGGGCGGTAGACGTCGCAGCTCACGACCGCGACCTTTTTCTTCTCGCGCTCGCGCAACAGGCGCGCGAGCTTGCCGATACTGGTGGTCTTGCCCGCGCCCTGAAGACCGGCCACCAGCACCACCGCGGGCGGCTGATGGGCGAGGTTCAGAGAGGCGTTCTCGCCCCCCATGGTCGCGATCAGTTCGTCATGGACGACCTTGATCAGGGCCTGGCCCGGCGTCAGGCTGCCGATGACCTCCTTGCCCAGCGCCTTTTCCTTGACGTCCTTGATGAACTCGCGCACCACGGGCAGGGCCACGTCGGCCTCCAGCAGCGCCATGCGTACCTCGCGCAGGGCGTCCTGGATGTTGTCCTCGGTGAGCCGCGCCTGACCCTTCAGGCGCTTCATGGTCTCCTGCAGGCGGCTGGAAAGGCCGTCGAACATCGCGTGTCCTCTTCTGATCCGTGCGCGGGCGGCGGGCTTGGGCCGACCGCGGGACCGGACAGTATACCGGTCTCGCGGCCTTGCATGCAGGCCCGCCGCGGGGCGACCCGCAACCGCCGCCGGCATGTGCAATCCACCGGCATTGCAGCGATAATCCGGCGTCATGATCATTGCCACCGGACTCCTCGCCGTCGCGCTGTATCTCGCCACCGCGGGCTACCTGGCCGTCACCGCCCGGCGCCAGCCGCTGACGCCCGGCCAGCCGCGAGCAGCCCTGGCCCTGTGGGGGCTGGCCCTGCTGGCCCATCTGGGCGCGCTGCTGCCGATGGTGCTCACCGAGGCCGGGCTCAATCTGTGCCTCGGCAACGCCCTGTCGGCGTCGCTGTGGCTGGTGGCCGCGCTGCTGTGGCTGACGAGCTGGCGCCATCCGCTGGCCATCCTCGGCGTGGTGATCCTGCCGTTGACGGCGCTCGCCGCCATGACCGCGCTGCTGTGCGATGGCGATACCCGCTACGCCACCTCCGCGGGGATCGACCTGCACATCCTGTTTTCCGCGCTGGGCTGGGCCTTCCTCGCGCTGTCGACCGCCCAGGCCGCGGTGATGGCCGCCCAGCACCGCGCGCTGCACAACCACCACGCCTCGGGTTTCGTGCGCGCCCTGCCGCCCCTTTTCTCGATGGAGGTGTGGCTGTTCCGGATGATCTTCATCGGCTGGCTGTTCCTCGGCCTCAGCCTGCTGTCCGGCCTGGTGTTCGTGGACAACCTGTTCGCCCAGCACCTGGTCCACAAGACCACGCTGTCGATCCTGGCCTGGCTGATCTTCTCCACCCTGCTGCTCGGGCGCTGGCGCCTGGGCTGGCGCGGCACCCGCGCGCTGGCCTGGACCACCGGCGGGTTTGTTGTGCTGGTGCTGGCCTATTTCGGCTCCAAGCTGGTGCTGGAGGTCATCCTCGGGCGGATCTGAATGCCCCCGAGGCGGCTTGACACCCCGGCGCCCCTTGCCTGAAATGACCCCGACGACGCCACCGCGTCCGCCCCAACCCTGACCGCAGGCCGCGCCCTTGCAAGAGATCCCGCTGTCCGTACTGTTCGGCGCCCTGGTGGTGCTATTCCTGCTGTCCGCGTTTTTCTCCGGCTCGGAGACGGCGCTGATGGCGCTGAACCGTTACCGCATGCGCCACCGCGCGCAGACCGGCCACCGCGGCGCGCAACTGGCCGCGCGCCTGCTGGACAAACCGGACCGGCTGATCGGTCTGATCCTGCTGGGCAACAACTTCGTCAATATCCTGATCGCGCAGATCGCCACCTTCATCGGCTGGCGCCTTTTCGGGGACACCGGGGTCGCCATCGCCACGGGCGTACTGACCCTGACGCTCCTGATCTTCGCCGAGACCGCCCCGAAGACCCTCGCGGCCCTGCACAGCGAGCGCATCGCCTACCCCGCCGCATGGGTCTACTCCGGCCTGATCAAGGTGATGTGGCCGGTGGTGTGGCTGATCAACCTGATGGCCAACGGGGTGCTGCGCCTGTTCGGCGTGCACATGAACGCCGGCCAGCGCGCCGCGCTGAATACCGACGAACTGCGCAGCGTGGTCTCGGAGGCCGGCGCACTGATCCCGGCCAATCACCAGCGCATGCTGCTGAACCTGCTGGACCTCGAGCGCACCACGGTCGAGGACATCATGATCCCGCGCAACGAGATCGTGGTGATCGACCTGAACGAGCCATGGAACGAAGTCGAGGACCAGCTGATCCACGGGAGCTTCACGCGCCTGCCCGTGGTGGAAGGCGAACTGGACCGTATCGTCGGCTTCATCCACCGCCGTGACGTGCTGCCCCTGGTCGAGCGCGACGAGTTCGGCCCCGACGACCTGCGCCAGGTGGTGACGCCCCCGTATTTCATCCCCGAGGGCACGGCGCTCAACCGCCAGCTGATCAATTTCCAGCAACAGAAGAAACGGATTGGCCTGGTCGTGGACGAGTATGGCGATATCGAGGGATTGATCACCCTGGAGGACCTGCTGGAGGAGATCGTCGGGGAGTTCACCACCGACTCCCCGGCGATGAGCGACGACGTGCTGCGCCAGGAAGACGGCTCCGCCATGGTCGACGGCGGCATCCACCTGCGCGAGCTCAACCGCGCCCTCGGCCTGGACCTGCCGCAGGACGGCCCCAAGACCCTGAGCGGCCTGATCGTCGAACACCTGGAGAGCATCCCCGAGGCACCGGTGAGCGTGAAGATCAACGGCGTGGTGATGGATATCGCCCAGATCAAGAACAACACCATCCGCACCGTGCGCGTGGTCGCCCCGGACCTGCCCGCCACGCCCGACAACAAGGAAGCCTGATGGCGAAGGCAAAGACCCAGTACGTCTGCCGGGATTGCGGCGCGGTCAGCCCCAAATGGGCCGGCCAGTGCGGCGACTGCGGCGCCTGGAACACCCTGGAGGAGGCCGCGCCGGCCGCCAGCGCCGGCCCGCGCGGCGGCTACGCCGGCGAGGCCGCCGGCATCACCCGTCTGGGCGAAGTCGAGCTGGCCGAGGTCCCGCGCACCGGCACCGGACTGTCGGAGCTGGACCGCGCGCTGGGTGGCGGGCTGGTCCACGGCTCGGTGGTGCTGCTGGGGGGCGACCCGGGGATCGGCAAGTCCACCCTGCTGCTGCAGACCCTGGCGATGCTGCCGGTCGGCGACACGCTCTACGTGACCGGCGAGGAGTCAGCCCAGCAGATCGGCATGCGGGCCCGGCGCCTCGGTCTGGAGGTCGACGGGCTGCGCCTGCTCACCGAGACCCAGGTGGAGAACGTGATCGCCACCTGCGAGCGCGAACGCCCGCGAGTGCTGGTGATCGACTCCATCCAGACGCTCTACACCGCCGCGCTGCAATCCGCGCCGGGCTCGGTCGGCCAGGTGCGCGAGAGTGCCGCCGCCCTGGTGCGGCTGGCCAAGCAGCGCGGCATCACCGTGATTCTGGTGGGTCATGTGACCAAGGACGGCCAGCTCGCGGGGCCGCGCGTGCTGGAGCACATGGTCGACACCGTGCTGTATTTCGAGGGCGACCCGGACGGGCGCTACCGCATGCTGCGCGCGGTCAAGAACCGTTTCGGGGCGGTCAACGAACTGGGGGTGTTCGCCATGCTCGAGAACGGCCTGAAGGCCGTCTCCAATCCCTCCGCAATCTTCCTCTCGCGCCACCAGGGCCCAGTGCCCGGTAGCGTCGTGATGGTGACCCGTGAGGGCACGCGGCCCCTGCTGGTCGAGGTTCAGGCCCTGGTTGCCGAGAGCCATGCCTCGCAACCGCGGCGCATCACCGTGGGGCTGGAGCAGAACCGTCTGACCATGCTGCTCGCCGTGCTGCACCGGCACGGGGGCGTAGCCCTGTTCGACCAGGACGTGTTCATCAATGTGGTCGGCGGCGTACGCGTAACCGAGACGGCCGCCGACCTGCCGATGCTCGCCGCTGCGCTGTCGAGTTTTCGCGACCGGCCGCTGCCGCAGGAGATGCTGGCCTTTGGCGAGGTCGGGCTGGCCGGCGAGATCCGGCCGGTACCGAATGGCGAGGAACGCCTGCGCGAAGCGGCCAAGCATGGCTACACCCGTGCCATCGCGCCGGCCGCCAACGCCCCGCGCAAGCCCATCAAGGGCATGGAAGTCGTCGCGGTCTCGCGCCTCTCCGAAGTCCTCGACGCCCTGTAACGCCTGCCGTCGCGAGGCTGGCTCTGGTTCGTCATCCGGTGTTTACAGTGCCTTCGATCCGCCACCTGCCTTGCTGTGGCCGGCCATAGTTCATCCTCTGGTGTTTACGTGCCTTCGTCGAGCCACCTGCCAGGCGCTGACTCGCCAGCGC
>JBJHBC010000066.1:0-10837 GCA_050485285.1 Thioalkalivibrio sp.
TGCAGGCCGGGCTGGAGGCACAGCACGACGTGCGTCTGGAACCCGACCTCGACGGCCTGAACTTCCAGCTGCTGCCCGCCGGTTCCCGTCTGGTGCAGGTGCACGAAGAGGCCGACGAGCCGCTGGTCGCGATCGCCGAGGACGGCTCGGAGGTCACCGGGGATTATCTGGAGCGCGCCGGGCAGGAGATCCGGCTCAAGCGTCCGGCCATGCCGTCCATGCTCACACTGGACACCCGGGTTATCGCCCAGGACTGCCTGTGCTACCTGATGGAGCCGCTACCCCTTCCCTGACGCGCCCCAGCGGCCGCCTCCGCCCTACTTCTTGCTGCTGGCGCGGCGCTTCGGCGCCGCCGCAGCCGCCTTGCCGCCGTCGTTCAGGCTGATGATCTGCGTCTTGCTGGTGCGGTGACGGTAGATCTCGCGCAGGTAGCGGATCGCCTGCTTGACGTTCTCGCGGCTCAGACGGATGTCGTTGATCGAGACAAAGCTCTTCTCGTTGCTGCACATCTCGCGGTACTTCTTCTCGTACATCGGCTTGATCGCGTACCAGTTGGTATCGAGGATGCGCGTGGGGTTCTCGTGTTCGTTCAGCATCTCGTCGATGCGCGCCTCGTCGAACTCCTCGGCCCGGATGAGATCCAGCACCGCATGGTCCAGGGTATCGTCGAAGCGCGTCTTGTCGTTGGCGAAACAGCGCTTGATGTAGGCGACGAACAGGGTCAGGAAGTCGTCCGACAGGCACGGGCTCTTCACCACCAGGGTCGTCAGCGACAGATTGGCCGAGGCGCCAATGACCAGGGCGTAGCGCTTGAGCGTGGTATTCGGGAACAGGCCGTTCAGGTGGGACTTCAGGCGATTCAGGTCCATGTAGGACAGCTTGTAGTCCTTCGGCAGGGACAGGATCGTGACAATGGACGAGCAGTTCTTGAAGAAATGCAGATCGCGCAGGTGCGTCGCGTCCATGTCCGATTCCTTGTACCCCTTCAGCGCCTCGCGGTAGCGCGGGGCGTCGATCGGCAGCAGGCTGATCCCTTCAATGGCCTCGGTCTGCTTGTTGAAGTGGGGCAGGTCGATCGAGCGGAAGAACAGGTCGTCGATATCCAGTGCGCTGCTCTTGGAGGAAGCCTCCTCGCCGGTGGCCACCTCCGATTCCGCGTAGGCGACCGCGACCGGGCCGGCCAGACTCATGAACAGGTCGTTGGCATCCAGGCGAATGGTTTCGCCGATATCCACCCCGGCACGCCGGAAGTAGTCCTCGTCGTAATCGGTGGTCACCGCCTGCGCGGTCAGGATGTTGAAGATCTGCTGGGAGATGTACTGGTTGGCATAGCGCTCCATCGCGTTCACATCGACGTGACGGATGTTGCCGTCGTCGGTCTCCTCCGCGTAGCGCATGATGTCGTTGGAGATCAGCATCATCGCGTTCCACGGCCGGATGCGATGCATCATGTCCTCGTCACGCGTCTCCTCGGCCTCGAAGTTGTAGGAGAAGTCCCATTCCTCCGCCAGATACTTGCACAGCAGGCGCCCGGCATTGATGTGCAGCGCCTCGGACATCTCGACGCGGTTGTCCTGGATGTTCGGCAGGATGCAGATCCCCGCCGCGAAGATCGGCTCGAACACGAAGGAATGATCGCGATTCGCGGCCTCGCGCTTCTCGAGCTTGGGATCGAAGGTCTTGCGCATGTAGGAGTACTGCTGCGCAAGCCCGAACTCGGAGGCCATCCCGGAGCCGGTGCCACCGCCGGCACTGAAGATATAGAAGTACAGTCGTGACTGATTCGCCTTGATACCGCAGGAATCGATCAGGTAGGAATGGATGAACTTCCAGTCCTCGTTGGCGAACTGGTCGGTGTCCTTGTTCAGAATGATGCGCGCCAGGTACTGGCCCAGAATGGGGGCATTGCCCGCGCCACCCGCGTGCACCTCGGACAGGTCCATGATCTTCATCTTGTTGTAGTTGTCGATGAAGTTGTTCTGCCCCGCCCGGTTGGAGAAGCGGATGCGGCCCTCGATGTCCTTGTCCAGATCGCCCAGCATCACCATCGGCTCGATCAGGAACACGGGCTTCACCGCGTTGGCTGGCGGCAGATTCAGGCTCTTGCGAATCCAGCGCAGCGGACGGCCTTCCTTCTCGCGCCCGCCGGCCTCCTCGTTATCCAGTTCGCGCAGATAGTTGGAGCGCGCACTGTGCACCAGCGCCGCCACGTCCAGTGCGATGTTCGAACCGCAGCGGCCAACGCCAATAAGACACACCGACGGGAAGAACTGCTGCTTTTGTTCCTCGGTCGGGCTGCCCTTGGTCAGGCGCGGGAAGACCGAATTGCGCAGGTGATCCAGATTCTCGAGGATCCGGTCCAGATCGCGTTCGGTGAAGTAGTGGGGCTCGCCGCCCCGCTCGACCTGACCCTCCAGGACATTCGACCTCGCCGCGTTGCGCGGCTGGGTCGCCCGGGCCGCCCGCGATGGATTGCGGATCGAGGTCTCGTCATCGGCAGTCCGGGTCGCCTCCGGCTCGGCCTGCACTGCGTGGTCCATGTTCTCGTTGCGGTCTTCTGTCGGCATGGTCAACGACTCCTGCAGTCCGAGCGGCCGGAATAGGCCCCAAAAATGTGATGCAATTCCGTTTGTGCCCCGCACTAAAGCACGCAGGGGGGCATGTTTCAACCACGAGGAGGCACAAAGATGCGATGGACGCCAGTCGCGGCATCCAGTCGGTCAGGAGACGTGATCATGCGAGCGCCGGCCGGGCGGCCGGCGGAAAGGCGGAGGCGGTCAGGCGTCGCGGTCGACGCGCTCGAGGACCTGGGCGACGTGATCACCCTTGCGGTAGTTGGGGAGGTCGCGCTGCATGTCGGCCAGCGCCTTCTCGCGCGCCTGTTCGCTGTCGTACCAGCGGTAGGATTCCCAGTCCGGCCCCAGCAGGTGCGGCATGGCCATGGTGCTGCCTTCCGGCAGGCGGATGCGGATTCCGTAGCGTTTCATGGATTCGTCCGAGGTTGCTCCCTTGAGGGGCCGCCCGCGCGCAGGCACGCGACCCGGCGCGCAGTCTATCCGAGCCCCTGGATACCGGCAATACAGGCACCGGCCCACCAGCGCCCCAAACGAAACAGGGGCTGCCATATCGCTGACAGCCCCTGCCCGGGATTCGATGGTGGCTACGCCCTGATTCGAACAGGGGACCCCATCATTATGAGTGATGTGCTCTAACCAGCTGAGCTACGTAGCCACGCGGGATGCGGATTCTCCGGAGCCCGGCGCATAAAGTCAAGCCAGTGCGGCGCCGGGCAGGGTTCAGATCTGCAGGCGCTCGACCACGCGTCCGTTCTTGAGGTGCTCTTCCAGGATCTCGTCGATGTCGCGCTCGTCCTGATAGGTGTACCAGACGCCCTCCGGGTAGACCACCGCGACCGGGCCCTCGTTGCAGCGATCCAGGCAACCGGCGGTGTTCACGCGTACCTGGCCCTTGCCGTGGATCCCCATGGCCTTGGCCTGGGTCTTGGCGTAGGCGCGCATCTCGGTCGCCCCGTGGTCCTCGCAGCAGTTGCCATCCTCGCGGCAGTTGGTGCAGAAGAAGATATGGCGCTGGTAGTAGCCCATGGAAGTCTCCAGTGATCCCTGCGGCTTATGATAACGCTGCCGCCCGCAACACGACGGATGGCAATGTTCGCGTCGGTGCCTTCAGCGGAAGCGATAGACCAGGCTGACGTCGGTGATCGTGTCGGTGTTCTCCACGCCCGGCTCGACGTCGGTGTTGTGCTTGACGGTAAAGCTGGTGCGCAGGGACATCCGGCTGGTGACGTCCGCGGTCAGGGCGAGGATGTTCTCGATCTCGGTGTTGTCGCTACCGGTCAGGATCAGCAGCTCGTCGGTGAGGCGGGCGCTTTCGCTGATCTCCCAGCGGAAGTTGCCGGCCAGGCGGCCAACCGGCTCGCTATCGGTCTCCCCGGTGGTGCGGATGCGCACCTGGCGCATACCGGCGCCGACCTCGCCGTCCAGCCGCACCCGTTCGCCGTCGATCAGGCGACGACCGTAACCGGCCGTGGCCGAACCCTGATAGTCATAGTTGCTGAAACGGTCACGCTCGTAGCGCAGCGCGCCGAACAGGTAGTCATGCTCGCCCAGCTTGCGGTCCGCCTGATACCCGGCGACGTAGCGCTCGCCGGTGGTCTCGTCATCCTCCTCGTGGAAGTACGCGTCCAGGCGGATGCGATTGCGCCAGTCGAGCGTCGTGTGCTCTGCGCGGAAGCGGCCCGTGGCCGAGGTGGACTCGGTGTTCCCGGTGGTCTTGGAGGCCCCCAGCTCGATGGTCGACTGCCAGCCCTCGGCCTCCCAGGCCAGGCCCTGCGAGACTGGTATGCTCAGCAGGATGAGCGAGGCAAACGCAGACCCGACGGGCCGGAACGAACGCACGAGCATGGGAGACCTCCCGGAATCGAATGAGGGCAAGACCCTAGCAAAGCCGCTCGGCGCATCGGACCAGCCCCTGAGATTCCGGGGACTTTCCGCCGCCGACCAGTGTGTGCACTGCGGCCTGTGCCTTCCGCATTGCCCCACCTATGGCTGGCACGGCGTCGAGGGCGACTCGCCACGCGGGCGGCTGACCCTGATGCAGGGGCTGGCCCAGGGCCGACTGGAGCCGGAATCCGAACGCCTGCGCAGCCACCTGGAGGGCTGCCTGGGCTGTCGCTCCTGCGAAGCGGTGTGCCCGGCCCGTGTGCCCTTCGGGGCGCTGATGGATCGCGCGCGCGAGGTCCTCGACGAACACCCGGCCACCCCCTCGCGCACGGACCGCTGGCGGCAGGCCATCCAGCACCAGGCCCTGATGCACCCGACCCTGCGCGGCCTCGGCGCCCAGGCGGCGCGGGCCGGGGCCCGTCTGGGGCTGGAGCGGGTTCTGCCGCGCGGTAGCTGGCAGCGCAGTCTCGCCCATACCCGGGACTCCCTGGCGCCCGCGCCGCGCCTGCGAGCGAACGCGACAGCGGACACGGCCGACGTGCTGCTGTTTACCGGCTGCATGGACCGCTTCTTCACCGGGCCCGACCTGAAGGCCGCACTGGAGGTCCTCGACGCCCTCGGTGTGCGGGTCGCCATCCCGCCGGGCCAGGCCTGTTGCGGAGCGCTGGACCAGCACACCGGCCACCGCGCGGCGGCACAGACCCTGCGGGCACGCAACACCGAGGCCTTTGGCAACCGCGAGGTGCCGGTGATCGCGCTGGACAGCGGGTGCGAGGCCACGTTGCGCGAATACCCCGAGGGCACGCTGGGGGCCCGCAGCCAGAGTCTCACGCGGTTCCTGGCACAGCGGCTGGATGCGGACCCCCAGGGGGACCTCTGGGAGGACACCCCGATCCGGATCGCGCTGCATCGGCCCTGTACCCAGCGCAACGTCACCCGCGAGGCCCGCGAACTGTCCGCGTTCCTGGAACGCCTGCCCGGCGTATCAATGGCGCCGGTGGCCGGCGCGCCGAACTGCTGCGGCGCGGGCGGCACCGCGATGCTGACCCAGCCGGCCATGGCGGACGGTCTGGGCACCGAGACGCTGCGGGCCCTTTGCGAAGGCGCGCCGGACGTGATCATCAGCCCGAATGTCGGGTGCAGCGTGCACCTGCGTGCCCTGGCCGGCGACCAGGCGGATATGCCGGCCATACTGTCGCCCGCGCGATTCCTGGCGCGGCGGCTGAAAAACCGTGCCCAAGGCCCCGCTGGGCGCTGATCCCGGGCCCCGCTTGCGGTACTCTTGAGGGGTACGCCTTGATGCCCCAACCGGAGCGGAACCATGCGCCGACTCTCCCCGCTGGATCACCTGATCAACCAGGCCGATGCCTTCGTCAAGGTCATCTCCGGCCAGGCCCGTTCCACCGGCCGCCCGTCGCCGGGCGGGGACGATATCGGCCCGCATCTGGAGGATCACGAACGCGACCTGTCC
This sequence comes from Thioalkalivibrio sp., assembly GCA_050485285.1. GTDB lineage: Bacteria > Pseudomonadota > Gammaproteobacteria > Ectothiorhodospirales > Ectothiorhodospiraceae > Thioalkalivibrio. Next base: position 5,932 of record JBJHBC010000066.1, read on the forward strand.
ATCCGCCTGATGCGCGTAAACCACGCCGGGGAAGTCGCGGCGCAGGGGCTTTACCAGGGCCAGATGCTGACCGCCCGCACCCCCGCGATCCGCGACCACCTGGACCAGGCCTCGCGCGAGGAGGGCGACCACCTGCACTGGTGCGCCCGCCGGGTGCACGACCTGGGCGGGCGCACCAGCCTGCTGGGGCCGTTCTGGTATGTCGGCTCGTTCGGGATGGGTGCCCTGGCCGGCCTGACCGGCGACGCCTACAGCCTGGGCTTTATCGACGAGACCGAGCGCCAGGTGGAACGCCACCTGGACCGCCACCTGGAGCGGCTGCCGGCACAGGACGAGGTCTCGGCACGCATCCTGGCGCAGATGAAGCAGGACGAGGTGGAACACGGCGCGCACGCGATGGCGCTGGGCGGCAAGGCGCCACCGTGGCCGGTGCGCAACCTGCTGATGCCCCTGACCTCCAGCGTGATGACGCGCACCGCTTACTGGATCTGACTCGCCAGGGAAGGCGGGCGTCGAGTGCCGCGCGCAACGCGCGGCGCATGCCGTCTCAGCTCGGGCGGCTCATGTTCTTGCCGTAGAAGATCTCCATCATCTCGTGCTTGAGCAGCTTGGAGATGCGCTTGGCCTCCTTGGCCGAGTAGTCGTCCTTGCCCAGCCCGAACAGGTAGCTGTCCAGATCAAAATCCTTCAGCACCATCTTGGTGTGGAACAGGTACTCCTGGTACACGTTCACATCCACCATCTGGTACTTCTCCTTGGTGTCGCGCGAGAGGAAGTCCTGGATGGAGTTGATCTTGTGGTCGATGAAGTGCTTCTTGCCGCGCACGTCACGGGTAAAGCCGCGCACGCGGTAATCCATGATCACGATATCCGACTCGAAGCTGTGGATCAGGTAGTTCAGGGCGCGCAGCGGCGAGATGCGCCCGCAGGTGGACACGTCGATATCGGCACGGAAGGTCGCGATCCCGCCCTCCGGGTGTGCCTCCGGATAGGTGTGCACCGTGATGTGGCTCTTGTCCAGATGGCCGACCACGGTCTCCGGCAACGGGCCCGGGCCCTCGGTGTAGCCGATCTTCTCGGTGGCCACCGGCTCCTCCGAGATCAGCATGGTCACCGACGCGCCCTGCGGATCGTAGTCCTGGCGCGAGATATCGAGGATATTGGCCCCGATCAGATGGGCCACATCGGAGAGGATCTGCGTCAGCCGCTGGGCGTTGTACGCCTCGTCGATGTACGCGATGTATTCGTCGCGATGCCGGTCACCCGAGGCATAGCAGATATCGTAGATGTTGAAGCTCAGGCTCTTGGTCAGGTTGTTGAAACCGTGGAGCTTGATCTGCTTCTTGTGACGAGGCATGGCGTGTCCTCTTGCCCGGGCCGCAGCGAGCGGCGAATTGTAGACGCCTCGGCCTCCGAGTCCAAGAAAAGAACCCGGGTTCCCGTTCAGCGCGGGGCCGGCCCCTCGACGATCTCGAAGTCGTGGGTCACCTTCGCCGAGGCCCCCAGCATCAGCGAAGCCGAGCAGTACTTCTCGGCCGAGAGCCCCACCGCGCGCCCCACCTGCTTCTCCGACAGGTCATGGCCGTACACCCGGAAATGCACGTGGATATCGGTGAAGACCTTGGGCACGGTCTCCGCTCGGGTGCCTTCGACCGTCACCTCGCAGTCCAGCACCTGCTGGCGCGCCTTCTTCAGCATCGCAATCACGTCGAAGCTGGTACAACCGCCCATTCCCAGCAGCAGCATCTCCATCGGCCGCGCGCCCAGGTTGCGCCCCCCGGCCTCCGGCGCCCCGTCCATCACCACGGCATGACCGCTGTCGGTCTCGCCGACAAAGGCCACCTGGTCCAGCCATTTCACTTTCACCTGCATCGCGCTTGTCCTTTGAATGAGGTGCCGATCAATGAATCAGTGTTCCCTTTCTGCTGTTGGATGAAGGGATCCATGCCTATACTTGAGAGAAACTCTACTCAGGGCGGACCTGCTGCACAAAATCAGTGGCCTGTCGGCGGATTTTGTGAACGGTTCCAGCCACCCCGGCGTGCGGGGGCCAGATGCTGCATTACACTGGCGCACATCCACAGGAAGCTGCTATCGGACGTGACCATGGAAGCCTTGAACAACCCGTTCGTCTACCGCCCGGCCCAGCCGTCCCCCGCGCTGGAGCGTTTTCTCGGCTACTGCCACCGGCGCCAGTACCGCAAGCGCACCACCATTATCCATTCGGGCACAGTGCCCGACACGCTGTACTACGTCGTCAGCGGCTCGGTCTCGGTACTGGGCGAGAACAACGGGCACGAGCTGGTGCTGGCCTATCTGAACAAGGGCGAGTTCTTCGGTGAGCTGGGCATGTTCGAGGACGACCCGCGCAGCGCGACCGTCACCACCCGCGAGGACACCGAGACCGCGGAGATCCCCTACACCCAGTTCCGCGAAATCGCCCAGCGCGACCCCGAGATCCTGATGCTGCTGACCAGCCAGATCGCCACCCGTCTGCGCCAGACCTCGCGCAAGGTGATGGACCTCGCGTTCGTCGACGTCACCGGCCGCATCGCTCACACCCTGCTGGATCTCGCCCGCCAGCCCGACGCGATGACCCATCCCGACGGCATGCAGCTGCGCATCACTCGCCAGGAGATCGCGCGCATTGTTGGCTGCTCGCGCGAGATGGCCGGTCGCGTGCTGAAGGATCTGGAAGAGCGCGGGCTGATCACCGCGCACGGCAAGACCATCGTGGTGTTCGGCACGCGCTGACGCCCGTGCCGCCACGCCGGCCCCTACGGCCGGAAAGGGCGCGGCACCGGACCACCGCCTCCAGCCTGAATGCACGATGCCCCGCTGGAGGCGATTACGATTCGCCGCGGAACAACTGCCCCAGGGCCCGGCCCGGATCCTCGGTCCGCATGAAGGCCTCGCCCACCAGGAAGGCATGGATCCCGGCGGACTGCATGCGCGCGACGTCCTCGCGGGTGTGGATGCCACTCTCGGTTACCAGCAGCGCGCCCTCCGGCGCCTGATCTTTCAGCTCCAGCGTGGTTTCCAGTCGGGTCTCGAAGCTGTGCAGGTCGCGGTTGTTGATGCCGATCAGGTCGGCCCCGATCTTCTTCGCCCGTTCCAGCTCCTCGGCGTCGTGGACCTCCACCAGGGCATCCATGCCCAGCTCGCGGGTCAGGAAGTACAGCTCGTGCAGGGCCGTATCGTCCAGCGCCGCGGCGATCAGCAGCACGCAGTCCGCCCCCAGCACCCGCGCCTCGTAGACCTGGTAGAGGTCGATCACGAAGTCCTTGCGCAGGATCGGCAGCTGGCAGGCCACGCGCGCATCGCGCAGGTCGCCATCGCGCCCCTTGAAGAAGTCCACGTCGGTCAGCACCGACAGGCAGGTGGCCCCGTGTTCCTCGTAGCTGCGGGCGAAGGCGTCCGGGTTGAAGTTCGGGCTGATCTGGCCCTGACTGGGGCTGGCCTTCTTGATCTCCGCGATCACCGCGGCGCGGCCGGCGTCGATGTCGCGCTGCAACGCCGCGCGGAACCCCCGCGGCGCGGGCGCCGAGCCCATCCAGCCGCGCAGCTCGCGCAGCGGCCAGAACGCTTCGCGCTCCTTCAGCTCCTCGCGCTTGCGCTCCAGGATGCGCTGCAGGATATCGGGTACTGCGTTGGCTTCGGTCATTGTGCTTCCTTGTTTGCCAGTCGTGCGCTGGTCGCCTGCAGGCGCTCCAGCCGTTCGCGGGCCGCGCCGGAGTCGATGGCCCGGGCGGCGGCCTCGACGCCCGCCGCCAGCGTGTCCGCGCCACCGCCGGCGTAGATCGCTGCCCCGGCGTTCAGCAGCACGATGTCACGCGCCGCGCCCGCCTGGCCATCCAGCACGCCGCGCAGCATGTCGGCCGAGGCCTCCACGCTGTCGACGCGCACGGCATCCAGTGCGGTGGTCGCCAGCCCGAAGTCCTCCGGACGGATGGTGTATTCGCGGATCTCGCCGTCCCTGAGCTCGGCCACCCGGGTGGGCGACGCGATGCTGATCTCGTCCAGACCGTCCTCGGCATGCACCACCAGCACATGCTCGCTGCCCAGGCCCTTCAGGGCCTCGGCCAGCGGGCGCACCCAGGCATCCGAGAACACACCGAGCACCTGATTCGGCGCCCCGGCCGGATTGGTCAGTGGCCCCAGCACATTGAACAGCGTGCGCACGCCCAGCTCCTTGCGCGGCCCGATCGCGTGTTTCATCGCGCCATGATGGGCCGGGGCAAACAGGAAGCCGACGCCGACCTCCTCGATGCAGGACCCGACCGCCTCCGGCGACAGCCCGAGATGGATCCCCAGGTGCTCCAGCACGTCCGCGGAGCCCGACTTCGACGACACCGAACGGTTGCCGTGCTTGGCCACCCGCACGCCACCGGCCGCCGCGACCAGCGCGGAGGCGGTGGAGATATTGAAGGTGCCGGAGGCGTCGCCGCCGGTCCCGCAGGTATCCACCAGCCCGGTTCGCGGCACGTCCACCCGGGTCGCCAGCGAGCGCATCACGCCGGCCGCCGCGCGGATCTCCTCGATCGTCTCGCCCTTCATGCGCAGGGCCACCAGGAATCCCCCGATCTGGGCATCGGTGGCCTCGCCGGTCATCACCGCCTGCATCACCGCGGTCATGGTGGCCGCGTCCAGGTCCTGGCGCTCGATGAGGGCCGCTATCGCTTGTTGCACCGTCACGGGTTGCTCCTGCGGAAAATCGAAGCCGCTAGTTTAACGTCCGCGCCGGGGCGCGACGACCACGCGCCTCCGGCCCGCTCCACCACAGCAGCGCCGCGGCGGCCCAGATTACCAGCGACCCGCCGATCAGCCACGGCAGGTGATCGTCCAGTCGGTCCACCAGGAACAGCGCCAGCAGGGCGCTGAACCCCAGTTGCAGGAAGGCCTGCAT
>JBJHBC010000067.1:0-7865 GCA_050485285.1 Thioalkalivibrio sp.
TTGCGCATGAGCATGATGCCTTCCAGCACCATGGTCATCAGGACCACGCGTTCCTCGGTCCGTCGCTCCAGCTTGATGGCGATGGGGCGAAACACCAGATTGGCCAGCAGGATGCCGTAGAAGGTGGTGATCAGCGCGATGCCGAGGTTGACCGCGATCACGGTGAAGTCGTCGCTCTCGGTCGTCAGGAGCAGGTTGATCAGCCCGATCAGGGTGCCGAGCATGCCGAAGGCCGGGGCATAGGTGGCCATGGTCCGGAACATCTGGGCGTCGGCCTGTTCGCGGGCGCGCAGGCGGGCCATGCGCCAGTTCAGCAGGTCGGATACGTCGTCCATTGGGGTGTCGTCGATCACTAGCTGGATGCCGGTGCGCAGGAACGGGTTGCGGATCTGGTCCAGGCGGTCCTGGATGCGCTGCAGGTTCTGGGAGAACCAGTAGCGCGAGACCTGCACGATCTCCTCGAGGTCCTGGCTAGCATCGTAGCGTTCCTCGCGGATCGCGTTGGCCCCGGCGCGGAAGACGCGCATGACCTCGTGGAAGGGGTAGCTCATCAGGGTGGCCGCGATGGTGCCGCCCACCACGATCCCCAGTCCCGGCAGGTTCAGGAAGGCGTCAAGGTCCTGCGAGGAGAAGGCGATGACACTGCCGAACACCAGCAGGCTGCCGAGGATGCCGAGCAGGGTGGAGAGATTCATGCGAGGTTCCGAGGATGGCCTGGCGGAAGGATAAAGCACGGCGGCGGTTGCCGTCTGCGCCTGCGGATCCGCTCGCGGGGGACCCGTCCGCCGCGTACACTCGGCCGGGTAAACCGCAAAGGAGCTTTGCACGATGGATACGAAGTGGGTGGTGCTGGCGATTCTGGTCCTGCTGGTGGTCTGGGGGGTATGGACGTACAACCGGCTGGTCACATCGCGCAACCGGTACAAGAACGCGTTTGCCCAGATCGATGTGCAGCTGACCCGGCGCTACGACCTGATCCCCAATCTGGTGAAGGTCGCCGAGCGCTACATGAGCCACGAGCGGGATACGCTGGAGGCGGTCATCCAGGCCCGGAATCAGGCCCAGCAGAGCCTGCAGGAGGTGGCCGGCGATCCGACCAACGCGGAGGCCGTGCGCAAGCTGTCCAGTTCGGAACAAGGGCTGTCCGGCGCCCTGGGACGGCTGTTCGCACTGTCCGAGAGCTATCCGGACCTGAAGGCCAACCAGAACATGATGCAGCTGTCGGAAGAGCTCACCAGTACCGAGAACCGGGTGGCCTATGCCCGACAGGCCTTCAACGATGCGGTGATGCAGTACAACATCCTGCGCGAGATGTTCCCGAACAGCCTGATTGCCAGCAACCTGGGTTTTCGTCCGGCGCAACTCCTGGAGATCGAGGATCCACAGAAGCGTGAGGCGGTGCAGGTGAACTTCTCCTGATTGGCCGGGCGTCATGAACTTTTTTGAACATCAGGACCGGGCCCAGCGGCGGACCCGCTGGCTGCTGTTTCTGTTCGGACTGGCGGTGCTGGCGATCGTGCTGGTGATGAACGCCATTGTGCTCGTGCTCTTCGGGCAGGCCGAGCCGGTGGCGGCGGGCGAACCCTGGCTGACCCGGGAATTTCTGGCGCGCAATGTCGAGGTGATGGTCTGGACCAGCGTGCTGACGATCGGGCTGATCGGGATCGGCAGCCTCTATCGCACCCTGGGGCTGCGCGATGGCGGCGGGGCCGTGGCCCGCGAGCTGGGCGGCACCCGGGTGGACGGCGATACCCGCGACCCGTTGCGTCGGCGCCTGATGAATGTGGTCGAGGAGATCGCGATCGCCTCCGGCGTGCCTGTACCGGAGGTCTATGTGCTGGAGCAGGAGGCCGGGATCAACGCATTTGCCGCGGGCTATTCGCCGGACGACGCGGCCATTGCCGTTACGCGCGGGGCCCTGGAACAGCTGGACCGCGACGAGTTGCAGGGGGTGGTGGCGCACGAGTTCGGGCATGTCCTGAACGGCGATATGCGCCTGAATATCCGCCTGATGGGCATGCTGTTCGGGATCCTGGTGATGGCGCTCATCGGGCAGCGCGTGCTGCTGGCCATGCGCCTGTCGCGCAACAATCGCAACGCCGGGGGGATCGTCGCCGCGGGTCTGGCGTTGATGGTGGTGGGGTATATCGGGTTGTTCTTCGGGCGCTGGATTCGCGCCTCGGTCTCGCGTCAGCGCGAGTACCTGGCCGATGCCTCGGCGGTGCAGTTCACGCGTCAGCCGTCCGGCATTGCCGGTGCCCTGAAGAAGATCGGAGCCGGGCACACCGCGTTGCGCGCGGATACCGAGGAGGTAGGACACATGCTGTTCGCCTCCGGCGCCCTGGGCCAGATGTTCGCGACCCATCCCCCGCTGGTGCGCCGAATCCAGGCCATCGAGCCCGGGTTCCAGCCGGAAGAACTGGAGACCATCCGGGAACAGATGGAGCGGGATGCGCAAACCCGTCGCAGGGAACAGGAGGCGCAGGCCGAGGCGGAGGCGCGCGAGCGCGAACAGCCGCGCGAGCCGGGCAATATGCTGCTGAATCCGGAACGGCTGATGGAGAACATCGGGGATCCGGGCCTGGCCCAGATCCTGGGTGCCGGACTGTTGGTCGCGGCGATGCCGGGACCACTGGAGCGCGCCGCGCATTCCGATGCCTGGGCCGTGGAGGTGCTGCTCTATCTGCTGATCAGCGCCGACCCCGAGGTGCGGGATCAGCAGTTGTTACGGGTCGCCGCGAAGCGGGGCGGGGAGAGCGAATCGCGTGTACGGACCTTGCTGAATGCCGCGCCGGACCTGCGGCCGGACCTGCGCATCCCGCTGCTGGAGATGAGCTTCCCGGCCGTGCGCCATCGTCCGTCGGAGGAGCGCCAGGCGCTGGAGGCGCTGATCGACGAACTGGTCCGGGCCGACGGCCGGGTGTCGGCCTTCGAATACGCCACCGGGCGGCTCCTGCGGCGCCAACTGCGCGACCTCGATCAGCCCGCACGCGCCCGCCCGGGTGGACGGGATCGCCTGGAACGCCACGAACGCCGTGCGCGAAGTGTGCTGGCCGTGCTCGCCCATCACGGTCATCCGGAGGACTCCGAGGCCGCGCGTGAGGCGCTGCGGGCGGGTCATATCGCCCTGGGCATCGCAGATCCGGCGAAAGACGTGATGGATACGGCCCTGGAGGCCACTGCCGACGCGGCGGCCTGGGCGGATGAGCTGGATCGCGCCCTGGAGGCGCTGGACGCACTGCGTCCGGCAGACAAGCAAAGGCTGGTCACGGCAATGCTCGCCACCATCACCCATGGCGGGCAGACGGTGATCGCCGAGGTCGAGCTCCTCCGGGCGATCGCGGCGTCCCTGCACGTGCCCTTGCCGGTCGCGGAGATGCCGGCCGCGGAAGCGGAGTAGGCCCCGTCGGGCGCGGGTGCGGCATCGCCGCACGCACGGTATGATGCGGCGGCTCCGGGGGCGTGGCGGAACTGGTAGACGCATCGGACTTAAAATCCGCTGGGCGCAAGCCCGTGCCGGTTCGATTCCGGCCGTCCCCACCAATCCCAGGTCGTTCCGCTCGGCGGGCCCCTTGGCCGCGGTGCCGAGCGCGCGCTGGTCGCCGGGACGGCGGCCAACCCGCCTGCGTCCTCCCGCTCCGCAGGGGGTGCCGGGTCTCCAGTGTGAGCGGGACGTCAGCGCGACATTGCCGGAGCCGTTTCCGTGCGCGCCTCGTTGGCGCATAGTAGAGCCCTGTGCGCCCGCAAAAGACCCGGCATGAATCCACCACCGGACACGACGGAAGCTTCCGCCGCCCGTGACGCCCCCGCGTCGTCGCGGGTTCGTACGACCGAACCGCATGTGCGGGGCCCGATGGTGGCCGCCCTGTTCGCGGCGCTGCTGTTCGCCCTCCTTTTCCTGGCGATCGACCAGGGCTGGAAGCAGCAGATGGCCGAGCGTTATGAGCAGTCCCTCGCGACCGAGGCGAACAGCCTGCGTTCCCGCCTGGAAAGCGTGCTGAATGCTTCGGTGCACGCCACCATCGGGCTGGCGGCCTACGCCTACGTCCATCCAGAGTTGAACGAGGAGGAGTTCGCGCGCGCCGCGGAACGGCTGTACCGGGGGCAGCCCGAGCTGATCCGGTCGCTGACGCTGGCCCGCGGCGAGATTCTCGAACTGGTCTACCCACGGGCCGGCAACGAGGGCGCGATCGGGCTCAACCTGGCCGAGCATCCCCAGCAGTCCGCGTCCTTCCATCGGGTCCTGGAGAGCCGCGAGACCGTGGTCGCCGGGCCCTGGCCGCTGGCCCAGGGCGGTCGCGGGCTGCTCGTGCGGGCGCCGGTCCTGACCGAAGCTGAGGACGAGGACGTGTCAGGTTCCGCCAACCCGTGGAGCCTGTCGAGCATCGCCCTCGATTTCGACACCCTGCTGCGACAGGCCGGGTTGGTACCCGGCTCCGAGCGCCTGAAGCTGGCCCTGCGCGGCCGCGACGGGACCGGTGCCGAAGGTGAGGTGTTCTACAACCCGCAGGCGCTCGACGTCGAATCGGCGCCATTGCAGCTCGATGTGACGTTCGCCGGGGGGCAGTGGCGGCTGCTGGCGCAGCCGGTCCCCAGCCCGTCCGCCACGGCCCGCCCCACCGCCTGGTGGGTGCTGGGAGCCGTGGGCCTGGTGGCGGTGAGTGGATATACCTTCCGCATCGGCCAGGGGATGCGGCAACGCCGCGAGGCCCTGAGCCGGTACCAGGCACTGGTCAATCGCCTGGAGGACGCGACGCTGGTGGTGTCCGGGCGCCGGATTCTGTGGGCCAACCCCGCCTTCGCGCGCATGACCGGGGTGTCGCCGCACCCCGGGCAGGCCCTGGCCACCCTGGATGTGATCCACCCGGCGGACCGTTCGCGCCTGCCCCCCGATCTCGACTTCACCCGTGCCGCGGTGCCGGAGGAGCCCCGGGGGCGCGAGATTCGCGTGAAGGCCGCGGACGGGGATCAGCGTTTTCATCTGTTGCGCTGGGTGCCCATCGATTGGGATGGGCAGCGTGCCTGTCTGCTGAGCTTTGTCGACGTGCACGAGAATCGCATGCTGTTCAATGCCCTGAGCGAGGCGCGGGACCTCCAGGATGCCCTGTTCGAGGCCATGCCCGGGGATGCCCTGGTGATCGATGCATCCGGGCTGGTGCGCCGGGTCTTCGGCGAGGCGCGCCATGGCCGCGACCCGCATACGACGGCCGTGGGGCATACCCTGGCCGAGTTGTTACCCCCCGAGGTGGCGGAGCGGTTCTCCGATATCGTGCAAAGGGCCCTGCACGAGGGGGCGATGCAGGAACTCGAGTACCGTTTGCAGGCCAGTGCGTTCCATGCGGGCGAGGCGGGGGTGGCAGCGGACGAGACGCGCTGGTACGAGGCGCGGGTCCGGCCGATCCACACGCCGTTCGAGGGTTCCGCGGCCGTGGTCTGGCATGCCCTGGACGTGACCGAGCGCAAGCAGCTGGAGGAGCGCATGCAGGCGCTCGCCTGGGAGGACCCGCTGACCGGAACCGCGAACCGGGCCGCCCTGGACCGCGCGTTTCCCCGCCTGGCGGCCCGGGCCGACCGCAAGGAGGGTCAGCTGGCGCTGCTGTTCATCGACCTGGATCGCTTCAAGCCGGTGAACGATCAGTATGGCCACGCGGTGGGCGACGAGCTGCTGCGGCTGCTCGCACGGCGCCTGGCGAGCAGCCTGCGTACAGACGACCTGCTGGTTCGCCTGGGCGGCGACGAGTTCATCGTGTTGAGCGCCCCGCTGCACCATCCGGAGGAAGCGACCCGGCTGGTCGAACGGCTGCGAGGCGCGTTCCGCGAGCCCTTTGAACTGCACCCCGGGCACATGGACCCGGTGGAAGTGAGCCTGTCATGCAGCATTGGCGTCGCCTTCTACCCGGGTGACGGACAGCGGCTCGCCGATCTGATGATGGCCGCGGATCATGCGATGTACCGGGTGAAGGCGGCGGGCCGCAACGATGTGGCCTACGCCTCGTCCGAGGCCCCCGGGGCTTGACCCGCGTGCCGGGTGGGGTGCAACCGCGCGGCGGTCGCGGCCTCCAGCGGTTCGATCAGGCCCAGCCAATGGTCGGCCAGCCACTCGGCGGCCAGGGGTGCGTACAGCAGGCCGCGTGAGCCATGCGCGAGGTTGAGCTGGACGCGGCCGCGCGCGTCCATTCGGCTGGGCCCGACCAGGGGCAGGCGATCGCGGACCACCGCCCGTTCGCCGGCCCAGTGGTCCAGGACCTGGGTCGCGGGATCGTCCAGACCGGGTACCCAGGCCAGGTGGCGAAGGTTCGCTGCGTCGTCCGTGGCCAGGAGGGTGTCGGCCTGACGAACGCCGGGGCCTTCCGTGCGCCGGTAGGTTGCGCCGATCCATGCGGTTCCATCGGGTGACGGGATGCAGTAGCCCTGTCCGGTGGCGACGAACCCGCCCCAGTCGGGCAGGGTCGGCGCCACTCGGGTCATCTGGCCGGTGACCGTCGAGACCGCCGCGTGCTCTGGGCTCAGGCGTGTTCCCTGGCCGGCGCCATTGGCCAGCACCACGGCATCGAAGGATTCCCGGCCGTGCTCCGTCTCCAGTTGGACCGCCTCCGTGCCCGCGGGCAGGTGGAGGTGTGTGACAGCCTCTGCGCGGGGTGCCGGCAGGGTGCCGGCAAGGGCACGACAAAGGGCGGCCATATCCACCGCCAGGCCCTCGGGATAGTACAGATGCGGGGCGTCGGTGCATCCCGGGCCCGCCGGGTCAAAGAGCAGGCCGGTGGCTTCGCGGCCGGCCTTGAGCAGGCGGGTCACCCGTTTCTTCCCGTGGGCGCTGATGCCGTGGAAGGCGACGCCGGAGGCCAGCCGCAATACCTCCCCCGTACGGGCCTCCAGTTCGTTGATCAGGGTCCGGGTCCTGCGCATCCCGGCCAGGGCCAGGCGGTTCAGATCGGCATCGCGCGGGTGCAGGTTGGGCAGGAGCACGGCGGCCGGGTTGCCGGACGCACCGCCGGCGACCCCGGCGGGGTCGAACAGGGTGGTGCGGATGCCGCGACGTTCCAGCGCGTGCGCGCTGGCCAGCCCGGCCAGTCCCGCCCCGACGACGGCCACGTGGCGAGGCGCCTGCGGTACAGAGGGCGCCGCTTCGGCGGGCGGCGCGTGGAAGGCCCCGGTCAGGCGCTCGCGCTTGCGTCCGTGCCCCTGGACCCGCCGCACCGTGAACCCGACACCCTCCAGATCGCGCCGGACCTGGCCCGCGGCGGTATAGGTGCCGAACGTGGCGCCGGGCGCGGACAGCCGGGCGATCTGGCGAAAGACGCCAGTGTTCCACAACGCGGGATTGCTGCGCGGGGCGAAGCCGTCCAGGAACCAGGCATCAATCCGGCCGCGCACACCAGCGAGCATCGGTGCGGCGTCGCCCAGGCCCAGGGTAAGGGTGGCGCGCGCACCGGGGAATTCGATCCGGTGCAGTCCCGGAACCGGGGGCGGGTACTGCGCGCGCAGGGCGCGGCTGTCGGCATCGTCGAGTCCGAGGTGCCGGTGCAGGGTGGCGAGGTCCTCCGGCGAAAGCGGGTGTGCCTCCAGACTGAGCAGGGAGAGGAAGGCATCGGGCGGTGCGTGCCGGCGCCATTGCTCCAGCGCCAGCAGCAGGTTGAGCCCGGTGCCGAAGCCGGTTTCGCCGATCGCGAAGTGGCGGCACCCGGAGAACCGCTCCGGCAGACCGTTGGCCTCGAGGAAGACCTCTTGCACCTCCGCGCGCGGCTGGCTCGATCCGAAATAGCCGTCGCCGTAGTCGACGGCAAAGGGCATGCCGTCGCGCCAGTCAAGACGCGCCCAGTCGAGCAGGGGAGACAGGGGAGAGGAGGCCACCACGCATTCAGGAC
>JBJHBC010000067.1:7965-10693 GCA_050485285.1 Thioalkalivibrio sp.
GGCGCTGATGATCAGGTGGCTGACCTCGCGGCCATTCTCGACCTCGCCGCGTTCGAAGTCCCAGCCCTCGGCCTCGCGGATCCACTCGTGCCCGCTGGCGCGGGAGGTCCACAGGCGCATGCGGGTCAGATAGCCTTCGTCGTCGACCTGCCATTCGACCTCCTGGCCGGGACGCACACGGTTCAGAATGGAGGCGTTCTCGTCGTCATCCAGCAGGCGATAGAGCGTCGCGAGGGGAAGCTCCCATTCGCGTTCCCAGAGCCCGGTCAGGCGCTCGCCATCCTTCAGCGTATGGCTGTGCCATTCGTCGTCGGTCGCATCCGCCTCGACGGCGCTATCGCCCTCACCGTCGAGGTCGAAGGTCTCGTAGGAGGTGGGGGCCTCCGCGTCCGGGTCGATGGGGTCTTCGTGGTAGCCGGCGCCCGGGTCGTCCAGCATGTCGGTGGCAAAGGCGACAGTCTGCGCGCCCGCATCGAACGATGCCGACGGTGTCGGGCTGATCGACGCGCCACCAGCCGGGTGATCCGCCCGAGCGAGGGACAGCTTGGCGGCGGGGAGCGGGTTGCCGGCTCCGATCTGGAGCGGCTGGGAGGTCTCGGCGGGCTGGGAGGCGAGCAGGAGGCTGGTACCCACCAGGATGGCGAGTCCGGCGGTGCCCGCCAGAAAGAAATGCGATGTCTTTCTGTTGTAACCCATATGGCCCTTGCCCCGGAGAGTTTCCGCTTTATACCACGTTTTTTCGGGCAATAAACACCGTCGGAAGCCACTTTCGGGCGGTTTCGCGGGGGCTGGGTGTCAGGATCGGATACCGACGCCGCGATTGAGCAGGATCAGTGCCACGGAGTAAAGGACGGCGATGAAGCCCGCGATGATGGCGAAGGACATGGCCACGGGGAAGTCGCTGTGGCCGAGACTGCCGTAGCGGAAGGCGTCCACCATGTACAGGATAGGATTCAGCATGGATACGCCCTGCCAGAACTCGGGTAGCAGGCTGATGGAGTAGAACACGCCGCCCAGGTACGTCAGCGGCGTGAGCACGAAGGTGGGGACGATCGCGATGTCGTCGAAGGTACGGGCGAAGACACCATTGATCAGCCCGGCCAGGGCGAACAGGATCGACGTCATCAGCACGATGACCAGCATGACGAAGGCGTTGTGCACGCTGAGCGGGCTAAAAAACAGCGACACCAGCAGGACGGCCACACCCACCGCCAGGCCGCGGGCCACGCCGCCGAAGACGAAGCCGAGGATGATCACGCTGTTGGGGATCGGCGAGACCAGCAACTCCTCGATGTGGCGCTGAAATTTCGAGCCAAAGAACGACGACACCACATTGGAATAGCTGTTGGTGATCACGGCCAGCATGATCAGGCCGGGCACGATGAAGTCCATGTAGCGATAGCCTTCCATGTCGCCGATGCGCTCGCCGATCAGGCCACCGAAGATGATGAAGTACAGGGCCGTGGTGATGACCGGCGGCAGGACCGTCTGCACCCAGATGCGGGCGAAGCGCAGCACCTCCTTGGTGACGATGGTGCGGAAGGCGGTCCAGTAGTGACGCAGGTGGGTGCTGGTCATGCCTGGTTCTCCGGCTGCTCGCTGGCGCCGCTGGCACCCGGCGTGAGGTGACTGGGGCTCTGGCCGTTGCGGGTCATGCGGATGAACAGCTCCTCCAGGCGGTTGGCCTTGTTGCGCATGCTCTGGACGCGGATTCCGGCCTGATCCAGGACCCGGAACAGATCATTCAGGTGCTGGCCGCGGCGGATGTCGGCCTCCAGCGTGAGCTCGTCGACCTGGCGCAGGGCCACCGGCGCATCCTCGGGGAGGCCCGGGGGCGGTTCGCTGAGATCCAGGACCATGGTCTCCGTCTCGAGCTTGGCGAGGAGCTGCTTCATCGTGGTGTTCTCGATGATGCCGCCGTCATCGATGATCGCGATGTTGCGGCAGAGCGTTTCGGCCTCCTCGAGATAGTGCGTGGTCAGGATGATGCTGCGCCCGTCGGTGTTGATGCGGGTCAGGAAGTCCCACATGGAGCGGCGCAGTTCGATGTCGACGCCGGCGGTGGGTTCGTCCAGGATCAGCAGCCGCGGTTCGTGGACGAGGGCGCGTGCGATCATCAGCCGGCGTTTCATGCCGCCGGACAGGGTCCGCGCCATGTCCTTGCGCTTCTCCCACAGGCCCAGCTCGTTCAGGTAATGCTCGCAGCGCTCCCAGGCCTCGCGCCGGGGGATGCCGTAGTAGCCCGCCTGGTTGACGACGATCTCGCCGATGGGCTCGAAGTTGTTGAAGTTGAACTCCTGCGGGACCAGCCCGATGGAGCGCTTGACCGCCTGCAGGTCGGTGTCCAGGTCGTGGCCGAAGACCTTGACCGTGCCCGCGGTCTTGTTGATCAGCGAGGTGATGATCCCGATGGTGGTGGATTTGCCGGCCCCGTTGGGGCCCAGCAGGGCAAAGAAGCTGCCCGGCGCCACCTCGAGGTCGATCCCCTTGAGGGCCTCGAATCCGTTCTTGTAGGTCTTCTTGAGCCCGCGAATTTCCAGCGCTGGCGTCATCGTCACATCCTGTAGGGCCCGGTACACGGAACCGCGCACCGGCTGAGTGGGTACGATCCCGGGGGATCGACAAGATGCGTATTATGGCCGTTTTGGATCGATTTCGAGGAAAGCCGCGTGGATTCTGTCTTTGTTGCGTCGTCCGAAACCGCTGTCCCGCTGATCCCGGTCAGCCG
>JBJHBC010000068.1:0-10670 GCA_050485285.1 Thioalkalivibrio sp.
CGCATGCAGACGGGCGAGCTGGCCGGGTCCATGTCGTTCTTCGACCGCGTGCCGCGCGGCGTGCGCATGCGGGCCCTGAGCGATAACACCCGCCTGCTGCGGCTGTCGCGCTCCATGTACGACCGCCTGCGTGTCGAGCAGCCGTACATCGCGGTGAACCTGCTCGAGTTCGCCATCATCAGCCTGGACCACCTGATCCGCCGGGTCTCCGAGGATGTGGCCACCTACGCCCACTATCTCTACTCCCCGGGCAAGAAGTAAGCCCGGTCGCGGGCGGAGACGGTCGTGCTCGCCACCCTGCAGACGATCGCCGAGCACCTGCTGCTGCCGCCCGGGCTGGGCATCACCCTGACCCTTGTGGGCGTTGCCATGTGGCGCGCCGACTGGCGGGGCGGGCGGGCGCTGCTCGCCCTGGGCCTGCTGGCGCTGGTGCTGCCGAGCCTGAATATCGTGGCCCAGCCCCTGGCCCACAGCATTGAGCGCGATCTGCGCGACGGCGTGATCGCCGTGGGCCGGGCCGACGCCATCGTGGTGCTGGGCGGCGGCCGCTGGCCCGGGCGCGCCGAGGACGGCGGGCGTGACGGCCTGAACCCGCGGACCCACGAGCGCCTGCGCCATGCGGCGCGGCTGCACCGCGAGTCCGGGTTGCCGATCCTGGTGTCCGGCGGGCGTCCGGGTGCCTTGCCGGGGCGGCGCTCCGAGGCGGAGCTGATGGCGGCGAGCCTGCGGGACGATCTGGGGGTGCCGGTACGCTGGCTGGAGAACACCTCGCGCAACACCTGCGAGAACGCCACCCACACACGCCAGCGCCTCCAGAACAATGACGTGCAGCGGGTGCTGGTGGTGACCCAGGCGCTGCATCTGCCGCATGCGCTGGCCTGCTTCGAGCGTGCAGGACTGGCCGCCGACCCGGCCCCGGCCGGTTTTCGCGGCCCGACTGGCGACCCGAAACGGCTCGAGGACTTCCTCCCGCGACTGGACGCCCTGGAGACCTCCCGCTTCGCCCTGCGCGAGTGGCTGGCGCGTCTGGCGCGCCCGCTGCGCGATCGCCTGCCGGAGCGGGGCGACCCGGCCTGATGCGCGCGTTGCGCGGTGCACCGGGCAGGATGGCAGCGGCGGCCGCGCCGGTGCTCTTCCTGCTGGCAGGCGCACCGATGGCCTCCGATGCAGCGACGACATCCGGCGGTATCCAGCTCGACCTGCAGATCGAATCCCTGTTACGCGACGACCTCGACGCACGCGGTCTGAGCACGCGGGTGCAATGGACGCGCGATGGCCTGTCGCTGGAGATCCGTGCGGAGCGTGTCGAGCTGCCTGACCCGGTCGGGACGCTGAGGCAACTGCGTGTGGAATGTGACGACCTGCGGGTCAGTCGTGCCGGTATCCAGTGCGACGCGGCGCGGCTCTGGGGGGATGCCGGGGACCTGGCGCTGCGCGGGGAGCGGGTGAGCCTGCGCTGGGGGCGCGAGGCCGGACAGCTTGAGTTGACCGGTGCGTGGCCCGGCTGGTTCGGGGCACGCGGCGACTTTCGAGTGCAGCATGACGCCGCGCGCGGCTGGGATGTGCGGGCCGACCTTCGGGGTATCGAACTGACGGCGCTGACCGCTTCGCCGCGCTTGCCGCTGGAACTGCCCGTGCAACTGGGGCAGGGCACGGCGGATGTCGCGCTGCGCTGGCGTGAACGCGGCCATGCGGAAGCGACTCTCCGGGTCCATGATCTCGCCTTCAGCGACGACCTCGGGCTCCAGGCGGGCGAGGAGCTGGATGCACGGTTGCGGGTCGCGGGGAATGCCGGGGTCTGGGACGTGGAGGCGGCGGTGACGGCGGGGGTGGTGTTCGTCGATCCCTGGTTCGTGGATCTCGACGCCGAGGGGCCCGTCACGCTGGAGGCCCGCGGCCTGGTGGCGGACGCCGACAACGGCTCGGTGCGCACCGAGTCGCTGTCCCTGGAATACGGAGCGGCGGCGGCCCTGCTGGGGCAGGACCTGGCGTTCGCGCCCGGGCGCGGTCTGGAGGGCCGGATCCAGGGAGAAGTTGCGGCGCTGGGGGTGATCTACGACACCCTGTTGTCGCCCTGGCTGGTTGGGACTGCCCTCGGTGAACTGGACGTGGCAGGACGGCTGGCCGGGGAGATCGAGCTGGTGGCTTCGGGGCCACGCTACGCTCGCGTTGCATGGTCCGGGGTGGAGGCTCAGGACCGGCGCGGACGCTTCGGTCTGAGCGGTGCCGGGGGCGAGCTGGACTGGTCGGACACGGTGCCGGGGCGCCCGGGGCAGATCGAGGTGGATGCCGCCCATCTCTACGGACTCCCGTTCAACGCCTTCAGCGCGAGCGTGCGCGCACGCCCGCAGGGGCTGGAGTTGCTGGCGGCGACCGAGATCCCGATCCTCGACGGGGGCCTGCGGGTCGGAGCCTTCAGCGTGCAGCAGACGGAGACCGGGCCGGACGTGCAGTTTCAGGGCGGGATCCGGGCGATCAGTCTGGAGCCGCTGACCGAGGTGCTGGGATGGCCCCGATTCTCCGGGCAGGTAGCAGGAATGATCCCGCGCGTACGCCTGGAGGATGGCGACCTGAACGTGGACGGGCGGTTGCTGGTGCAGGTGTTTGATGGCGAGGTCATCCTGCGCGATGTCTATATCCACGACCTGTTCGGGTATGCGCCGGAGCTCGGTCTGTCCACGCAGATCCAGCGCCTGGACCTGGAACTGGTCACCCGCGCCTTCGACTTCGGGCGTATCCAGGGCCGTCTGTCGGGCCACGTGAACGACCTGGTGATGGTGGACTGGTCGCCGGTGCATATGGATCTGGAGCTGATGACGCCGATGGACGCGCCGGGGCGGCGGCGCATCAGCCAGCGGGCGGTGGAGAACATCACCGAGCTGGGCGGCGGGATCCAGGCGGCGGCATCGTCGATCTTCCTGCGCTTCTTCGAGAACTTCAGCTATCGCCGCCTGGGTTTCCGCTGCGAGTTGCGCGGGGACGTATGCACCGCCTCCGGCGTCGCGGACCGCGCCGATGACGGGTTCGTGCTGGTGCAGGGTGGCGGGCTGCCGCAGATCCAGGTGATCGGGTACAACCGGCGGGTGGACTGGCCGGAGCTGATCAACCGTCTGGTCACGATCCAGGCGGGCGAGGGGCCGATGGTGCAGTGACGAGCCCGGGAAACACGGATTCATGTCCACGCTCGTGTTGGCACCCCAGGTTCCCCAATCCTGCGTTGCGGCGCTTGCCGGTAGCGCCACTTCAGGCTTCGCACCGCGCCTTGTTCGCACGCAAAAGCGACTCGAGCGCGAGCGTGTACATGAATCCGTGTTTCCCTGGCGTTTGGTTGCCATTCAGGATGATGGTGTAGATTGGGCGCATGCGGGACGGACCCGCTCGAACAAGGGATGACAGGCATGAAGGCTTTGTGGAGTGTTCCGGGACTGGCGCTGGTGTTTGCCCTGCTGGCCGGCTGCGTGACCATCAATATCTACTTCCCCACCGCCGCGGCGGAGGAGGCGGCGCGCGCCATCGTGCGCGACGCGCTGCAGGTGCCGGACAGCGAGGCCGCGCCGCAGTCCGAGTCCGACGCGCAGCTTCCGGCCCAGCCGCATCATGCCGGCGCCGCGACGGGCAGCACGCCGGTGCTGGCCTGGGTGCTGGAGCGTCTGGTCAGCCCGGCCGCGGCGCAGAGCCCGGACCTGCAGATCGAGACCCCGGCGATCAATCGCATCCGCGCCTCGATGCGCGAACGCGCGCCGCAGTTGGCACCGCATTTCCGCAGCGGGGCGATCGGGTTCGGCAACAACGGCGACGTGGTGATCCGCGACCTCTCCGAGGTGCCGCTGCGGGACCGCAGCACCGTGCAGCGCCTGGTCAGCGAGGAGAATTCGGACCGCGATTCGCTGTATCGCGAGATCGCGCGTGCCAATGATCGCCCGGACTGGGAACGCCAGATCCGCGAGACCTTTGCCCGCGTCTGGGTGGAGGAGGCCCCGGCGGGTTACTGGTACCAGGACCGTAACGGCCAGTGGCGGCAGAAGTAGGGCCTGGTGACGGGGACTTATACCCACGGGAGTAATGCGTGGCGGGCGTAGCCTGGGCCGAACGCCTGGATGCCCGCCGGCGCCAGCTGACCGAACTGGTCCAGGACACGGACCTGTCGGCGCTGCCCTGGTGGAAGGCGGTCCCGCTGGGCGTGGTGCGGGGCCTGTTCGGCCTGGCCCGCGAGGTCGCCGAGGGCCAGCTGACGCTGCGCGCGATGAGTCTGGTCTACACCACGCTGCTGTCGATGGTGCCGCTGCTGGCGCTGTCGTTCTCGGTGCTCAAGGCCTTTGGGGCCCACAATGCGGTGGAGCCGTTCCTGCTGGGCGTGCTCGAGCCGCTGGGCGAACAGGGGGTGGAGATCGCCCACAACGTGCTCGACTTTGTCGACAACATGCGCGTGGGCGTGCTCGGCTTCGTGGGCCTGCTGTTCCTCGTGTACACGGTGATTGCACTGGTGCAGAAGATCGAGCTGGCCTTCAACACCATCTGGCGGGTGGAGAACAGCCGCAGCCTGGCCCAGCGCTTTTCCAACTACCTGTCGGTGATCCTGATCGGTCCGGTGCTGGTGGTCTCGGCGCTGGGCCTGACCGCCACGGTGATGTCATCGGCCGCGATGCAGGCGATTGCCGGGGTCGAACCCTTCGGCATGCTGATTACCGAGATCTCGCGGCTGGTGCCGTACATCCTGATCATCTCCGCGTTCGCGTTCATCTACGTGTTCGTGCCGAACACCCGGGTCAAGATCCTGCCCGCGCTGATTGGCGCGGTGGTGGCCGGCTTCCTCTGGCAAAGCGTGGGCTGGGTGTTCGCCAACATGGTGGCGGGTTCCACCCGCTACGCGGCGATCTATTCCAGCTTCGCGATCATGATCATGCTGCTGATCTGGATCTACCTCGCCTGGCTGATCCTGCTGATCGGGGCCAATGTCGCCTTCTTCGTCCAGCATCCGGAATACATGAACGTGCGCGGCATCCGTCTGCGCCTGTCCGGGGCGGCACGCGAGCGCATGGGCCTGCACCTGATGCAGCAGGTGGGCCAGCGTTTCCATGACGGGCAGCCGGCACCGACCCTGGACGAGGTTGCCGGGGTGCTGGCGGTTCCGGGTAATGCCCTGGGCGATGCGGCGCGTCGGCTGGAAGAGGCCGGTCTGCTGTTGAAGGCCGGTAGCGAGGGCCAGCACCTGGTGCCGGCGCGGGATCTCGACGCGATCCATGTGGACGCCATTCTGCAGGCCCTGCGCGAGGACACCGACGACCATGCGATCCGTCGCCTGCGCGGCAGCCCGGCGGTGGAGACGACCCTGAAGGAGGTCGATTCCGCGCGTCGCGAGCGGCTGGACGGGCGCACCCTGCGTGACCTGCTGAATACCTCCGGCGTGGAACCGGGCCCCGGGGCCGCCTGAATCGGTGATCAGCCCTGGCCGGCCTCGGCGTCCAGGCGTTGCTGGGCGCGGGTCATCAACTGGCCCGAGATCCGCTCGACCAGCGATTGCGCCGCGCGGCGCACCGCGGCGTCGAGGAGTGGGTTCAGCTTGTACTCCAGCTCGAATTCAACCCGCGTGTACCCCTCGCCATCACGGCTGAGCCGGTAGCTGCCACGGTTGTGGATACCGCGGATGGAGCGCCAGGCGAAGTGCTCCGGGGCGATGGCGCTGCAGACCTCGACGTCGAAGTCCATGCGCATCCCGGCCGCGCGGACGGTCCAGCGGTAACAGTCATCCCCGAGACACTCGATGTGCTCCACGTGATCGCACAGGTCCACGAAATTCGGGACGTGGCTCAGCAATCCGAAGACCTGCTCCGGTTCCGCACGCAGGGAGGTGGCATGGTGGATGGTTCGCATGGCGCAGTCATCTTCGCTGACAGGAGGGGTGAGACGGAAGCCGTCTATCCCTGAGAGCGTCGCGCGCTTGCGGGGTTCCGCGCAATGGAGGCCGGGCCGACCGGCACGCCGGAAAGCGTGCACAGTGGGCGGCGTTTCCCTACGATGGAGGGAATCTCGACGAGCCCCGGAACCTTTGCATGTCCACCGCTAGGCAATGCCCCGAAACCGACTTTCTGCAGCTTTTCGAGGCCGGTTCCACCGGCATCCTTCACTGGGAACAGCTGGATCAGTTGTGGGCGCGTCTGCGCGAGCGCGCGGATGATGGCTGGTATGTGTATGCGGTGGGCGATGCGGTGCCAGAGCAGCCGGCGCCGCGCGAGACCTTCCTGCGCTTTGTCGACGAGGTCGATGGCCTCCTGCGCCGCGACCACGACGAGGACTACTGCGGGATCGTCTATGTCGATGACCGCGACGCCCCGACGTTCGTGAAGATCTTCGATCCCAATAATCTAGGCTCGAGCTGCGGCTCGTCCGGCCTACGGGTGCTGCCGGGCTGGGTCGTCTCGCGGGTGCCGCCGGTGGACCTGGAAGTGGCGGTGCCCCCGACCGGCAGTCGCCGGCGCTGGTGGCAGCGGCTGTTCGGATCGGCGCAATGAGCCCATCGCTGTGGTCGCGCCTGCGCGGCCAGGCTCGATTGCTGGTCGCGATCGGGGTGGTGGTGCTGGTCGTGGTCTGGATTGCGTCCGGGATGCTCGGGCGCGAGGCGGACGAGGCTCCGGAGGCCACGGACCCGCGACCCATGACCGTGGCGGTCACGGAGCTTGCTGCCGAGCCGGTCGAGCGATTGCTGGTGCTCCAGGGCCGGGTAGAGCCCGACCAGCGCGTCATGGTACGCGCCGAGACCGCCGGGCAGGTGGCGGAATGGGCCGTGGCGCGGGGCGCGGCGGTCGTGGAGGGAGATCGGCTGGCGCAGCTGCGCATGGACGACCGCGAGGCGCGACGGCGCCAGGCGATCGCCCGCCTGCGGGGGGCGGACAGCGAATACGAGGCGGCGCAGCGCCTGCACGAACAGGGGCACGTGTCGCGCACGCAGCTGGAGGCCCGCGAGGCCGAGCGTGAGGCCGCCCGGGCGGAGCTGCAGGCCATCGAACTGGATATCCGCAATACGCGGATCACGGCCCCGTTCGCAGGTGTCGTCAATCAGCGCCTGGCGGATCGGGGTGAATTCGTCGGCCGCGGGGATCCGGTGGCCGAGTTGGTGGACAACGATCCGTTGCTGGCCGTCGTGCACGTGCCCCAGCACCAGATCGGCCGGGTCGAGTCGGGGCAACGGGCGCGCATCCGGTTTCTCGACGGGCGCCGTGCCGAGGGCGAGGTCCGGTTTGTTGCACGGGTGGCCGAGCCGGGGACACAGACCTTTCGCGTCGAGATCGCCGTGCCGAACCCGGAGGCCGCGCTGCCCTCGGGTATCAGCGCGGGGGTGGAAATCCCGACCGAGACTGTCCTGGCCCACAAGCTGTCGCCGGCCTGGATGGGGCTGGATGACGACGGACGGGTGGGTGCCAAGACGGTCGACGACGCGGGCCGGGTGGTGTTCCATGGCGTGGAGGTGATCCGGGCGGCGGCCGATGGCGTCTGGGTGACCGGGCTGCCGGAGCGCGCCCGCGTGATCACCATCGGCCAGGGCTTTGTGACCGCCGGTGAGCAGGTGCAGACGCAGCCAACGGACCAGGAGGCCCCGGCCGCGGTGGCGCCGGACGCGGTGGACGGGGCATTGCCGTGAAGTCGCTGATCGCCTGGGCCGTTGCGCACGCCCGGACGGTGCTGCTGTTTTTGCTGCTGATTCTGGTGCTGGGCGCGACGGCCTACAGCATCGTGCCCAAGGAGGCGGCGCCGGAGATCGACATTCCCATCTTTTTTGTCTCGGTGCCCTATCCCGGTATTAGCCCGGAGGATGCCGAGCGCCTGATGCTGCGACCGCTGGAGCGCGAGTTGCAGTCCCTGCCCGGGGTGGACGAGATGCAGTCCTGGGCGGGCGAGGGCTTTGCCCTGGTACGGCTGGACTTCGAGCCGGGTTGGGACAACCGGCGCGCGCTTTCGGATCTGCGCGAGGAAGTGGACCAGGTGCGCCCCGAGCTGCCGGCCGGCGCCGAGGAGCCCAGCGTCTCCGAGGTCGATCTGTCGCTGTTCCCGGTGCTCACGCTGAACCTTTCGGGCCCCCTGGACGAGCGCACGCTGGTGCGTCTGGCGCGCGACCTGCGCGACCGGGTCGAGGCGATCCCCGGGGTGCTGGAGGCGGATGTCGGCGGCGACCGCGAGGAGCAGATGGAGGTGCTGGTCGACCCGCTGGTGCTGGAGACCTTCGAGTTGTCGTTCAGCGAACTGACCCGGGCGATCGAGCGCAACAACCGTCTGGTTGCGGCCGGGGCGCTGGATACCGGGGCCGGGCGCATCCCGCTGCGGGTGCCGGGCACCATCGACGATGTCAACGACGTGCTGGAAACCGCGATCCGCGTGGACGGCGATGCCGTGGTGCGGGTGCGGGACGTCGCCGAGGTGCGCCAGAGCTATCGCGACCCGGAGGGCTTCACCCGGATCGATGGCCAGCCCTCGGTCTCGCTGGAGATCCGCAAGGCCTCGGAGGCCAACATCCTGGAGGTGGTGGTGGCCGCCCGCGCGACCATCGAGGCGGCGCGGGCCGACTGGCCGGAGACGGTCGAGGTCACCTACCTGCAGGACATGGCGCGGGATGTCGCCGATCTGCTGGGGGACCTGGAGAACAGTGTGATCACGGCCATCCTGATTGTGACGCTGGTGATTCTGGCCATGATGGGCGCACGGGCGGCGCTGCTGGTGGGGCTGGCGATTCCCGGGGCCTTTCTCGGCGGCATCCTGGTGATCTACCTGATGGGCTTCACGCTGAACGTGGTGGTGCTGTTCGGCTTGATTCTGGTCGTCGGGATGCTGGTGGACGGGGCGGTCGTGGTGGTGGAGCTGGCGGATCGCTACGTCGCCGAGGGCATGGCCCGGGCCGATGCGTTCCGCGCCGCCGCGCAGCGCATGGCCTGGCCGATCACCACGGCCATCGGCACGACGCTGGCGGTGTTCGCGCCCATGCTGTTCTGGCCCGGGATGGTGGGCGAGTTCATCGTCTACCTGCCGGCCACCGTGATCGTGACCCTGACCGCCTCGCTGGCGATGGCCCTGATTTTTATCCCGGCGCTGGGCGCGGTGATCGGTCAGACCCGGCCCATCAATGCGGCCCAGACGCGCTACGTACGCGCGGCCGAGGAGGGGCGCTACGACGAACTGCAGGGTATCACGCGGGCCTATATTCGCCTGCTGCGGCCACTGGTTCGCAGTCCGGGGTGGACGCTGCTCGGGACCCTGGCGGTGGTGCTGGCTGCCTACGCGCTGTATGCCAGCCAGGGGCGGGGTGTCGAGTTCTTTCCGCAAGTGGAACCGGACTTCGTGCAGGTCCAGGTGCAGGCGCGTGGCGACCTCTCCGTCTGGGAGGCGGACGCCCTGGTGCGGCAGGTAGAGGGCCGGTTGCAGGGGGTGCCCGAGATCCGGCACGTCTACGCGCGCACCATTGGGACCCAGCTGGGGCGTCTGCAGGGCGACTACGCCGAGGATGTGATCGGGCTGATCCAGCTGGAGCTGATCCACTGGCGACAGCGGCCGCCTGCCCGGGAGATCATCGAGGACCTGCGCCGGCGCACCGGCGATCTGCCGGGGCTGCGCCTGCAGTTCCGCGCCCAGGAACGCGGCCCCAGCGAGGGGCGCCCGATCGTGGTCGAGGCGTCGAGCGCCGATCCCGAGCGCATCCCGCCGGTGATCCGCCAGTTGCGCGCCGAGATGGCGCAGCTCGGCGGGTTCGAGGACGTGACCGACGATCTCCCCCTGCCCGGGGTGGAGCTGGAGGTGCGCTTCGACCGGGAACAGGCGGCCCGTTTCGGCGTGGACGTCCCGTTGCTGGGCGAAGGAGTGCAGCTGATTACCAGCGGCATCCTGCTGGGGACCTACCGCCCCGACTACAGCGACGAGGAGGTCGATATCCGCCTGCGGCTGCCGGCGGCACAGCGGCATCTGCAGCAACTGGCCGCCCTGAACCTGCCCGGGGCCCAGGGCCTGGTGCCGCTGGCGCATTTCGCCGAACTGGTGCCGGTGCCGGCGACCGGTCTGATCAAGCGCCGGGATGGGGACCGGGCCTATACCCTGGCGGCCGATGCCGCCCCTGGCTATCTGGTGGACGAACGCCAGCGTGCGCTCGCGGCCCGAATGGCCGACATGGAGCTGGACGCCGACGTTCAGCTGCGCTTTCGTGGTCAGGCCGAGGAGCAAGCCGAGGCGACCCGCTTCCTGCTGGGGGCGTTCGGGCTGTCGCTGTTCCTGATGCTGGCGATGATGGTGACCCAGTTCAATCGCTTCTCCCAGGCCCTGCTGGTGCTCTCGGCGATCGTGTTCTCCACCGCCGGGGTGCTGCTGGCCCTGATCGTGCGCGGGGAGCCCTTCGGCATCGTGATGAGCGGGATTGGCGTGCTGGCCCTGGCCGGGATCGTGGTGAACAACAACATCGTGCTGATCGATACCTATAACGAGCAACGCCGGCGCGGGCTGGATGCGATGGAGGCCGCCCTGCGCGCGGCGTCGCAGCGTATGCGGCCGGTGCTGCTGACGGCGATTACCACCATCCTCGGGTTGTTGCCGATGGTCCTGGCGTGGACGGTGGACTTTGCCGGCCGGGACTTCTACGTGGGGGCGCCGGTCACCGGGTTCTGGGTGCAGCTGGCGACCGCGATCGCTGGTGGCCTGCT
>JBJHBC010000069.1:0-10606 GCA_050485285.1 Thioalkalivibrio sp.
TTCGCCGCGGTGTTCTTCCTGATCTCGGCGATCCCGACCTTCCTGTTCCTGAAGGAGCGCGGCACGCGCCGGCGCATGCGTCGGCGGCTGCAGCTGGGGCTGGGCTGGCGCCGGGTGCGCGAGGCGCTGGTGACCCTCGGCCAGCGCCGCGAGCTGCGCGCGCTGTATGTCTCCATCTTCTTCATGATGGCCGGGATCTACATCATCATCTCGTTCACCTTCATCTATGGTTCGCAGGTGATCCAGTGGGACGAGCCGGTGCGCATCGCGATGTTCGTGATCACCCAGGTCACCGCGATCATCGGAGCGATCGGTTTCGGCTTCCTGCAGGACCGTGCCGGGCCGGTGCGGATCTATCGGCTGACCCTGGCGCTGTGGGCGCTGGCGGTGCTGGCGATCTTCGGCACCACGACCATCGCGCAGTGGCTGAGCGCGCTGCTGGGCCGGCCGGTGGAGGCGCAGATGGTGTTCCTCGGCGTGGGGATTGTCGCCGGGCTGTGCCTGGGCTCGGCGCAGTCGGCCGGGCGCGCTCTGGTCGGGATGATGGTGCCGGTGCGCGAGGCCGGGCGCTGGTTCGGGTTCTGGGCCCTGTCGGCGCGCGCGGCCGCGATCTTCGGGCTGGCCGGGATCGGCCTGCTGCAGGCCTGGCTGGGGCTGGCCAACGCCATCCTGTTCTGCCTGTTCCTGTTCCTCGCCGCGCTGCTCGCCTCCATCCCCGTCCACCTCGCCGACCGCCGCCGTGCCGCGTCTGCTTGATTCCCCACGAAGAAGGTCAAAGGCGGTCTACAGGAAGGCCAGAAGGCGGGAAGAGGGATTGGGTGGATGCGTCGAGGGCAGGGCGCGCAGCGGGGTGTGCCGCGCCGCCCGCCAGGGCGCACATCCCGATCATCCTTCCTGTCTTCCATTCTTCCTGTAAATCGCCCTTGACTGGCCCTTCTGCGTGCGCTTGGTGGTGAAACTGCGGGTTACTCGTCAGGGGTGTTCAGACGGGAGGCGAGCGGGCCAGGGGCCTGGCGGCAATCGAGGACGGCATAGACGCGGATGATCTCGCCATCGACCCGATAGTAGATCGCGAACGGGAAGCGGCGGGACAGGAGGCGGTGGAACCCGTGATGCTGCTCGTGCACGCCGGCGTACAGGAGCAACGAGTCGATATCGGAGAAGAGGGTATCGAGGAAATACTCATCGAGTCCCGGTGCCCTGGAGGCATAGAACGCGGCTCCCCGAGCCAGATCCTCTTCCGCCGCGTCGAGCAGTTCGATGGAGCGCAAGGCAGTGCCGTTTTACCGGTTGCGCAGGCGTCGTTTTGCGTCGTCCCAGGGGTGAAATCGGGCCGCGCCGCGGGCCACGGTCGCCTGGCGCTGTTCCAGCACCTCGCGGTGCCAGTCCGGGACGGGGATGTCCGCAGGATTGCGCGCCAGGTCCTGCCACAGCTCTTCCATGGCGCGGAGCTTTTCGGTCGTCGTCATCTGATCGAGCGCGAGGGGTGCAGTCACGGGTTACTCCCTTCGAACATGCAGATCCAGTATAGCCCGACAGACCATCGCATGCCGCCCGGGCAGGGCCGTTGATTCACCACGAAGCACACGCAGGCACGAAGGAGGTCAAGGGCCTCGACAGGAAGACTGGAAGAGGGACTGGGTTGATGCGTCGAGGGCCGTGCGGGCCGCGGGGTGTGCCGAGCCGCCCGCCAGGGATCGCATCCCGATCATCCTTCCTGTCTTCCATTCTTCCTGTAAATCGCCCTTGACCTTGACCTTCTGCGAGCGCTTGGTGGCGAGAATCGGGGGCTGAAGGCCGGCTATTCGGTGACGTGGTGGGTAAGGGTGGCGCCGCGGTCGAAGCGGCCTTCGTAGAGGCGCAGCAGCGCGGGGATCACGAACAGCACCAGCACGGTGGCGATGGCCAGGCCGAACACGATCGAGATGGCCATCGGGATCAGGAACTGGGCCTGGACCGAGCGCTCGAACAGCAGCGGCGTCAGGCCCGCGATGGTGGTCACCGAGGTCAGGATGACCGCGCGCAGGCGCTGGCAGGCGGCCTCGACGATCGCCTCCTGCAGGGCCAGCCCGGCCTCGCGCAGGCCCTGATAGAAGCTCACCAGGATGATCGAGTTGTTGACCACGATCCCGGTCAGGCCGAACAGGCCGAACAGCGACAGGATGGTCAGCTCCACATTGAGGATCCAGTGCCCGAGCAGGGCGCCGAGGATGCCGAACGGGATGATCGCCATCACGATCAACGGCCAGCCCCAGGACCCGAACACCCAGGCCAGGGTGATGTACATCAGCCCCAGCGCCAGGACCAGGCCCGTGCGCATGTCGGCGAAGGTCTCGGCCTGGTCGGCCGCGCGCCCCTCGAACGAGTATTCGATGCCGTAGCGCGCCGCGAGGTCGTCCAGCGGGCCGTCTTCCAGCGCCGCACGGATGCGTGCGGCGTTGTTCACGCTGCGGTCGACCTCGGTGGAGACCTGGATCGCCAGACGGGTGTCGGCATGGCGCAGGGTCTCGAAGCCCTGACGCGAGCGCAGGTCCACCACGCTGCCCAGCGGCACGAACTCGCCGCTGGGCAGGCGCAGATTCAGGCGCTCCAGGCTCTCGCTGGAATGGCGCTCGGCATCCGGCAGGCGCACGCGCACCTCCACCTCTTCCAGCCCGTCCTGGTAGAGCTGGGCGAGGTGGCCATCATAGGCATCGCGCAACTGGGCGCCGACCGATTCGGTGGTCAGGCCCAGGGCGCGACCCTCCGGCTTGACCTGGAACACCAGTTGTTCGCGACCGAATGGCGTGTCGTCATTGGTGGCGAAGGTGCCCGCAAAGTCATCGAAGAGCTCCGCCAGGTCGAGGGCGGCGTTCTTCAGTACATGCGGGTCATCGCCGGTCAGGCGCACCTCCAGGTCGCGTCCGGGCGGCCCGGTCTGGCGCTCGTCGATGCTGAAGTTCTCGATTCCCGGGGCCTGGCGCACGCGGTCCTCCCAGGCCTGGATGAATTCGCGGTTGCGCACCTCGCGCTGCTCGGGCGAGACCAGCTCCACCTGGATGTTGCCGAACTGGTCGCCGCGCGGGGCGTTGCCGTCGCCGGGATCAATGCCGCGGCCGAGCCGGGTGACGGAGGCGCGCACCAGGTCGCCGCCCAGGGCCTCCTCGGTCTCGGCCAGGGCCTCCTCGACGTGGATCAGGAAGGCCTCGACCCGCTCCGGCGGTGTTCCGGCGACAAAGTTGACCCCGGCGTTGACGATGGTCCCCTCGGGCGACGGGAAGAAGGTGAAGCCGATGCGCCCGCTGGCGGCCAGGCCGATGGCGAGGATCAGCGCGCCGACCGCCAGCGCCAGGGTGGTGCCCGAGTGGTTGACCGACACGGTCACCGCGCGGCGGAAGGCGCCGTTGCGGAAGGTCTCGAAGCCGTTGTCGAAGCGCTCGCGCAGGCTGCCGGCGCGCGGCGGCTGGAGTCGGTGCATCACGCCCTTCAGGTGCGCGGGCAGGATCAGGAAGGCGATCAGCAGCGTGGCGACGATCACGCAGATCACCACCAGCGGGATGTCGAACAGGATGTTGCCGATGATCCCGCCGATCAGCATCAGCGGCAGGAAGGCGGCCACCGTGGTCAGCGAGGCGGCGATCACCGGTCCGACCATGCGCCGGGCGCCGTCGCGCGCGGCGCGGCTGGCCGAGAGTCCGCGCTGGTGCAGGCTGTAGGCATGCTCGGACACCACGATCGCGTTGTCGACGATGATCCCCAGCGACATGATGAAGCCGAACAGCGAGATCATGTTGATGGAGCCACCCACCACCCACAGCACCACGAACGCGGCGGTAAAGGCGATCGGGATGCCCAGCGCCACGCGCAGGGCGATATGCCGATTGAGGAACAGGAACAGGATCCCCAGCACCAGCAGCAGGCCGCCCAGGCCGTTCTTCAGCAGCAGGGTGATGCGTTCGGAGAGCAGCTCCCAGAAGGCGTCGGTCACCTGCAGCTCGACCCCCGGCGGCAGCGCGGGGCGGGTCTGCGCCAGCCAGTCCTCCAGGACCTGCGCGGCCTCCAGCGAATCGCCGGTCTCCGAGCGCAGCAGCTGCATCTCGATCGCCCGCTGGCCGTTGGCGCGGGCGCGCACCTGGCCGTCGCGGTGGCGCAGGTCCAGGGTCGCGATATCGCCCAGGGTCAGGCGCCCCAGTTCGCCGTCGCCGCGCAGGACCAGCCGCTCGAAGCTGACGCTGTCGCGGGCCTGTTCCAGGCTGCGGATCTGGCGCGCGGTGTCGTCGCGGCCCACCGAGCCGGCCGGCAGGTCCTGCGCCATCGCGCGGATCTGCTCGGCGATGTCCGCGAGCGTCATGTCCAGGCGATAGAGTGTCGCCGAGGGCACCTGGACGGCCATCTCGTCTTCGGTCAGGCCGGTGAACTCGATGCGCGCGATGCCGGCATCCAGCAGCTCGCGCTCGAACTGACGCGCGAGGATGCGCAGCTGCTGGGGGTCTTCGGGGCCGGTCAGCAGAAGCCGTGCCACCGGCTCGTAGCGGATCACACGGGTGACCACCGGGGTCTCGGCCGCTTCCGGCAGGTTGCGCTGCTGGTTCACGCGGTCGTTGACCTGCTCCAGCGCCAGGGTCATGTCGGTGCCGGCCTCGAACTCCATGGTCACCACCCCGATGCCCAGTGCCGAGGTGGAGGTCATGTTGCGCAGGCCGTCGACGGTGCGCAGGTCCTGCTCCAGCGGGTCGACGATGGCGCGTTCGACATCCTCCGCGCTGGCCCCGGTCCAGGGCACCTCGACGGTGACGAAGTCGAGCTCGAAGTTGGGGAAGAACTGGGTGTTCAGCTGGGTCAGGGCAAAGGCCCCGGCCAGCAGCATCAGCGCGATCAGCAGGTTGGCCGCGAGGCGGTGTTCCAGGAACAGCTGGATCGGGCCGCGCGGGGGCCGGTCAGGTTCCTGCGCGCCGCCCCCGGGCATCGGCTGCCCGGATGCCGGCGAGTTGCCGGGTTCCGATTCGCTCATCGACCGGAATCCTGCTGTTCCACCTCGACCCGCAGGCCATCGACGGCATTCGGCAGGCGCGTGGCGATCAGGGTGTCGCCGGCGGCGATGGCGTCACTGCGGATCAGCGCGAGGGTATTGCCGTCCGCGTCGATGAAATCGCCCAGGCGCTCGACCTGCAGCGACTCCAGGCGCCCGTCGACCACCCGGAACACGCGGTCACGCCCGAACAGGGACTCGAATGGCACCGCAAGGCTGCCGGGTTCCTCCGGCAGTTGCAGGCGCAGTTCGACAAAACGGTTCAGCGGGAGTCGTTCGCCCCCGGAGCGCACCTCGAACACCCCGCGCACCCCGGCGTCGCCGGTGCGGGTCTCGCCCTCCAGGCGCACCAGCTCGGTCTCGACCGTGTGGCCGGCGACCTGTGCGCGGGCGGGCAGGGGTGTGTCCCCCTGCAGCAGGCGTTCGATCCGGGCGACCAGGTGTTCCGGGAGGCTGGCGCGGATCTCCAGGTCATCCACCGCGAACAGGCGCAGCAACGGGTCCCCCGGTCGGGCGCGTTCGCCCGCGGCGACGTCGACCTCCACGATACGCGCGTCGAAGGGCGCGCGAATGGTCGTGCGTTCCAGGTCGATCTCGGCCTGGGACTCGGCGGCGCGGGCACGTGCCAGGCGGGCCTCGGCCTGGGCCCTGCGCATGGGGGCGTCGGCCACGGCCTGCTGGCGGTTGTCCACGGTGATGCTGGCCTGCTGCAGCCGTTCGCGGGCGGCATCCAGATCCGACTCCGAGCCGAGGTTGCGCTCGCGCAGGTCGCGGGCGCGCTCCAGGCCGCGCTGGGCAATGGCCAGCAGTTCGCGCTCGCGCTGCAGGGCCTCGCGGTCGAAGCGGGCGCGCAGCTCCTCGCTCTCGACCGCGCCCTCCAGTTCGCGGCGCTCGGCCTCGCGCTGGTCCAGCAGCAGGCGGGCCTCGCGCGGGTCGATCTGCACCAGCGTGTCGCCGGCGGCCACGCGCTGGCCGGCGCGCGCCGGCACGGCTTCGATCTCGCCCTCCACCGCGGCGCGCAACTGGGCATCGCGGGCGGAGCGGCTGCGCCCGTTGAGGATCACCCCCGGCCGGTGCGTCCCGGGCTCGGCGGTCACGCCCTGCACCGGCCAGATACGCTCGCTGGCCTCCGGCGGCGGCGCCTCGGGCCCGGTCGCGCGCAGGACCATGAAGCCCACCACGGCGACGGCGAGGATCAGGACGGGAAGTAGGGCTCGGCGGAGGGCGCGCGGCATGGGCGTCTCGTTTGTGGCTTGGCAGTTCGGCGGGGCGGGTGCGGCCCGTCGCTTGGAGGCGCCTGCGGGCCGGAGGTTCCCGTCGCGGGCGTTATCTTACCACCGGGTTTTGTAGGGGAACCGCGCAGGTTCCTGAAAGCCCAATTATGCCAATATTACGTTTTGCTTAAATGAGGTGAAAGGCCATGAAAGGATCCACGCTGATTCCGGCAGTGTTGCTGACGACCACCCTTCTGGCGGGCGGCGCGGTTGCACCCGCGCTGGCCGGGGCGCCCGAGGTCTGCGAGTGTCGGGCGGGCCTCGAGATGGAGGGCACGCCCTGGATTCGGCTGATGCCGGGCGACATGACCGGCGGCTACTTCGTGCTGCGCAACCATGGCGAGCAGGACCTCCGGATCGTCGCGGCGCAGGCGCCGATCTCCGAGGTGGTGGAACTGCACGAGCATGCCCACGTGGACGGGGTGATGCGCATGCGTCAGGTCAACGGGCTGGACCTCCCGGCGGGCGAGACCCTGGTGCTGGAGCCGGGCGGCCTGCACCTGATGTTCATCGGGCTGCACGAGCCGCTGACGGCCGGTGACTGGATCCCGGTGATCCTGGAGTTTGCGGATGGCGAGACCATGGAGATCCATGCCCGCGTCCAGCGCGGCGAGGGTGCCCATGGCGGCCATTCGGGTGGCCACATGATGGAGGGGAATGCCCCCGGCATGGATGCCGAAGGCGGACACCACGGGCACTGAGGCCCGGGGCGTCCGGGTGTTGTCCGGCTACTGATGGGCGGGCCGGGCCGGAATCTGGATGTCGGCATCCGCGCGCAGCGTCTCCAGGAATTCCTGGATGGCGCGGCTTTCGAGGATCTCGACCAGTTCGGCGCGCACATCCTCGAATTCGGGGACCGGCGTGTCGCGGGTCTCCTCCAGACGGATGATGTGCCAGCCAAAGCGACTCTCGACCGGCTCCGCGGTGGTGGTGCCGGGTTCCAGGGCCACGGTGGCGTCGCTGAACGCGGGGACCATCTGCTCCGGGGAGAACCAGCCCAGCTCGCCGCCGCGGGCGGCCGAGCCGGGGTCGATGGAATGGGCCTCGGCCAGGTCGCCGAAGTCCGCGCCGTCGTCCAGTTCCGTGAGGAGTTCGCGGGCCCGCTGTTCCTCTTCGACCAGGATATGGCGGGCGCGGTACTCGGTGCCGCGCATCTGCTCAACCTGGCGTTCGTACTCCGCCTCGAGGTCGTCGCGGGTGATCTCCAGCTCCGCGGTGATGCGTTCCATCAAAAGCGAGGCCAGCAGGTTGGTCTCCACCATGCGCAGGATCCGCCGGGTCTCGGCATCGGTATCCAGGCCGCGGTTGACCGCCTCCTGGCGTAACAGCTCCAGGCTGATCAGCTCTTCCAGCGTGCCATCCCCCTCGGCCAGGCCCGGGTCCTCGTCCATGCCGGAGTAGGTAAACAGGTCGGCCCGGGTGATGGGCTCGCCGTTGACGAGGGCGACGGTGTCGACGTCGTCGGTATCGGTGGTGATCGTGTCCGTTTCGGCTTCCGGTGCGGACGTTTCCTGCCCGTCGCAGGCGACCAGCGCACCGGCGAAGGCCAGGGTGGCGAGTGTGGTGGCAAGGGGGCGAAGTCGCATCAGAACACCTGCTTGAACGGGCGTACGTCGACCGCGGTATACACGCCGGCCGCCACATAGGGGTCGGCGTCGGCCCACGCACGGGCGGCTTCCAGGGACGGGAATTCCGCGACGATCAGGCTGCCGGTGAAGCCCGCCGGGCCGGGGTCGTTGCTGTCGATGGCAGGGCAGGGACCGGCCAGGACCAGCCGGCCGTCGTCGCGCAGGGCCTGCAGCCGGGCGACGTGTTCGGGCCGCGCGGCGAGGCGGGCATCCAGCGAGTCGGGGGCGTCCTGGCCCTGGATCATGTACAGCATGGGGCGTTCTCCTTGATTTTGGGTGCATCGTAACCGATCACTGGCCGCGCCTCGCGCTCCGGGTTCGCAGTTTCCCCGTTCCGTGCGGGCGGGTCGCGGGTAGCCGGCCGGCGCGCGTTCTTATGGGCGTGCCGGCGGATGCGCTACACTGCGCAGCCGATCCCCGCGTCAAATCGATCCATGATCTCGATCCACCCCGACAACCCCCAGCCCCGGCTGATCCGGCAGGTCCTGGACCGGCTCCAGGACGGGGCCGTGATCGCCCTGCCGACGGATGCCTGCTATGCCCTGGCCTGTCTGCCGGGGGACAAGACCGGGGCGGACCGGATCCGCCGTATCCGCCAGGTGGACGAGACCCATCATCTGACCCTGCTGTGTCGTGATCTCTCCGAACTGGGCGTGTACGCGAAGGTGGACAACAGCGCGTTTCGTCTGATGAAGGCGCTCACGCCGGGTCCCTACACCTTTATCCTGCCCGCCACCCGCGAGGTACCGCGGCGTCTGCAGCACCCCAAGCGGCGCACCATCGGGCTGCGTGTGCCGGCAAGCCCGATCCTCTCGGCGTTGCTGGCGGAGCTCGGATCGCCGCTGATGTCGGCGACCCTGCAGCTCCCCGGGGACGAGAATCCGCTGAGCGAACCCTGGGAGATCGAGGATCGCCTGGGCAAGGTGGTGGACCTGGTGGTCGATGGCGGGGCCGGGACCCTGGAGGCGACCAGTGTGCTGGACCTGACCGGTGAGGCGCCCGAGGTGATCCGTCACGGGATGGGCGATGTGGGATTTCTGGATGAATAGCCCCGGCCGAATACCGGGGCTACGGCGCGGCACGGCCGCAGGGAGGCGCAATGCGTAAGTGGGTGGTTCTGGCCGTGGTCGTGCTGGCGGTGGCCGCAGTGTGGCCGGTTGTGGTTGGCAAGCAGGTGGAGGGTACCGTCGCCGCAACGCACGAGGCCCAGCTGGGCGAGGTGCAGCTGCGCCACGAGATGCTCGAATACGAACGCGGCTATCTGGGTGCCAGCGGCCGCAGCCAGCTGATCCTGGAAGACCCCGACGGGCGCTTCGAGATCCCGCTGGTGCACGATATCCGTCACGGTCTGCTCGGGGCGCGCGGCGATTCGTTCGTGGATCTCGACACCCTGGCGGCGCCGGACGATTCCCTGCTTGGCCATCTGCTGCGCTCGCTGGATCTGCAGGTGCATTCGCGCTCGGGGATCGGTGGTGGCGTGACGACGCGCGTCGCGTTCGACGACCTGCGCTTGGACCTGATGAGCGTGCCCGAGGTAGCCGAGCATGCCGCCACGGTGGGTGGCCCGCTGTGGCTGGATCTGGCGGCCGGCCAGGGTCGGTTCGCCTGGTCGGCCGAGCAGATCCTGGTGAGCCTGGATCTGCCGGAGCTGACGTTGTCGGACGACACCTTCGTCTGGGAGGCGCAGGACGCCCGCTATGCCACGGTGTTCGAGGCCGACGCCGACGGGGTCTTCGGGCGCCTGCCGGACTACGAGGGCGGCCTGGCGGCGTCCGTGGTGGAGCTGCGCGAGGGCGAGGCGAGTCGGCTGCGGATCGAACGCCCGCGTCTGGATGCCTTCCAGCAGACGAACAACGACCGCATGGACTCGCGCCTGCGCCTGCAGGTCGAGCAGGCGCGCATGGACGATGGCGCCGGGGATGCGCTGACGCTGAGCGCCCTGGATTTGCAGGCGGGCGTCCTGCGCTGGGATCGTCCCAGCCTGCTGCAGTTGCTCGGCGAGCTGGAATCGATCGAGGCGCGCGGCATCGAGGGCGAGCAGCGCAATGCCCTGATCGGTGCGGCGATGATCGACGCCGTCGGCGGGATGATCGAGCACCGCCCGGTGGTCGAGCTCAAGGCCTCCCTGAACGAGGAGCCGGCGCGTCAGGTCGCGCTGGATACCGAACTGGGGCTGTACGGCACGCAACAGACCTTTGCCACCCGTCCGCTGGAGACGCTGCGGCTGGACAGCGAACTGCGACTCGGGCTGGAATGGGTGGCCGAATTCGACGCCGCCTATCCCGATATCGACCTGGATGCACAGCTGCACGCGCTGGCGGCCGACGGCTGGCTCCGCCGCGATGCCGAGGCCGGGTACTGGCACAGTACGCTGGCCATGGCGGACGGCCGGGTGCATATCAACGACGTGGATCGCACGGCCATGCTGCTGGCGATGCTGTTCGCCTTTTCCGGCGGCATGTTCTGAGACGACTGACCGGGCGTGGATGCGCCCGTTTCCTGACAGGAAGGGATTGATTCCGTGAGCAGTAATCAGGGTAGCAACCAGCGTGTGCTCTCCGGCATGCGTCCCACCGGGCGCCTGCATCTGGGCCATTATCACGGTGTGCTGAAGAACTGGATCGAGTTGCAGCACAACTACGAGTGCTTCTTCTTCGTGGCCGACTGGCATGCGCTGACCACCCACTACGAGGACC
>JBJHBC010000070.1:0-9022 GCA_050485285.1 Thioalkalivibrio sp.
TCGTTTGGGCCAGCACCAAGGATTCGAACCTCCGTTCAACGATACGGTTCGATCCCGAGCGCAGCGAGGAACGTGTCGGCCCACGGCCGACACCCGGAAGGGCAAGACGTACCGCGTCGCCGCCATCCTTCCGGGCGCGCCATATTCCTGAGAGAGGGATCCGCGACTTGCAGTCGCTGGTCCCTTTTTCGTTGTGGCTCAGGGCTCGTGCCACTTCTGTGACACACCTGAATTACGCCGTTTGGCCTACTCGTGCCCCAATTAATACCTGGCTTCGCGAGTCACTCCGTTCCTTGTGCTCGTCGAAACCCCTCGATCATGCCGCCACACCCAGCCCTCAGTGCGGTGCAACACACCTCCTTCTATATTTTCCACGGGCCGGCCACCGGGAGTGCGGCGTTTGCGCAATCATGCCCTCGACCCGTACTTTTAGCGTAGCAACCGGATCGCGATGACGCCTCGGTCGTGCTCCCGGCGTATTGCCGGCCGGGCGCCGTGCAGGCCCCGGGAAGGACGCGATCGGATCTGAACGACCCGCCATCCGCGGGGCGTTACCCGAGAGAGCGGGGTGGGACGATGATGGAACTGCAGTGGCTGATCGCCCTGCTGCCCTTTCTGGCAGCCCTGCTGGTGCACCTCCTTGCGGGCCGGCTGGGCCACTGGGTCGCGCGCCTGAGCGTGGGGGTCAACGTCATCGTCGCAGGGATCGCCGCGTTCCAGCTGGCGCTCTACATCGCCGGCGACACCGGGCCGCAGTGGATGGGCCTGGCCAACGGCTGGGGCAGCCTGCAGCTGGACCCGCTCAGCGCCATCATGGCGCTGGTCGTGGCCGGGATCAGCCTGGTGGTGCACGTCTACTCGATCCGCTACATGTTCGAGGAGCCCGGGTACGCCCGCTTCTTCATGCTGCTGGACCTGATGACCGGATCCATCCTCCTGATGGTGATGGCCGGCGACCTGATCACCCTCCTGATCGGCTGGCACCTGATCGGGGTGGTCCTCTACTTCCTGCTTACGCACAACACCGAGCCGCCGCGCACGCAGCGCTATGGCTTCTGGACGTTCATCACCTACCGCCTGGGGGACCTGCCGCTGGTTCTGGCCGCGGTGATCCTGTTCCAGGCCTACGGCGTACTCGACCTCCCCACCCTCTTCGACCGTATCGCCGAAAGCCCCGATGCCCGCACCGTGATGGGGTTGCCCGTCACCGGGACGGTGGCCTTCCTGGTGGCGCTGGCCGCCTTCGCCAAGTCCGCCCAGTTCCCGCTGCACACCTGGCTGCCCTACACCATGGAGGGCCCCACGCCCGTGTCGGCCCTGATGCACGCGGGGATCGTCAACGCCGGCGGCATCATCATCAACCGCTTCGCCCCGGTGTTCGTCCACAGCAGCGAGATCCTTCACCTGCTCTTCATCGTGGGCCTGCTGACCGCCGTGATCGGCTCGCTGATGATGCTTTCGCAGAACGACATCAAGAAGTCGCTGGGCTACTCCACCATGGGGCAGATGGGCTTCATGGTGATGGAAACCGGTGCCGGCGCCTTCGCGCTGTCGATCTTTCATCTGATCGCCCACGGCCTGTTCAAGGGCACCCTGTTCCTCGGAGCCGGCAACGTGATCGGGGCCGCGCGCCGCCATGACGGGGTTCCCAACGAGCCCCTCTACGACTTCCTCGTGGAGCGCAAATCGGCCCCCGCACGCGTGCCCTGGTTCATCATCGGGGCGGTCACGCTGATCGTGCCGCTGGTGATCCTGGTCGGCGCACATGCCTGGGTTGCGGAGCGCTTCTTCCAGCAACAGGGCGCGATCGTGCTGCTGTTCTTCGGCTGGATCACCGGGGTCCAGGTGCTCTTCACCGCCCAGCGGCTCGATACCGAGAATCCGCTGCGCATGATGGCCCTGATCATCCTGTCCTTCGGCGTGATCGTGATCGGCTACGTCCTCGTGGGCCACAGCTTCGAGGCCTTCCTCTATCCGGATGCCGCGTTCCGTGACGCGCTCTACACGGCGGCGGGCATCGACAAGCTCACCTTCGATGTCCTGGTCGTCCTGCTGGCCGTGGTGTTCGTCCTCGGCTGGATCGGGGCCTATCTGAGCCGGACCCGTCAGCGCCCGATGGACAAGCTGCCGGCCGGCGCGCGGCTGATGCTGTACTCGCTGCTGTCGCGCGAGCTTTATGTAGCCGACGTCCACGAACGTGTGACGGACCGGCTGCTGGCCCTGTCCAGACGCCTCAATATCTGGCTGAGGTGGCGCTGACATGTCATTGTTTCTATTGATACTCGCCGCCTTCTTCCTGCCGCTCTTCCCGGCCACGATGCTGTTCACGCGGCTCGCCGTCAGCACCCAGCCTCTGCCGGTACGGCTCGCACTCGTCGTCGTCTGGCCCCAGATCGGGGTCGCCCTGATCCTCTGGGGCGAGCTGGAGCCAGGTCCGATCCTCGCGACCTGGGCCGTGCTGAGTGCGCTGTCCTACGCCTTCCGGATGCTGACCGTGCGCGAGGTCGGGCGCTGGAACGCCATGCTGGCCGTATCCGCCTGGCCCCTCGTCTGGCTCTACGCCATGCAAACACCCGCGCCGGTTGATCTCGTCGCCGTTACGCTGGCACTGACCACCGCCCCTGTCCTGATGCTGGTGGTGCATGAAGCCCTCGCCGGACGCCTGGGAGCCGCCTACACGGGGCTCCACGGCGGTCTGGCACGCGATCTGCCGCGCCTCTCGGGGATCATCGTGGTGGCAACGCTCGCGGCAATGGCCCTGCCGCTGTTCCCCGGCTTCTTCGCCCTGCTGACCCTGCTGGGCAGTGCGCCCCTCGGCTTCGCCATTGGCATCCTGCCGATCTGGCTGCTATGGAGCTGGGCGGGGGCCCGTCTGCTGCAGGGCACGGTATTCGGTCCGCGCAGCGGACCCGTGGCTGCCGATCTGACCGCCCCCCGCGCATGGGGCTTCGCCGGTCTCGTCGTGGCCCTGACAGGCACCGGGCTCATCTGGACCGGAGGTGCGCTGTGACCCTTTCCCTCGGCCGCCAGCTGAAGATCCGCTCCATGGTGCACATGGCCGCCGAGCCGATCCCCAACTTCTGGCCCATGCGCACCTTCATCCACCACAACCCGTTACACGGGCTGGAGGACCACCCCTTCCCCGAGGCGATCGAGCGCGGCCGGGCCCTGTTCCACGGGCGCGGTTTCCTGGCCCGCGCCGACTACCAGTGGCTGCTCGCCGATGGCCGCATCGACCCGGATGCGCTGGACACGGCGATCGACCGGGCGCTTGGCGGCTGTCCAGCCCTGCAGACCACCGGTGGCCACGCGCTGATCCATACCCTGCTCACGCGGTGTCGCGAACCGGCCCGTCGACCGTGCGTGCTGGCCGAGGCGGAGGACGTGGCGGCCATCCTCGCCGGCGGTGTTCCATCCGCGGAGGACGGCGTGGATGTGGAACGGATCGAGGACAACCTGCGCCGGGCATTCCCGCCGGAGCGGCCGCTCTACGAGGCGCTGGATCACCTCTACGACACCCGCATCGGCGAGACCCTGGACGAGCTCCTGATCAAGACCTGCCTCGACTTCTTCGACGAGGGCCAGTCCGCCTGGCCCATGCCCGGGCGCGAACAGGGCCTGTTCGCCGCCTGGAGCCAGCTCGCACAGCGCAACCTGCGGCTGTTCCTGCGCGGCCTGCACATCAAGAAAATCCTGGACCAGAGCGACAGCCCGGAGGGCATCATCGCCTTCGTCCTCGACGAACTCGGCATCCCCGAGTCGTCCTGGCCCGGGCTGATCGTGCGCGAGCTCACCCATCTGCACGGCTGGGCCGGCTTTATCCGCTGGCGCGAACGGGCGCCTCGCTATCACTGGGCCCGCGAATATCCAGCGGACCTGGTCGACTTCCTGGCGATTCGCCTGGTGCTGGCACTGTCCCTGGTCCGCGAACATGCGCGGCGCCGTCGGATGCCACGCAACCGGTTTGAACTCGAGGCCCGGATTACCGAGCGCCCGGCGGAATCCTTCCTGCGCCACGAACTGTTCACCGGCGCCGTGCTGCCCACTCGGGCCGAGGCCGTCGAGGATGCAGTGGCGCGCGGTCGGCCGGCCGAAATCGCCCGGCTCATCGGGGCTTACATCCCCGAGAAGCGCCAGGCCGAAGCCGAGGCCCAGGCTCGAGCCCTCAAGGAGCTGGCACAGCGCGCCGGAGCACCGAATGCCTTCCGCGAGTTCTCGCCGGGACGCCTGGCCGAGGTGCTGACGGAACTGGAGGCATTCGAACGGCGCGAGGGCATGATCTGGCTGGAGGCCATGGAGACAACCTACCGCCGCGCGCTGCTGTCACGCCTTCACCCGACTCCCGCGCCACCCCGCGAAAAGCGCCCCTTTGCGCAGATGCTGTTTTGTATCGATGTGCGCTCGGAGCGCATTCGCCGCCAGCTCGAGACGCTTGGCGACTACCAGACCTACGGGATCGCGGGATTCTTCGGTGTCCCGGTCAGCTTTATCGCGCTGGGCAAAGGCAGCGAAGATCACCTGTGTCCCGTACTGCTGACCCCGAAGAACCTGGTCCTCGAGGTGACGACCGGCGCCGAGAAACTGGAGACGGATCTGTATTCCTCGGCGGAACACCTGCTGCACGACCTGAAGCATTCCGTCCTGTCGCCCTACTTCACGGTCGAGGCCATTGGCCTGCTCTTCGGTTTCGACATGGTCGGCAAGACCCTCGCGCCGCGGCTCTACAACCGCTGGCGCCACCGCATCGAGTCGCACAAGCCGTCCACCCGTTTGCTGGTCGACAAGCTCACCCGCGAACAGGCGGACTCGGTCGTTCGTGCGCTGCAGCGGGTCATCATCGTGGAGGCGATTCACAAGGAGTTCGGCATCGAGCGCGAATCGATCACCGACGCGATCATCCGCGAACTGCGCGAGGCCGCTCTGGGTCACCACACGGGGCAGACCCGCTTCGCGCAGGCGTTCGCCCTCGGCAAACGCGCCGAGGCCGATTTTATCCAGACCCTGCAACAGCGCTACCGCATCAATCGCTCGTATGCGCAGATGCAGCTCGAACGCCTCGGCCGCATCGGGTTTTCCCTCGACGAGCAGACCTACTTCGTCGCCCAGGCGCTGCGTTCGATCGGCCTGACCGAGCAGTTTTCCCGGTTTGTTATCCTCACCGGTCACGGCAGCCAGTCGCACAACAATCCCTACGAGTCCGCCCTCGACTGCGGGGCCTGCGGGGGGAGTCACGGCCTCGTCAGTGCCCGCGTCCTGGCGCATATGGGCAACAAGCCGGAGGTGCGTCGGCGCCTGCGGCGCGAGGGCATCCACATCCCGGACGATGCCTGGTTCCTGCCGGCATTCCACAACACGACCAGCGACGCGATCGAGTTGCACGACCTGGATCTGCTCCCGGCCAGTCATCTCGTCTACCTCGAGCGCCTGCGCAACGGGTTGCAGGCAGCGCGGCGCCGCACCGCCGCCGAGCGGCTGCAGACCCTGCCGCCGGAGGGCGGGCCGGAACTCGAGCCCATCCAGGCCGCGCGGATGGCCCAGCGCAACACGGTGGACTGGACCCAGGTGCGGCCCGAATGGGGCCTGGCGCGCAACGCGGGCTTCATCATCGGGCGCCGCCACCTGACCGAGGGCAGCGACCTCGAGGGCCGTACCTTCCTGCACTCCTACGACTATCGCCTCGACCCGCGCGGGCGTCTGCTCGCGAATATCCTGACCGGCCCGCTGGTGGTCGCCCAGTGGATCAACATGGAGCACTACTTCTCCACGGTCGACAACGAACACTATGGCAGCGGCAGCAAGGTCTACCACAACGTGGCGTGCCGCCTCGGTGTCATCACCGGCAACCTCAGTGACCTGCGAACCGGCCTCCCCGCCCAGACCGTACTGCGCGACGGCCGGCCCTACCATGACCCGATCCGCCTGCTGGCGGTCATCGAGGCGCCCTTTGAACACGCCCGGGCGGCGATCGACGGCGTCGCCAAGGTCCGGAGCCTGGTCACCAACGGATGGATCCTGGTAGTGATCCTCGACCCCGAGACCCACCGGATCCATCGCTTCGCGGACGGCCAGTGGCTGGAAGAGCCGCTGCCCGGGGCCGCTCATGGGCAAACCGATCCAACGGCTGCGGAGGAGACCCGCGCATGAACGACGTGAACCTGAATCCCCTCAAGAAGCTGGAGATCATTCTCGAGGGCGAACACCAGGCCTTTGCCACCGATCTGCTCGACCGGGCCGGCGTCAAGGGCTACACCATCATGGGCAACCTCTCGGGAAAGGGCAGCCAGGGCTTCCACGAAGGCCATCTGATGTTCAACGAGGACGACGTGCTGATCATGATCATCGCCGCCGTACCCGAGGAACTGGTCGAACCGATCCTCGAGGGCTTCACCCCCTTCTTCAACCAGCACAGTGGCGTAATCTTCATCTCCGACATCCAGGTCAGTCGTCTGGTGAAGTTCAAGGGCTGACCCTGCAAACCAGGAGCGTGCCAGGACAGCCATCAACCCAGCCCAACACGAAATCGCGCACATTCGGCCAGCATTGTCGGCTGCGACGTCCGATCGCGCATGAACAAGTTGATTCCGCTGTCATGACACGTTCGTCGACCCCATTTCCGCACCTGAGT
The DNA here is from genome assembly GCA_050485285.1 of Thioalkalivibrio sp. Lineage (GTDB taxonomy): Bacteria > Pseudomonadota > Gammaproteobacteria > Ectothiorhodospirales > Ectothiorhodospiraceae > Thioalkalivibrio. The sequence goes on from JBJHBC010000070.1 coordinate 6,626, forward strand.
ACACTGCGCCGGAAAACCCGGCCCCGGAACAACGGGAAACCTTACCCCGGCCGTACCGGTGTCCAGCCTTCGTCGAACACCGGAGCCGACCGGCACGCATGACCGAACCCCAGAGCCAGCCCGAACGCTTCGATCTCGAGAAAAAACCCGCTTTCCGCGGAAGACGGCTCACCCTCTTCGCGCTCGTTTTCATCTTCCTGACCCTTCTCGGCGTCTACGCCATCTATTCGCAGATTGCGGGGCATGCGATGGCCTGGGACAGCCGGTTGCTCGCTCCTCGCTTCCTGTTGGCGAGCCTTGTCCTGTTGCTGGTTTACTTTGCCGCCGACGGCCTGAGACTCTGGTTCGTCCTCCGCGCGCTGGGCGAACCGGTACCACTCGCGGCGATCGGCCGCCTGGTGTTCCTGAATATCTTTGTCTCCAATGTCACACCGCTGGCGACCGGAGGTGGCGTCGCACAGGTGTGGTTCATGCGCCGCAGGGGCGTCCCCTTAGGGACCGCCCTGTCCGCTACCACGATCCGCACCGTGCTGGCGGTACTGTTTATCTTCACGGCCACACCCGTGCTGCTCGTTCTACTCCCAGGTGCCCAGGAGGCGGTCCGCTCGGACACACTTGTCCACGCACTGGCCACCAGTCTGGTGGTTTATGTCGGATTTTTCGCCATTCTGCTCACACGGCCGCGATGGCTGCTGCGCCCGATACTGGTGTTCCTGGCGCTTCTTCGTCGATTGCGGCTGGTTGGTCGCCGGCGTCATCATCGCTGGCGCCGCAAATTGGTGCGTGAGGCGCGCCGATTTGCCGTGGGCTTTGGCCGTTACCTCCGGGGCAAGGGGTTTGATATCGCCGCTTCGCTGCTGTTCACGGCCATTTTTCTGCTCGCCCTCTTTTCGTTTCCCGCCCTTCTCTTCTGGACGCTTGGGTATGGCATCGACTACTGGCTGGTGATCGGCCGCATGATCATGACGACATTCGTGATGTACTTCTCCCCCACACCCGGTGCCTCGGGTATCGCCGAAGGCGTCTTCGCCCAGTTCTTCCGCGACGTAATCGATCCCTCGCACCTGATTCTCGTGACGCTCGCATGGCGAGCACTCACCATCCACCTGGGCATGCTGATCGGCCTGTTCGTCACGCAACACGAGCTGACACGAACGCGTCGGGTCCCGCTGACATGAGCCGGTTGGCCCGACACCTGACACCGCGACGCCTCAAGGTCGCGTTCTGGGTCACCCTGGCTCTGATCCTGGTACTGGCCGCCTACCGGATCTATCTCTCGGTGATGGAACCGGATTTTCATGCCATCCACGCCGAGCAGATCGAGGACATCCAGTCAAAGGCTGTTGCGGGCGACGCACTTCGATTCGTCGTCGTGGGCAACATCAACAACTCCATCGGCCTGTTCGAACGCAAGATGATCCCGGTCATCAATCAGGCGGGGCCGGCCTTCCTCGTCTCTGCCGGCAACGCGGTCAGCGGCGGTGGCGAGGACAAGTACCGGGCCCTCTATCGAACCCTCTCGCATCTGGAAATGCCCTACCTGCTTACCGTGGGCGAGAACGAAAGCAGCGTGCTCGGTTCATTCCACTTCTACGAACACTTTGGCCCCTATTTCTACTCGTTCCGGGCCGGCGACAGCCAGTTCCTGTTCCTCGACAGCACAGATCCGGACACCTATCCATTCCAGCTGCACTGGTTGTCCGAACAGCTTCGGGATAGCGCGGTCGAGCACCGATTCGTCTTTCTCGGACACCCGTTGTTCGAAACGAAGGAATCCAGCCCGATTGACTTCGACGCCCCCTACCTGGCCGATATCGGCGGGGCGGCATTCCGCGACCGCTTGCACGAACTGTTCACTCGGCACGCAGTGGATGCGGTTTTCTCCAGCAACCTGCACCTGTTCGATCGCCAGAACCGCGACGGGGTGGAATACGTCGTCACGGGCGGCGCCGGCGGCCTGGTGCTCAACGACGACACCAGCTTCTATCACTACGTGACAGTGTCCACTGAAGGGGACACCCCCAGTATTACGATGCACCGGCTCGACAGCGGCCAGAAACCCTTCTGGCAAACGCTGGAGAGCCTGTGGTTCTTCATCCATTCACTCTTCTACGTCGGTCACCTCAACTTTTTGTTGATCCTCGCCGTGCTCGCCCTCGTCGCCATCAAGCTGTACAGCGCGATCTTCGTCGAGCGCGACTACTACCGGGACTACGATCTGGATCCCACGCCCTGGAAGGGACGATCCCTGCGTGTGGCGATGATCACCAACAACTATCTCCCATTCATCGGCGGCGTACCGATCTCCATCGACCGATTGCGGCGTGGACTCGAACAGCTTTCGCATTGCGTACTGGTGATCGCACCCCGCTACGCGAATCAGCCCGCGGAAGAGAC
>JBJHBC010000070.1:9122-10469 GCA_050485285.1 Thioalkalivibrio sp.
TTCGCCTCGAAATCCGAGACTCAGGGCATGGTCATCCTCGAGGCCATGGCCGCCGGACTCCCGGTGGTTGCGGTACGGTCCAGCGGTATCGACGATGTGGTGAACGATGGCGTCAACGGATTCAAGACGGCCGAAAACACCGAACGGTGGAGCGAGGCCGTCAGGCGGGTGATCGAAGACAGCACACTGCGGGCCTCGCTGCACGAGCAGGCCGTCATCACCGCACGGCAGCACGCCATCGATCACTTTGCCGGCGACGTTGCCGACACCTACATCCAGCTGCTCGCCCTGCATCGGCGCCAGCGCCAAACCTGAAAGCCGGCCTGCATCCATGTCCGAAGGCCATACCGGCATTCCTTCGCAGACGCCCCGGCACGGCCTTGCCCTACCCACCATCCGCCTTCTTGCCAGCCCTCGGCGCGGGTCATAGCGTGTTCCCCGTACTCAGGCACGGATCGACCCATGCGCCAAATGTCTCCTCGGGAACTGCACGACTACCTCTCGCAGGCAAAGAGCCCGCCGAAGCTGCTGGACGTGCGTGAACCCTGGGAGTTTCAGCACTGCCGCATTGAAGGCTCGCAACTGCTCCCGATGGGCCAGATCCCGACGGCGTACCAGGACCTGAATCCGGAGGACGAGATCGTGGTGATCTGTCACCACGGCGTCCGCAGCCAGCAGGTCTGCGGCTTTCTGCAGCGGGTCGGGTTCAATCACGTGATCAACCTGTCCGGCGGCATCGATGCCTGGGCACGCGAGGTCGATCCCCACATGGCGACCTATTGATCAGGGTGCCCCTGGCCACCGCGTGACCTGCGCACCCACCCTGTCGGTCATCATTCCGGCCTGGAACGAGGCCGAGTGGCTGCCACGGACCCTGGCGGCCGTTCAGGACGCCCTTTCGGCCGTCGATCGCACCAGCGAGATCATCGTGGTGGACAACGCCTCCACGGACGCGACCCCGCAGATCGCGCAGCGCGCCGGCTGTCGCGTCGTCTTCGAACCGGAACGCAGGATCAGCCGCGCCCGCAATGCCGGCGCGGCGGCCGCCAGCGGAGACGACCTGCTGTTCGTGGACGCCGACACCTGGCCGGATCGCGACCTGCTGCGGGCCACCCTGGAGGCACTGGAAAGCGGCCGCGTCTGCGGCGGCGGTGCCCGGGTGGCGTTCGACCACCTGAATCACCGCATCTACCGCTGGGGCGCGCGTACATGGAATACGCTCTCCGCGCGCCTGGGGCTGGCCGCGGGCTGCTACGTCTTCTCCACCCGCGAGGCGTTCACGGCGGTGGGCGGGTTCAGCGAGCGCGTGTACGCCGGGGAAGAGGTGTTCCTGTCCCGCGCCCTGCG
>JBJHBC010000071.1:0-10358 GCA_050485285.1 Thioalkalivibrio sp.
ATCATCTGCTGTTCGATCTCCATGGCGCGATCATGCATGCGCTGCATGGCGTCCACGATGATCGCGATGAACAGGTTCAGCACGGTGAATGTGGCGATCAGGATGAACGGCACGAAGAACGCCCAGGCCCAGGGGTAGACCTCCATCACCGGACGGGCGATGTCCTCGGACCAGCCTTCCAGCGTCATCACCTGGAACAGGCTGTACATGGTGGCGCCGAGGGTGCCGAACTTCTGCGGAAAGGATTCGCTGAACAATCCGGTGGCGATGATCGCGAACACGTAGAAGATCAGCAGCAGCAGACCAATGATGGAGACGATGCCGGGGATGGCCCGCAGCAGCGCCTCCACGATGAAGCGCAGCTTCGGCACCATGGACACCAGGCGCAGCAGACGCAGCACGCGCAGCACCGAGAACGGCCCGGAGGCGGGGATCAGCGCGATCCCCACCACGAAGAAGTCGAACACGTTCCACGGGTTGCGCCAGAAACTCAGCCGGTAGACGAACAGCTTGGCCAGCACCTCGGCGGTGAAGAGCGACAGGATGATCGCGTCCGCGGCCAGGATGACCGGCCCCATCCAGCCCATCACGGTGTCGGAGGTCTCGAGCCCCAGGGTCAGGGCGTTGAGCAGGATCAGGCCGATGATGAAGCGCTGGGTCAGCCGGGCCTCGATGAAGCCTTCCAGGCGCGTGCGCAGCGTGGGGGTCTCGCTCATAGTGTCGGGGATCGTCGCAGTGCTCGGGGAGGCGCAAGAGTAGGGTAAAGGCCGCATTCCGGCAATCGCGCCCGCCGGAGCCTGTTCCTCTGTATCGCGTGTGGTACAACGCGTGAACCGATCAACCCCGGGTGCAACCGTGAGGAGACGATGGATGTGGGACGAGCGCTACGCGGCGGATGAGTACGTCTACGGCACTGAACCGAACGACTTCCTGCGCACGGCGGTAGCCAACGTGCCGCGCGGCCGCGCCCTGTGCCTGGGCGAAGGAGAAGGGCGCAACGCCGTCTTCCTGGCGCAACAGGGCTTCGAGGTTCTCGCGGTGGACAGTTCCGCCGTCGGCCTGCAGAAGGCCCAGCGCCTGGCAGAGGACCGCGGCGTACAGATCGAGACCCTGGTGGCGGATCTCGCGGATTACGCGATCGAGCCGGACTCCTGGGATCTGATTACCTCCATCTTCTGTCATGTGCCGCCGCCGATCCGGCGTCGTCTGCATGCCGAAGTGGTGACGGGGCTGCGCCCGGGCGGGGTGTTCATCCTCGAGGCCTACACCCCGGCGCAGCTGGAATGGGGGACGGGCGGGCCGCCCACGGCCGAGCTGATGATGACGCGGGATGCGCTGGTCGAGGAGCTGGACGGGCTGGAATTCGAGGAGGCCGTGGAGCGCGAACGCGACGTGCTCGAGGGGCAGTTTCACACCGGGCGCGGGGCCGTCGTGCAGATCCTGGGGCGACGCTGATTGAATCGGGGCTGCGCTCGAGGGGTGGATCAGTTCGGCGCGGGCGGGACCGCGACGCCCGCCTCGCGCAGCCAGTGGCCCAGGGTGATCAGCGGCAGGCCGACCAGTGCGGTCGGGTCGTCGCCTTGCATGCGCGCGAACAGGCTGATGCCCAGCCCTTCCGACTTGAAGCTGCCGGCGCAGTCCAGCGGCTGCTCGAGTGCCACGTAGTGGTGGATCTCCTCCGGGGTCAGTTCGCGGAAGGTCACGGTAAACGGAACCTCGCCGGTCCGCGCCTGGCCGGTGGCGGTGTCCAGCAGGCAAAGGCCCGTGTGGAAGGTCACCGTCTTGCCCGACAGGGCCGCGAGCTGGGCCTCCGCGCGGTTCGTGTCGCCGGGCTTGCCGAGGATGTCGTCGGCATGGCTGGCGTTCTGGTCGGAGCCGATCACCAGGTGGTCGGGATAGGCATCGGCCACGGCGCGGGCCTTGGCCTCGGCGAGGCGGGTCACCATGGCGTCGGGGCGCTCGTGAGGCCGGGGGGTCTCGTCCACCTCCGGGCGGGCGGTCTCGAACGGGAGGCGCAGGCGCCCGAGCAGTTCGGCGCGGTAGGGCGAGGTGGAGGCGAGGACCAGTTTGCGCGCGGTCTCAGTCATCGGCGTGGTCGATCTCGATCAGCGCATCGTCGGGATTGGCGGCCGCCCCCTTGGCGATGTTCACTGCGGTGACGATGCCGGACACGGGGGCGGCGATCTCGGATTCCATCTTCATGGCCTCCAGCACCAGCACCGGCTGCCCGGCCTCCACGCGGTCCCCCTCGGCCACCAGCACGTCGATGATGGTACCGGGCATGGACGTGGTGACGTCGCCGGGGCGGGTCGCGCGCCGCGACTTCTTGCGGCCCCCACCCCCGCGCGGCGCGGCGTTGCCGCTGGTGGTCTCGATGGTATCCAGGGTCTCGATCTGGACCTCTTCCGGCATGCCGTCGACCGTCACGTACATCGGACGGGTGTCCTCCCGGTGATGGCCGGAGCCGGTCACCTGGATGTGGTAGGTCTCGCCGTGGAAGGTCACGTTGAATTCCACCGGGGCCGGACAGCCCGCCTGTGTGTTCTCCGGGAGGTTCAGCGGTTCCGGCTCGAGCGTGCCGGCGTGGCGCTGCTGCAGGAACTGACGCCCCACCTCGGGGAACAGGGCGAAGGTCAGCACGTCATCCGGCCCGCCGGCCAGGTCGCCAATCTCGGTGGCCAGCGAGTCCATCTCCGGGGGCAGGAGGTCGGCCGGGCGGCTGTCGATGACCTCGGCATTGCCGATGGCCTGTTGCCGCACCACGGCGTTAATGGGGCCCGGTGCACGGCCGTAGTGCCCGGTCAGGTACTGCTTCACCTCGTTGGTGATGGTCTTGTAGCGCTCGCCGGCCAGCACGTTCATCACCGCCTGCGTCCCGACGATCTGCGAAGTGGGCGTTACCAGCGGCGGGTAGCCGAGGTCCTCGCGTACCCGGGGGATCTCCTCCAGCACGGCGTCGAAGCGATCCAGCGCGTTCTGGTCGCGCAGCTGGTTGGCCAGGTTGGAGATCATCCCGCCGGGCACCTGGTTGACCTGGACGCGGGTGTCGATGCCGGTGTATTCGCTCTCGAAGCGCTGGTACTTCTTGCGCACCTCGTGGAAGTACATCCCGATCCGCTGCAGCGCGACGAGGTCCAGCTCGGTGTCGTGCCCGGTGCCGGCCAGCGCGGCGACCATGCTCTCGGTTGGCGGGTGGCTGGTGCCGCCGGCGAATGCGGAGATCGCGGTCTCGATATGCCGGCACCCGGCCTCGATGGCCTGCCAGTGGCACAGCTCGGAGAGCCCGGAGGTGGCGTGGGCATGCAGGTGGATCGGCACGTCCAGCGCATCCACCAGTTCGGTGACCAGCTCGCGGGTGGCGGTTGGCGTGAGCAGCCCGGCCATGTCCTTGATGGCGATGCTCTGCGCGCCCATGGCGACCAGTTCGCGCCCCAGGGCGACGAATTGTGTGGCCGAATGCACCGGGCCGGTGGTGTAGCAAAGCGTGCCCTGGGCATGGCCGCCGGCCTCGCGGGTGGCCTCGATCGCGGTGCGCAGGTTCCGGGCGTCGTTCATCGCGTCGAAGATGCGGATGATGTCGATGCCGCCGGCGACCGAGCGCTGGACGAAGGCGCGGACCACGTCGTCGGCGTAATGGCGGTAGCCCAGCAGGTTCTGGCCGCGCAACAGCATCTGCAGCGGGGTGTTCGGTAGCGCGGCCTTCAGCTGGTGCAGGCGCTCCCAGGGGTCTTCCTTCAAGAAGCGCACGCAGGCATCGAAGGTCGCGCCGCCCCAAACCTCCAGCGAGTGGAAGCCAATCGCGTCCATCTGCTCGCAGATCGGCAGCATGTCCTCGGTGCGCATGCGCGTGGCGATCAGGCTCTGGTGGCCATCGCGCAGGGTGACATCGGTGATGTGAACTCGATCCATGGTCATTCCGGTGTCCGTGCGGCGGGCTGGGGTCTACAACCCGTGGTGAGCGGCGAGGGCGGCCGCGACGGCCACCGCGAGCTGGCGATCGGAACGCTTGCCGGGGAAGTGCGTGAGCTCGGGGTGTGCGGCGACAAATCCGGTGTCGAAGTGGCCACTGCGGAACACCGGGTGGTCGACGATCGCCAAGTGAAAAGGGATGGTCGTCTTGACGCCGAATACGCCCATATCGCGTAGCGCACGGTTGGCGCGCGCCAGCAGGTCATCCCACTCCAGGGCCCAGCAGATCAGCTTGGCGCACATCGAGTCGTAATGCGGCGGGATGGTGTAGCCGGTGTAAATCGCCCCGTCGGTGCGCACGCCCGGTCCTCCCGGGGCGAAGTAGCGGGTGATGCGGCCGAAGCTCGGCAGGAAGTCGTTCTTCGGATCCTCCGCGTTGATGCGGAACTCCATCGCGTAGCCGCGCCGGGTGATGTCGGGCTGGGCATAGCGCAGGGGTTCGCCGGCGGCGATGCGCAGCTGCTCCTGCACGATGTCCACCCCGGTGATCATCTCGGTCACCGGATGTTCTACCTGAAGACGGGTGTTCATCTCCATGAAATAAAAGGAATCGTCCGAGTCCATCAGGAACTCGACGGTCCCCGCGTTCTGGTAGCCGACAGCCTTTGCGGCCCGCACGGCCAGCTTGCCCAGGTGGTCGCGCTGGGCATCGGTCAACTGCGGCGAGGGCGCGATTTCCACGAGCTTCTGGTGGCGCCGCTGGACCGAACAGTCGCGCTCGAACAGGTGGATCGCCTGGCCGTGGGTATCGCCCAGGATCTGCACCTCGATATGCCGTGGATTGACCACGGCCTTCTCCAGGAAGATCTCGGTGCTCCCAAAGGCGCGGGTGGCCTCCGAACGTACGCGCTCGAAGTTGTGTTCCAGGGCGCGCGCATCCTCGCACAGGCGGATCCCGCGTCCGCCGCCACCGGAGGTGGCCTTGAGCATGACCGGGTAGCCGATGCGCTCGGCCACCTCGAGCGCGGCCGTGACGTCCTCCAGGTTGCCCTCGGAGCCGGGTGTGACCGGCACCCCGGCCTCGATCATCGCCCGGCGCGCGGCGACCTTGTCGCCCATGCGGCGGATGACCGTGGCGTCCGGGCCGACCCAGGTCAGGTCACGCGCGGCGCAGGCGGCCGCGAAGTCGGGGTTCTCCGAGAGAAAGCCATAGCCCGGGTGGATGGCGTCGCAGCCGGCGGCGCGCGCGACGCTGATCAGGCGGTGAATACTGAGATACCCGCCCATGGAATCGGGGCCGATGGCATAGGCCTCGTCCGCCTTCTTCACGTGCAGGGCGTGGCGGTCGGCGTCCGTGTACACGGCGACCGAGATGATGCCCAGCTCGCTGCAGGCCCGGATCAGGCGCACGGCGATCTCGCCCCGGTTGGCAATGAGCAGCTTGCGAATCAAACGGAAGGCCCCGGACAGGTCGATGACTTCTCGAGTATCGACGTCGTTCGGGGTGGCTGCAAGTTTCTGTTTCCCTTTGACAGATCGCCCGCGCGCGCGTATATTCCGCGCCCTCGTTCCGGGGAGGCCCGAACGGTTTTCCCAAGAGTTTGTTATGAGTCGTATCCCCGTCTCTCTGGACCCGTGGCAACCGCGTGCCCGGCACCTCGAATTCGAGGGTGACCTGCGTCCCGAGGACCTGCCGCGACTGCGCGCCGACGCGTTGCCGGGACACCCGCTGCGGGTGCACGCGAAGTTCCTGCTGGAACGCGGGACACTGGACGAGATGCGTCTGAGCGGGGTGATCAGCGGCGAGCTGTGGCAGACCTGCCAGCGCTGCCTGCAGCCGCTGGCGTGGGAATTCCGCCTGGAGGCGGATGCGGTGCTGCTGCCGCCGGAGGGCACGCCGGCCGGCATGAGCGAGGACGACGATTTTGTCGAACTCGAGGCCGACGGCCTGCTGCGCCCCGCGGCATGGATCGAGGAAGAGATCCTGCTGGCGTGGCCACTGGTGCCGCGCCACGCGGATTGCGAGCCGGCGGCGGCGCCCGAGTTCACCGAAGGCGAACGCGGCGAGAACCCGTTTGCCGTGCTGGAACAACTGAAAAAGGGGGACGGCCCGGACCGGGACGACCCGTGAAGTGAACGCGGGCGGGGCATTGCCCCCGCCGAACCGTTATACTTGCGCCCGTTTTGATACCGGGCTCACTCCCGTCGCCACGGGAATCTGATCAATCTGGAGATGCATCATGGCTGTTCAGCAACGCCGCAAGACCCGTTCCAAGCGCGATATGCGCCGCTCCCACGACGGGCTGACGGGCGCCACCCTGTCCACCGATCCGACCACCGGCGAGATCCACCGTCGTCACCACGTGACCCCCGATGGCTTCTATCGCGGTCGCCAGGTGATCCAGCAGGACGTCGAAGTCGACGAAGACGAAGATTAAGGTCCGGGTAATGACCGTCCCGGGGCCACGGCTGCGCTTGCACCGTGGCCTTTCCGCGTTTGAATCCGGCTCTGTCCCGGCCGGTCGTCGGACTCGAGCATGACTGCCAGCTTCACCATCGCACTGGACGTGATGGGCGGTGACCACGGCGCCCCCGTCGTACTGCCAGCGGCGCGTCGCGCACTCAAGGTGGCGGATGACTTCCGCCTGCTGCTGGTGGGCGACCAGGACACCATCGAATCGGGCCTCGCCGGCTGGTCGGCCAGTGAACGCGAGCGCGTCGACATCGTGCACGCCAGTCAGGTCGTGGGCATGGAGGAACTGCCGGCGGTGGCATTGCGCACCAAGCGCGACTCCTCCATGCGCGTGGCCATCGACCAGGTCAAGAACGGCGCGGCCCAGGCCTGTGTCTCCGCCGGCAACACCGGTGGGCTGATGGCCACGGCCCGCTATGTCCTGAAGACCCTCCCCGGTATCGACCGCCCGGCCATTGCCACGGCATTGCCGTCGATGGAAGGGCACACCCACATGCTCGATCTGGGCGCGAATGTGGATGTCGAGGCCGCGCATCTGTACCAGTTCGCGGTGATGGGCTCGGTGCTGGCGAACGCCGTGGATGGTCTGGAGGCCCCGCGCGTGGGCCTGCTCAATATCGGCTCCGAGGCGATCAAGGGCAACGACCGGGTGCGCGAGGCCGGGCGCATGCTGGAAGAATCCAGCCTGAACTACATTGGCTTTGTCGAGGGCAACGATGTCTACTGCGGCGATGTGGACGTGGTCGTCTGCGACGGGTTCGTGGGCAATGTCGCGCTGAAAACCAGCGAGGGCGTGGCCCGGATGATCTCCTCGAACATGAAGGCGGAATTCCGGGCCTCGCTGTATTCGCGCCTGGCCGGCCTGTTCGCCCTGCCGGTGCTGCGGCGGCTGCGTCATCGCTTCGACCACCGCCGCTACAACGGGGCCTCGCTGCTGGGCCTGCAGGGCGTGGTCATCAAGAGCCACGGGAGTGCCGACGAGCTCGCCTTCGAGCATGCGATCCGCATCGCTCGCATCGAGGCGGAGGCGAACATCTCGCGGCGGATCGACAAGCAGCTGGGCCAGCTCCTCGGGCAGGAGAGCAGCGAGTGAAGCACGCACGTATCAGCGGCACCGGCAGCTATCTGCCCGAGCGCATCCTGACCAATGCCGAACTGGAGGCGATGGTCGATACCTCCGATGCCTGGATCCGCGAACGCACCGGCATCCGCGAGCGTCACATCGTGGCGGAGAACGAGGTCACCTCGGACCTGGCGCTGAAGGCCGCGGAACGGGCGCTGGATGCCGCCGGTATCCGGGCGGCCGATCTCGACCTGATCCTGGTGGCGACCACGACCCCCGACCAGATCTTCCCCAGCACGGCGTGCATCCTGCAGGCCAAGCTGGGCGTGGGCGGCTGCCCGGCGTTCGACATCCAGGCGGTGTGCAGCGGCTTTGTGTACGCGCTGGCGACCGCCGACCGCTTCATGCAGAGCGACGAGATCCGCCATGTGCTGGTCGTGGGCGCGGAGACGCTCTCGCGCATCACCGACTACACCGACCGCGGCAACTGCATCCTGTGGGGCGATGGTGCGGGGGCCGTGGTGCTGTCGCGCTCCCCCGACCCGGGCATTATCTCCACCCACCTGCATGCCGACGGCCATCACAAGGGCCTGCTGGAGGTCCCGGGTGGCGTCTCCCAGCCGAACGACAATCCCGATCTGGAATTCATCCGCATGGAGGGCCGGGCGGTCTTCCGGGTCGCGGTGAACACACTGGACCAGATCGTTGACGAGACCCTGGAATACAACGGCATCGACAAGTCCGAACTGGACTGGCTGGTGCCGCATCAGGCGAATATCCGCATCATCCAGGCCACCGCGAAGAAGCTGAACATGTCCATGGACAACGTGGTGGTCACGGTGGACCGCCACGGCAACACCTCGGCCGCCTCGATCCCGCTGGCGCTGGACACCGCCGTGCGCGATGGCCGCATCAAGCGGGGCGACCTGATCCTGACCGAGGCCTTCGGCGGCGGCTTCACCTGGGGTTCCGCGCTGATCCGGATGTAGCGCACGGATCAGGCTTTGGCGGGGGCTTCGCCTGCAAGCAGGCTCCCACAGGATTCACCCGGCGGTTCGCCGCAAGACGGGAGTCGACGACATGGGGCGCGAGATTGAACGCAAGTTCCTGCTGGCCAGTGATGCCTGGCGCGAAGGCGTGGTGCGCTCGCAGTACATGCGCCAGGGTTACCTGTGTGGCAACGATCGCGCCTCCATCCGCGTGCGGGTGGACGAGGAGGGCGCCAACCTCAACATCAAGAGCGCGACGCTCGGCGTGGAGCGCGACGAATACCAGTACGACATCCCGCTGGACGAGGCCCACCGCCTGCTGGACACCCTTGCCGGGCCGCAGGTGGAAAAGACCCGCCACTGGGTGGATGTAGACGGCTGGGAGTACGAGATCGACGTGTTCGAAGGCGCTAATGCCGGCCTGATCGTCGCCGAGTTGGAGCTGCCGAGCAGCGATGCCGAGTTCCCGCGGCCGGACTGGCTGGGCGACGAGGTCTCGCACGACCCGCGCTACTACAACACCGAGTTGGCGCGGAACCCGTACCGCGAGTGGCCGGATGCCTCCTGAGCCGGGCGCGATCTTCCGCCCGGACTGCTGCGCCTGTCCGCGCCTCGCGGCCTTCCTGGAGGAGGTTCGCGACAAGCACGCCGACTACCATGCCGCCCCGGTGCCCTCGTTCGGGCCGCTGGATGCGCGGCTGCTGATCGTCGGCCTGGCGCCCGGGATGCACGGCGCCAATGCCACCGGGCGCCCGTTCACCGGCGACTACGCGGGTGTGCTGCTGTACGAGACGCTGCATGCGCACGGCTTCGCCAGCGCGCCGGAGAGCATCGCGGCGGACGATGGCCTGCAGCTGATCGACTGCCGGATCACCAATGCGGTCAAATGCCTGCCGCCGCAGAACAAGCCCACCACGGAAGAAATCCGTACCTGCAACGGCTTCCTTGCGGCCGAGATGACGGCCATGCGGCCGCGGGTGATCCTGGCGCTGGGCAAGATCGCCCACGACGCCATCCTGCGCGCAAAGGGCCTGCCGCTATCCAGCCTGCGTTTCGCCCACGGTGCCGAGCACGAGCTGGACGCGCACACCTGCCTGATCGACTCCTACCACTGCTCGCGCTACAACACGCAGACCCGGCGCCTGACTCCCACCATGTTCGGCGATCTGTTCGCCCGTATCCGCACCCACCTCGCGTAGATGTTCCCATTGGGAGCGCAATCTCCCCGTCATTGCGAGGCGCCAAAGGCGCCGCGGCAATCGGCGGGGCTGGCGAGGCGGTCAACTACTTACGCGATCAGCACCCGAAGTGGCGGCAAAATTGCGCGCGGATATCTGTAAAAGTTGGCTCTCCTAGTTTCGCGTACTTATGGGCGATCAGGCGGCTACTGAGAGTGAAGATCTTGTCGTAGCGGACCCAACTCGTTTTGGGAAGAGAACCCTCCATTAGGACGTGGGAGGTGATTTCGACCGCATGAGCGCGGGTCGGTGCCGACGTGACGGCGAGAGCGGTGAAGTCTCCGAAGCGATCGACCTCGGAAAGGACCAAAACGGGACGGCGTTTGCGGGTAGTCAGGTCCGAGAAGGGGAATGGGATTGCAACGATGGCCCCCGGCTCAGCGATCATCCCAGACCTCGTCCTCGGGGGTGTCCCAAATCGACCCCAGGCTCGTCTCCTGCGCCCTTTTGAGATCTTCGATCGGGGTGTCAATCAGGCCGTGTTTGGCCTCCAGATAACCAATGAAATCGAGCACCTCGCGCGAGAGGGGCTCCGGCAGGCGCTTGGCTTCCTGATAGATCTGTTCGGCGATATCCATGGCTCAGCTCTCTCGATACGTCGGCCTCCGGGCTAGGAGGCGAGCGGAAGACTGAGTATCAGGATAGCCCGAACATCGCCGGGTTCGCACGCGGGCTATGCCGGAGGG
>JBJHBC010000072.1:0-10350 GCA_050485285.1 Thioalkalivibrio sp.
GTGTCCTCGACGATCAGGCGCGCACCGTCAGGATCGGCTCGCCATTTCAGGGTGATCGTGGTTCCGCCGGGGGTGTACTTGACCGCATTGAACATCAGGTTCGCGCAGGCGGAGCGCAGCTCGTCCGGATTCCCCCGGAATTCCAGGTGGGGGTCGGCGTCGAGGATGATCCGGTGGGCCTCCGTGCCCGACAGGAGCCGCGCCTCTTCGGTCAGTTTCTGCAGCATCGGGTGCGGGTTGAACCAGTCCTGCGGGCCGGTGGTTTCGCCGGTCTCCAGGCGCGAGAGCAGCAGCAGGTCGTCCACCAGCAGCTTCATGCGCTCGGACTGTTCGCGGAGCATCTGCACCGAGCGGGTCAGTTCGGGCTGGTCCTCCAGCGCGTCTTCCAGTGTCTCGGTGACGCCGTAGAGCACGGTCAGGGGGGTGCGCAGCTCGTGCGAGACATTCGCGATGAAGTCGCGGCGCATCACCTCCAGCCGGTGCAGGTGAGTGGTGTCGCGCGCCAGCAGGAGGTACTGGGCGTCGCCGTAGGGGAGCATGCGCATCTCCAGCTGGCGCTCGTCATCCAGCGGCGACGGTACGGTGACCCGCGCCAGCGACTCGCGGGCGCGTTCCATGAAGGTCAGGAATTCCGGGTGGCGCAGCAGGTGGGTGATGCGCTGGCCCTCGTCACGCGGCCACTCGAGCCCGAGCAGCTGGCAAGCCATATCGTTGATCCACTCGATGCGCAGGTCGTCGTTGAGCACCACGACCGCGTCCGGCATCGCGCGGGCCGAGTCGCGGTAGCGTTCCAGGAGCTGGCGCAGCCGATGCACCCGGTTCTCGTGGCGTTTGCGGCGGCGGTAGAGCTGGTCGAAGATCACGCCCCAGAGCCCACGGACATCGGGGGGCTCGGCGCGCCCGCCGCGACGCAGCCAGGTCTCCAGCCACAGCAGGTTGGCGATGTTCCAGGCCAGGGCCGCGCCCAGCAGGAAGGCCACCGTGGGCCAGAACTGGCCGGTCGCCCAGCCAAGCGCCAGGATCGGCAGCGCGATCAGCAGGCTGGTAATGAGGATGTCGGGCCAGGTCTTGCGGGGCTGCACGGGGACCGCCGAAGGTCAGGGGTGTTGCGAGAAACGGTACCCCGAACCGCGCACGGTCTGCACCAGGTGATCATGGCCGGTGTCGGCCAGCGCCTTGCGCAGGCGGCGGATGTGTACGTCGACCGTGCGTTCCTCGACGTACACGTTGGTGCCCCAGACCTTGTCCAGAAGCTGTTCGCGGCTGAATACGCGGTCCTGGTGGGTCATGAAGAAGTGCAGCAGGTTGTACTCGGTCGGGCCCATGCTGATGGCCGCGCCGTTACCGGTGATGCGGTGTGAAACCGGGTCCAGGCGCAGGCCCTCGATCTCGATGGGCTCCTCGCTGGTGGTCGGCGAGGTGCGGCGCAGCACCGCCTTCATGCGCGCGACCAGCTCGCGCGGCGAGAACGGCTTGGTCACGTAGTCGTCGGCGCCGACGTCCAGGCCGCGCACGCGATCTTCCTCTTCGCCGCGCGCGGTCAGCATGATCAGCGGGATGTCCTTGGTGACCGGGCTGGCCTTCAGGGTGCGCGCCCAGTCGATGCCGCTGATGTCGGGCAGCATCCAGTCCAGCAGGATCAGGTCCGGCGGGTCTTCCAGCAGCAGGGACTTGGCGCTGCGCACGTCGCCGGCCTCGCGCACCTCGTAGCCCGCCTTCTGGAACGGCAGCTGCAGCATTTCGCGGATGGCGGTGTCATCCTCCACCAGCAGAATTCGAGTGGCCATGGCCCCGTCTCGTGATTGCCTGGTCGGCATTAGATAACAGCCATGTTACAGGCATGTGAACCTGCGGATCGTGGATGGTCCCGAAGGTGCAGGTTTGGAGGCCCGTTGGCCTGCACACTGGCGGCCACGCCTTCAGGTGCCGAGTACGAAGCGCTCGTCGCCGTGCAGGAAGATCATGCCGTCGTGGTGAGGGGAGCGGGCCAGTTGCTGGCGGATGGCCTGCTCATGGCCGGGCTTGAGGTGAGTGATAGCGATACGCGGGCGGTGTTCCAGCATGGCCAGATCCTCGCCCAGATGCTGCGGGGTGTAGTGCTTGGCCAGGTCGGCCATGCCCTCCATCTCGTCCGGGAGACCGGTCTCGATCATCAGCAGGTCGAGGTTGGGCAGGGCGTTGAGCGCCGGCCAGAGCTGATGCGAGGAGGTGGTGTCGCCGCTGAAGGCGAAGGCCGCGCCGTCGCGATGGGTGACGCTGTAGCCAACCGCGGGAACGGTGTGACGCGCCGGCAGGACGCGAATCTCGCGCTGATCCACCGCGATGGTCTGCCCCGGCTGCACCGTCTCCAGCCGGATCAGGGGCTGGTCGGGGCGGGGCAGTCGGGTGAAGTCCGGCCAGATCACCCAGTTGAAGACGTGGTCGCACAGGGCCTTCAGGGTGGCGGGCAGTCCATGGACATGAATCGGCGTGGCATCGGGGCCGTAGACCATGTCGGCCAGCATCGGGAGGAAGGCGATGTGGTCCAGATGCGAGTGGGTGAGGAACACGTGCCGGACCCGGTGGAGCTCGTCCAGGCTCAGGTCCCCGACGCCGCTGCCGGCATCGATCAGGACATCGTCATCGATCAGGATCGACGTGGTGCGCCGGCCCGGGCCGATCCCGCCACTGGCGCCCAGGATGCGAACGGTCAAGCTCATGCGGGGTAGTATATCCAGCCGGCGGCGGGCCGTCCCGCGGCCGGATTGAGGGGGTGCGCGCCGAGGCCGGGCGCCCCTGGGGAAACCCGGCTCCATGTCCACGCTCGCGCTCGAGTCGCTTTTGCGTGCGAACAAGGCGCGGTGACGGCCGTGCCGTCATTCTGCACAAGGGAGCCGCAACGCTGTACGCGCGCCCGTTTCTGATCACAACGGGCGGCCGAGCCCCTTCGGGGTTGGCACCCCAGGTTCCCCGAGCCTGCGTTGCGGCCCGCATCCATCAAAAACGGGCCGGTAGAACCACTACCGGCTGCGCACCGCGCCTGGTCTCGGAAAACCTGGGGTGCCAACGCGAGCGTGTACATGGAGCCGGGTTTCCCTTGGTGCTGGAGGTGGCTGACGGACATGCCTCAATGCTAGACCCAGTCCAACCCCGGCTTCCGTGACGTGTCGCTCGAAAAGGCGATTTCGCGGGCTACATGTTCAAGCGAAAGTTGCGCCGACGGGTCTTCCCGCCACCCGGTGGAGTTGCTAGAATGCGCGTCCTGTTTGGGGCGGTAGCTCAGCTGGGAGAGCGTCGCGTTCGCAATGCGAAGGTCGGGAGTTCGATCCTCCTCCGCTCCACCAAACACCTGAAGAAGGCCTGCCTCGTGCAGGCCTTTTTCTTTTTGGGCGGGTTACGGGCTTGCGTGGCGCCGGGGCGACGTTCCGCTGCGCGGGGCGGTCCGGCGGGCGAAGGGCTCGGGCGCGTGCTGGCGCACGAGCGCGGCGAGGGGATCGGCCGGCAGGGGCCGGCTGCACAGGTAGCCCTGCCAGGCATCGCAGCCCCGGGTGGCGAGAAAGCCGAGTTGCGCGGCGTTTTCCACCCCCTCCGCGAGAACGTCCAGCCCGAGGTTGTGCGCCATGCCGATGATGGTCACGGCCAGTTCGGCGTCGCTGCGATCCTCGGGCAGGTCGCGCACGAAGGTCTGGTCGATCTTCAGGATGTCGATGGCGAATTCCTTCAGGTAGGCCAGCGACGAATAGCCCGTGCCAAAATCGTCGATGGCCAGCGCCACGCCCAGTTGCTTGAGCTGTTGCAGGGTGCCGCGGGTTGCGTCGGCCTGTTCCATCAGGGTGCTTTCGGTCAGTTCGAGGGTCAGGCGCCGGGGCGGGAGACCGGTTGCCTGCAGGACCTGTCGGACCTGGTGAAGCAGGCCCGGCGCGGCGACCTGGCGGGCCGACAGGTTGACCGAGATCTCCAGCGGCGGCAGTCCGGCCCGGTCCCAGTCAACGACCTGACGGCAGGCCTCGCGCAGGACGAACGCGCCGACATCCACAATGAGCCCGGTCTCCTCGGCCAGTGGGATGAACACGTCCGGCGTGACCAGGCCGTGTTCCGGGTCGCGCCAGCGAACCAGGGCCTCGATGCCGGTGATCACGCCGGATGTCATCTGGATCTGGGGCTGGTAGTACACCTCCAGTTCGCCCTGTGCCAGCGCGCGGCGCAGGCGGTTCTCGATCTCCAGGCGCTGGCTGGCCGCAGCGGTCAGTGCAGTGCGGTAAAAGCAGAAGGTGTTGCGCCCGGCGTCCTTGGCCTCGTACATCGCGGCATCGGCCTGGGTGATCAGGTCGCCGGCCTCGGTGGCATTGTCCGGAAACAGGGCAATGCCGATGCTGGCGCCCACCTGGAGGTCGCTCCAGCCCCCGACGGCGAAGGGTTCCGCGATCAGCGCCAGCAACTGGCGGGCGCGCGCCTCGAGTTCCCGGTGATCGGCCGCGTCTTCGATGATCACAACGAACTCGTCGCCGCCGATGCGCGCGATGGTGCGCGCCTCGAAACGCGTCTTCAGGCGCTCGCCGAGGATTTGCAGCAGGTCATCGCCGACCCGGTGACCCAGGCTGTCGTTGACGGTCTTGAAGCGGTCGAGATCGACGAACAGGATGGCCAGGCGTCCGTTCGCCTCACGGGCCTGCTGCATCGCGTCGTGCAGGCGCTCCTGCAGCAGCGTGCGGTTGGGGAGGCCGGTGAGCGGATCGTGTCCGGCCTGGTAGGCCAGTTCCGCCTCGTGCGTGCGCAGGCGCGCTTCGGCCGCCCGGCGCTGCTCGACCTCCAGCGACAGCCGGGTGGTGAGACGCCGGTAATAAAGCGCGGCGAGGCCGCTCAGCAGCAACAGGCCCGCCAGGAACCCCAGCAGGACCTCGGGACGAGCCTCCCAGTAGGCGCGCAGGTCGACCACCACCGGACGGTCGTAGGGCGGACGGCCGAGTTCTTCCAGCAGGGTGTGAACCGAGGCATAGGACAACGGCGCCGACCAGCCATGGTAGCCGCCGGCGCGCACCGCGGGATGGTCGGACGGCAGGCTCAGCAGGGCGATGCTGACCGCCTCCGCCAGCGGGTCCGGCGTATGTTCCAGGCGCGAGAAGGGCCATTCCGGATACAGCCGGGTGGAGTGGGCGAACGGGAAGTCCGCGGTCTCCCGGGGCCCCAGCACGCGCAGTGTCCCCGGGACGAGGGTGCCGGCCCGTAGCTGGCTCTCCAGTACGCCGGTGCGCACGATGCCGGCATCGGCGTCCCCGGCGAGCAGCCCCTCGATCACGCGGTGGTGTGGCATGCCGGTGAATTCAAGGGCGGCGAGATCGTCCGGTGGCTCCACGCCTGCGTTACGCAGCGCCTCGTGGCCCGCCAGCCAGCCGCCCAGGGAGTCCGCGTCCACGGCGAGCAGTCGCTGGCCTCTCAGGTCGTCCAGGGACTGAAGATCCGCACGGTCGTCACGCACCAGGACGGTCCCGCCGAACTGGCGGATGGGCTGGCCCTGTTCCTCGTCGATCAAGGTGGCCAGGCGGGTAATGCCCTGTTCGGCCTCCAGGCGCACGTAATGTCCGGTGTTGGTGAGGACGAAATCGATGTCGCGCGCGGCGACGGCCCGATTCAGCTCCGGGTAGTTCAGGGCCTGGACGCGGAACGTGGCCGCGTCGATCTGCGCGCTCAGGTAGTCGGCGGTGGGCTGCCACTGGGCGGCGGTCTGGCCGGCATCGCGGAAGGCCAGAACACCAATGGTGTACACCTCGGCACCGTCATGTTCTCCGGCCATCGCGGGCGCCGCGCAGGACAGCGCGGACAGCAGGATCAGCAGGCGGACGAAGGGGGACCGGAGGCGCATCGGCAAGAGCCTACTATGAGAAGGGACTTGCCGTACACGTTCCCGGCGGGAGGGCCGTACTTGACCGGCCTGTGCAAGAGGGGCGATCACGCGGCAAGCGGGGTCGCCGCCGCGTGACCGGAAGGGTGGACTACCAGCTCTTGTAGGGCAGGAACTTGCCGTTCCAGGTGATCTTCACACGGTCGCCCTTGGGGTCCTCGACCTTGTCGATGTCCATGGTGAAGTCGATCGCGCTCATGATGCCGTCGCCGAACTTCTCGTGGATCAGGGCCTTCATGGTGTCGCCGTAGACGTTGATGGCCTCGTAGAAGCGGTAGAGCACCGGGTCGGTCGGGATGGTCTTGTCCCAGTCCTTGTGCGGGAAGACCTGCAGGGCCTGGGCGATCTCCGGGCCAAGGCCCAGGAAGGTCGCCAGCTTGTCGGCCTGATCGCTCTCCAGATGGTTCATGCCGTAGCAGGCGGAGGTCACGTAGACCTCGTGCAACCCGGTGGCCTCGGCGATCGCGGCCCAGGTGGTGCCGCGATTCTCTTTCGCCTCGAGGATGGTGGTGGTCATGGCGCTCTTGCTGAGACTCATCGTGTGCTCCTTGAAAGGGATAGAGGGAAGGGTTCAGACCGCGCGGACCATGCGCGGGCCGGGTTCGGGATCGGCCTCGGGCCTCGCCGGGTTGACGATGCGCGGGCGGTGGCGCGGATTCTCGCCGCGGGCGGCGGCCTCCTGCGCCTTCGCGGACATCGCCTTGGCACCGTCCACCAGGAAGTCCACCAGGTGGTTGCGGATCGGGTAGTAGGCCTCCTCCTGATGCAGGCTGGCCCGTTTCCGCGGCCGCGGGATGTCGATCTTGACCGACTCCGCCACCTGGGCATGCGGGCCGTTGGTCATCAGCAGCACGCGGTCGGCCAGCAGGATGGCCTCGTCGACGTCGTGGGTGATCATGAACACGGTCTGGTGGGTCTCCGACCAGATCTTCAGGAGTTCTTCCTGGATGACGCCGCGGGTCAGGGCGTCCAGGGCCCCGAACGGCTCGTCCATCAGCAGCAGCTTGGGTTCGATGGCAAAGGCGCGGGCAATCCCCACGCGCTGACGCATGCCCCCGGAGAGCTGCGAGGGCTTGCGGTCCATCGCGTGATCCAGCCCGACCATATGCAGATACTTCTCCGCGTGTTCGCGGCGCTTGGCCTTGCTCCAGTGCGGCCAGCGGGCGCGTACCGCGAACATCACGTTGTCGCGCGCCGAGAGCCAGGGCAACAGGCTGTGGTTCTGGAAGATCACGCCCTGGTCCAGGCTCGGACCCTTGATCTCCTTGTTGTCCATGATCACGTTGCCGTCGGTGGGCGTGGCCAGACCGGCGAGTACGTTGAGGATGGTGGATTTACCGCAGCCGGAGTGACCGATCAGGCAGACGAATTCGCCCTTTTCGATGTTCAGGTCGACCCCCTCGAACACCGTCATCAGGTCGTTCGAATCGGGTTGCGGGAAGCGCTGGCTCAGGTTCTCGATTTCGAGGAAGCCCTTGCTCATGGTTGTACTCCTGGTTGGGCTGCGCCGACTCAGTCGGCGTAGCGCACGAGTTTGGTGGCCTGGGCGAGGGAGGCATCCAGCAGGAAGCCGACGATGCCGATCATGATGATCGCGAAGATCACGCTGGCGAGATCGAGGTTGTTCCACTCGTTCCAGATGTAGTAGCCGATGCCGGTGCCGCCCACGAGCATCTCGGCGGCGACGATGACCAGCCAGGCGATGCCGATGGAGATGCGCATGCCGGTGAGGATGGTCGGGGCCGCGGCGGGCAGGATCACAGTGAACGCCGTACGCAGGTTGGACAGCTCGTGGGTCTTGGCCACGTTCAGCCAGTCATTGCGCACCGACGCGACGCCGTAAGCGGTGTTGACCAGCATTGGCCAGATCGAGCAGATGAAGATCACAAAGATCGCCGACATGTTGGAATCGCGGATCACGAACAGGGCGAGCGGCATCCAGGCCAGTGGGGAGATCGGCTTCAGGATCTGGATGTAGGGATCGAACGCCTTGTTCAATAGCGGCGACATGCCGATCACGAAGCCGAGCGGGATGGCGATCAGCGCGGCCAGGGCGAAGCCCAGCAGGACGCGGTAGATCGAGTAGGCCAGCTGGATCCCGATGCCCTTGTCGTTCGGACCCGCGTCGTAGAACGGGTTGCTCAGTTCGCTGAAGGCGTGGCTGAACACCTGCGTCGGGGCCGGGATGCCGCTGCCCGAACTCTGCTGAGCACCGCCACCGGTCAGACGTTCGTATTCGCTCAGCTCGCCCTGCTGAGGCGCGATGGCATCCGGGGCGGTGGCGAGCTGCCACACACCCAGGAAGACTGCGAGCATTACCAGCGAGAGGACGGTCGCCCGGAAGTTGAGATTGCTCAACATGGCTTAGCTCCTGCGGATTTCGAAGCTGTCGAGATAGCCTTCCGGGTCGGTGTAGTCGAACACCTTGCCCATGATCTCGAAGTTCTTGTACGTGTCGCTGGGGGCCTCGTAGCCCAGCTCGGTCATTACCTCGGCACATTCGCTGGCCAGGAAGACGTCTTCCGCCAGGCGGTTGTAGTCGAAGTCGCGATCCACGTAGCCCCAGCGCTTCATCTGCGTGAGGATCCAGGTCGCCATCGAGTGCCAGGGGAAGGGGTCGAAGTCGATCCGGTGCGGGTCGTTCTGCACGTTGCCCAGGCCGTCGGCGTAGCGACCGGTGAGCACCTGCTCCACCACCGACTGCGGCTGATTGAGGTAAGCGCGCGGGGAGATGGCCTCGGCAATCTCGGCGCGGTTGTTGATGTCCGAGCTGTACTGCGTGGCCTCGATCAGCGAGCGGAACAGGGCCCCGAAGGTGTTGGGATGCTCGTCGGCCCAGGCCGCGGAGCAGGCGAAGGCGCAGCACGGGTGTCCGTCCCAGATATCCTTGGTCAGCATGTGAATGAAGCCGATGCCGTCCCAGACCGCGCGCTGGTTGAACGGATCGGGGGCCAGGTAGCCGTCGACGTTCTCGGCGCGCAGGTTGGCCACCATCTCCGGCGGCGGGACGACGCGGATGCTGATATCGCGGTCCGGGTCCAGGCCGTGTTCGGCGACCAGGTAGCGCAGCAGGAAGTTGTGCATGGAGTACTCGAAGGGCACGGCGAAGGTGAAGCCCTTCCAGTCCTTCGGGTCCCGCTTGTCCTTGTGCTTGTTGTGCAGGGTGATGGCCTGGCCGTTGATGTTCTCCACCGCCGGCATGATGTAGTGCTCGCGCGAGGAACCCGAGCCCAGGGTCATCGACAGCGGCATCGGCGAGAGCATGTGCGAGGCGTCGTATTCACCGGACAGCGACATGTCGCGGGCCACCGCCCAGCCGGCGGTCTTGATCACGTCCACGTCGAGGCCGTGCCGCTCGTAGAAGCCCATGGGGTGGGCCATGATGATCGGGGTGGCGCAGGTGATCGGGACGAAGCCGACGCGAAGCTTGGTCTTCTCCAGCGGCCCGCCGTCCTTGATCGCGGCCTTCACCTTGTCCAGCGGCAGGATGGAACCCAGGGCCGCGGCCACGGTGCCGCCGCCCAGCATCTGCAGGAAGCGGCGACGGTTGATCTCGTTGTGGCCGAACATGCCGCGGACGATGGCGCTTTCCACGGCGCGGTCGATCATGCCCTCGTCGCTCAGGTCCTCGCCGGTCTGATGGGCGTCGGCCTGCACGGGGTCATGGGTGGCGCGGTGCTCCAGTTTTTCTTCCAGGTCCGGGGACGCGGTGTCGAAGCAGCTGCAGCTGCCCGGACCGGTGTGTCCGTGTCGGCAACTGGAGCCATGGCGCAGGTCGGCTTTGGCGTCAAAGGGATCGTGAAGACTCTTGGTCGGCATGTTCGGCTCTCCTCGTGGATCGAATCGATGCGGGCGTCGTTGCCGCGCATGTCGAGGGTCTTTGCAGGTGCCATGCCAACGGGTGGAAACGGGAGCCCCGGGGCCTCCGAAGGGGCGCGACCGGCCGACACTTTGACGTCATTTCGGGCAATGCGGACGAATGGTCCATCGGCGCCGGGGGCGGCGCTAAGTCGTTTCGATGCCGAGCTTTTTCAGGCGGTAGCGCAGCTGACGCGGGGTCAGTCCGAGTTCCAGGGCGGCGCGGGTCTTGTTCCCGCGCGCCCGCTCGATCGCCCGCGCCAGGCGTTCTGCCTCGGAGGCGTGCACGCGCTGGTAGGGGCGCACCGCGCTGGTGCAGTCTGCGCCGTAAGGGGGCGCCGGCGCGGCTTCGCGGGGCGCTGCCGGGGAGGGCTCGGCGTGCGAGCCCCGGGGCTCGCGCTCGAACGGACTGATGCGGGACTCCTCGTGGAGGATTTCGTCGATCAGCGGTGTCCCGATACGGCCTTCGGTGGACAGCAGTACCGCCCGCTCGAGTACGTTTTCGAGTTGCCGGATATTGCCCGGCCAGTCGAAGGCCTCCAGGCGCTCCAGCACGCCGTCATCCACGACCACGTTCCAGCCGTGCAGATGGGTGTAGCGGTCGAGGAAGTGGC
>JBJHBC010000073.1:0-7461 GCA_050485285.1 Thioalkalivibrio sp.
ACGGCTGCTTCGTGGAGATCGAAGACGGCGTGGAAGGCCTGGTGCACGTGTCCGAGATGGACTGGACCAACAAGAACGTCAACCCGGGCAAGATGGTCGCGATCGGCGACGAGGTCGAGGTGATGATTTTGGACCTGGACGAAGAACGCCGCCGCATTTCGCTGGGCATGAAGCAGTGCCAGTCGAATCCGTGGGACGACTTCGCGGCCAACCACAACCGCGGCGAGAAGGTCAGCGGCCAGATCAAGTCGATCACCGACTTCGGCGTGTTCGTGGGCCTGGAAGGTGGCATCGACGGCCTGATCCACCTGTCCGATCTGTCCTGGCACGAAGCGGGCGAAGAAGCCATTCGCAACTTCAAGAAGGGTGACGAGGTCGAGGCCGTGGTCCTGTCCGTGGATCCCGAGCGCGAGCGCATCTCCCTGGGTCTGAAGCAGCTGGACCGCGATCCGTTCGCCAATTTCGTGGCCGAGCACAGTAAGGGCAGCATCGTCTCCGGCACCGTCAAGGAAGTGGACGCCAAGGCAGCCGTGGTCGAACTGGCTGACGGCATCGACGGCATCCTGCGGGCGGCCGACATCTCCCAGGACCGCGTGGAAGACGCCAGCACCGTGCTGAAGGTGGGCGACACGGTCGAGGCCAAGTTCATGGGCGTCGACAAGAAGACCCGTGCCATCAGCCTGTCGATCAAGGCCAAGGACCGGGCGGAAGAAGCCGAGATGGTCTCCGACTACGGCAGCAATGCCGGCGGCGGTACCACACTGGGCGATCTGCTGAAGGAACAGATGGACAAGAACGACTAAGTCCGTTCCGACCGGGCCCACGGCACCAGGGGGTGTCGTGGGCCCTTTTGTACCGGGAAACCGGATTTCCTTCCTGTCTGTGACGAGTGCCAGATGACCAAATCGGAATTGATCGAGAACCTCGCCCGGAAATCCCCTCATCTGCCAGCCAGGGACGTGGAGATGTCCGTCAAGGCACTGCTCGAACGCATGAGCCACGCGCTGGCGAACGGGCAACGGGTGGAAATTCGCGGCTTTGGCAGCTTTTCGCTGCACTTCCGGCCACCCCGACTGGGCCGGAACCCCAAGACCGGTGAAGGCGTTGCCTTGCCCGGCAAGCATGTCCCTCATTTCAAGCCCGGCAAGGAATTGCGTGAACGGGTAAACGATTCCGTAGGCGAAAACGGCTAGACCGCCCATGGACGACCGGCGGCGACAGAAGATTCGCAACACCGTGGCGTTTGTCGCGCTGATCCTGATCTCGTCCGCGGTCGGTATTCTTGTCGTTCTGAACGAAGCCCTGGTGACACTGGTGTTGCCGGGTCTCGAGATCGAGGCACCCCTGGTGGTGTTCCTCGGGTTTGCGGCCCTGTTCGGGGTCATCCTCGCCTCGCTGGTGCTCTGGCTGCGCCTGCGCCGGCTGCGGCAGAAGATCGCCGACCTGCGCGAACAAAACCATGCCCTCAAGGTCGAGGTCGAGCAGCTGCGTACCGCACCCATGCGGGATTTCTACTAGGAGCCTGTCGGATTTGGGACGGATCGGCTGCGCCCGTGGTGAACGGTCCCTTATTCCACATAGCCCCACTATGCGCCTCGAAAGACCAAAAAAAGGGCCTCACTCTCCCGACACGCTCGCCACCATCCCCCAGATCCGACTGGTGCCTGGCCACATCACCATGCGGTCTTTTATACCTTTTCCTTCGCTGTCCGTACCCGGGGTGCGTGCCCGCCGATGATCAATGACTGGTTCTGGTTGCTGCTCCCGCTTGCCGCGGCAAGTGGCTGGTGGCTGGCGCGCTATGGTGTGCCGGAAGACCCGGAAGAGCGCGAGCCATCACTGGATCGTTACCTCGAGGGCGTACGCCACCTGCTGGATGATCGTACCGATGACGCGCTGCAGGCCTTCATCGAGATGGTGGAGGTCGATCACGAGACCTTCGAGACCCATGTAATCCTCGGGCGACTGTTCCGGCGTCGGGGCGAGGTGGATCGCGCCATTCGCATCCACCAGAACCTGGTGGCGCGCCCGACGCTGCCAGCGGCCCAGCGGGCCCAGGCCCTTTGCGAGCTCGGCGAGGACTTCCTGCTGGCCGGTGTGCTGGACCGGGCCGAGGCCGTCTTTCGCGAGCTCGCGGACTCGCCGCACCAGGCCGTGCCGGCCCTGGAGGGCCTGCGCCAGGTCTACGAAACCCAGCGGGAATGGGAACGGGCGATCGAGGTAGGCGACCGGCTGAAGGCGCATGGGGTCGCCCATGAACAGCTGCGGATCGCCCACTACCACTGCGAACTGGCGCGCGTCGCCCTGGACCAGGACGACCGCGAGGAGGCGAGGGCGCGCGCCAAACAGGCCGAGGAACTGGTTCCCGGCCTGTCGCGGGCCCTGCTGATCCAGTCGGAGATCGCGGCGCGCGCTGGCGAGATCCGCGAGGCGATCGGATTCGGGCGGGATGCCGTCGCGCGCACCCCGCAACTGGCGCCTCTCCTGGTGCCCCGGATCGAGCGCCTGCACCAGGAACTGCCCGGCGAAAACCGCCTGGGGCAGCTGGAGGAACTCCTGGACGATCTGGCCCGGAACCGCGGGATCACCATGGCACGGATTGCACTGATGCGGCTGTACCGGCGCACGGGGCGGCTGGACGCCGCGCTTGCCGAGCTGGGCCAGATCCTGGCGCAGCGTCCGGTCCCGACGTCGGGCCTGCTGGAGGCGGTCCGCTGGATGAAGATCCTGCCGGCGGTACAACAGTACAGCACGGAATTTTCGGCATTCGAGAAGGCCCTGGCCGACCAGCTCGGCAGCCAGCATCTGTACCAATGCGGGAACTGTGGCTACCAGGGGCGGGCGCATGTATGGCAGTGCCCGAGCTGCCGGCGCTGGGATACCCTGCGCGGGCTGGATTTCGATATCGACCAGACCACGGAAGCCGCCGAGGAGGCGTTGATCCGCGAAGGGAGCGAACACTCATGACCCGACCCACGACAGTAACCCCGGAACCCGCCACGCGCCTGATCGTCGCCCTCGACTTTGCCGAGGCCGATGCGGCGCTGGCATTCGCCCGACAGCTCGATCCGGCGCAGTGCGCCCTGAAGGTCGGCTTCGAACTGTTCGTGGTTGCCGGTCCGGCGCTGCTGCAACGGCTCCACGATCTGGGCTTCCGGGTGTTTCTGGACCTGAAGTTTCACGACATCCCGAATACCGTGGCGGCCGCCTGCCGGGCCGCGGCGCGTACCGGCGTGTGGCTGATCAACGTCCATGCCAGCGGCGGCCTGGAGATGATGCGGGCCGCACATGAAGCGGTACGCGAGACCAACGACACCACAGCGCTGCTGGCCGTCACGGTACTGACCTCCAGCGACGCCGGCACCCTGCGTGAGATCGGCGTGAGTCGCGAGCCGGCCGATCAGGTGGGCTTGCTGGGGGAACTGGCGATACAAAAGGCGGGGCTGGAGGGCCTGGTGTGCTCGGCGCAGGAGGCCGCCATGCTGCGGCGCCGGCTGGGCGGCCGGCCACTGCTGGTAACACCGGGGATCCGGCTGGACGACGCCGGCGGCGATGACCAGAAGCGCGTGATGACACCCGAGCGGGCCCTCGCAGCCGGCGCCAGCGCGATCGTGGTTGGTCGGCCGATCACCCGCGCCCCCGATCCGGCCGCGGCGATGGAGGCCTTCGTCACACGCCTGAGCATGGCGAATCACGCCGTGGAATGAGGGGGTTTTCCGGCGCGGCTGTTCTCGCTAGGATGCCCGGGGTAGACGCGGATTGAAGGTTGGAATCCGGGTCTGCCACGCGGTGCACGGATGCACCGGTCGTTCAACGAAGATAAGGAGCGTTTTCATGAACAAGCTGTTCCAATGCGCGAAGTGCTGGGCCCTGGCGGGCCTGTGTGTCCTGCCACTGGTCATGGTGACCGCCTCGGGTGGCCAGCCAGTCAACCTGAACGGGGCATCGGCCGACGAGCTGGCCGCACTGGAGAACGTGGGACCGGTCAAAGCGCAAGCCATTGTGGAGCATCGCGAGGCACACGGTGACTTCGCCTCGGTCCAGGCCCTGACCGAGGTGTCCGGGATTGGCGAGCGCACCGTGGAGATGAACCTCGACCGCATCGTCGTCGAGTAGCGAGACGGGTGGCGGCATGGGCCGCCATCCACGACCGACCCCCGGTCGACGAGTCCGAAAGGATGCGTTGGCCGGGGGTTTGCTGTGGAGTCACCAGGAGAAGGAATGAGCCAGAATCACGCCCCGATCCGTACGGCCGTGTTCCCGGTTGCCGGGATGGGCACGCGCTTTTTGCCGGCGACCAAGGCAAACCCGAAAGAGATGCTGCCGGTCGTCGACAAGCCGTTGATTCAGTACGCCGCGGAGGAGGCCGTTGCCGCGGGCATCGAGACCCTGGTGTTCGTGACCGGGCGAAACAAGCGATCCATTCCGGATCACTTCGACAAGGCCTACGAACTCGAACACGAGCTGGAAGAGCGGGGCAAGACCGAGCTGCTCGAGCAGGTTCGGAACATCGTTCCCCCCAATGTGACCTGCGTCTATGTGCGTCAGTCCGACGCGCTCGGTCTCGGACATGCGGTGGCCTGCGCGCATCCCATCGTCCGCAACGAACCCTTTGCGGTGATCCTGGCTGATGACCTGATCGAATCGGCCAACGGCGGGGCCACGCGGCAGATGGTCGAGCAGTATGCCGAGCACGGCTGCAGCGTCCTTGGGGTGGAGGAGGTCCCGCCCGATCGCACCCACCAGTACGGGATCATCGACCCGGTGCAGACCGGACCGCGCAGCTGGGACGTCAAGGGCATCGTGGAAAAGCCCGACCCTGACCATGCGCCATCCAGTGTCGCGGTGGTCGGGCGCTATGTCCTGACCCCGAAGATCTTCGAGATGCTGGCAACCCAGAAGCCGGGTGCGGGCGGCGAAATCCAGCTGACGGACGCCATCGCACGCCTGCTCGAACTGGAACGGGTGACCGCCTTCAACTTCGAGGGGCGTCGCTTCGACTGTGGGTCGAAGCTGGGTTACCTGGAGGCCACGGTGGAGTTTGCACTCAACCATCCGGAACTGAAGGACGACTTCGCCGCCTATCTGCGGGCCCGCTCGGCGGGTTGATCGAGTCCGTCACGACCCGGGCTTCTACCACCAGAAACGGCGCTGGCGCGGCCGGATGGGCAGGCGGCCGCGCCAGTACTGGATCAGCAGGAAGCCAAAGGCCATGCCGCCCAGATGGGCGAAGTGGGCGATTCCGGCCAGGGTGCCCGAGATGCCCAGGTACAGTTCCAGCGCCCCGTAGCCGATCACGAAATACTTCGCCTTGATCGGAATCGGCAGGAAGATCAGGAACAGGCGCTGGTTGGGGAACATCATCCCGAACGCCAGCAGGACCCCGAATACGCCGCCCGACGCGCCGATGGTCGGATAGATCATGTCGCCGTTGCCGTAGGCGGTCACGAACAGCTGCACCAGCCCCGCCCCGATCACGCAGACCAGGAAATACACGGCGAAGGTGCGCGAGCCCCAGGCATTCTCGATCTGCACGCCGAGCATCCACACGGCAAAAAGGTTCACGAACAGGTGAATCGGGCCGCCGTGCAGGAAGCCGTAGGTCACCAGTTGCCATAACTGGAAGTCCGGCACCCGCATCCACGAGCCATCCTGGTGGACGGTGGCCGGGGTGCCGACGGGCCAGAGCCCGAAATGGGTGACGAGCCAGTCGCCCAGCCAGGGCATCGCGAGGAACAGGGCGACGTTGGTGATCAGCAGGAAGCCGATCACCGGCGGCAGCATGCTGAAATCGGGGTGCCGCGGATCCGGATGCGTCATGGGCGCGGGCGGGCGTCAGGTGTCGCTGAAGTCGTCGGTCACGGCGCCCCGGCTCGCCGAACCCACCAGCCGGGCATACTTGCCCAGCACCCCGCGATCAAAGCGCGGGGCGGGGGCCGTCCAGCGGGCGCGCCGATGCTCCAGCTCGGTGTCATCGACCTGCAGGGCCAGGCGGTTCTCGCTGGCGTCAATCTCGATGACGTCGCCGTCCTGGACCAGCGCGATCGTGCCGCCGACGGCGGCCTCGGGTGCCACATGGCCAACCACCATCCCGTAGGTGCCGCCGGAGAAGCGACCATCGGTAATCAGGCCGACCGCATCGCCCAGACCCGCCCCGATAATGGCCGCGGTGGGGGCCAGCATCTCGCGCATGCCGGGCCCGCCGCGCGGGCCCTCGTAGCGGATGACGAGGATGTCACCCGCCTGCACCTGGCCCGCGAGGATCGCGTCCAGGCATTCCTCCTCGGAATCAAAACAGCGCGCAGGCCCGGAGATCGCGGTCCGCTTGAGACCGGTGATCTTGGCCACGGCGCCCTCGGTGGCCAGATTCCCCTTGAGGATGGCCAGGTGCCCGTGTGGATACAGGGGCCGGTCGAGGGGGCGAATGATGTCCTGGTCCACCGGGGGAGTCGGGGGGATGTCCCGCAGGGTCTCGGCCAGCGTCGCACCGGTGATGGTCAGGCAGTCGCCGTGCAACCACCCGGCATCCAGCAGCATCTTCATCACCTGGGGTGTCCCGCCCACCGCATGGAACTGGGTGGTGACATAGCGCCCGGAAGGCTTCAGGTCGCACAGGACCGGGACCTTGCGCCGGATCCGCTCGACATCGTCGATGTCCAGCGGCACCTCGGCCGCGTGCGCGATCGCCAGCAGATGGAGTACGGCATTGGTGGAACCGCCCAGCGCCATGACGACGGCCAGGGCATTCTCGAAGGCCTCGCGCGTCAGGATGTCACGTGGCCGGCGGTTGGCGTGGATAGCGTCCAGCAGGACCTCCGCCGAACGCGCGGCGGAATCACCCTTTTCCGGGTCCTCCGCCGCCTGGGTGGAGGACCCGGGCAGGCTCATCCCCATGGCCTCGAAGGCGCTGGACATGGTGTTGGCGGTAAACATGCCTCCACAGGAACCGGCGCCGGGGCAGGCGTTCTTCTCCACGCCCAGCAGATCCTCGTCGGACAGCTTGCCAGCCCCATGCTGGCCCACAGCCTCGAAGGCGCTGACAATAGTCAGGTCCTGGTCCTTGTAGTGGCCCGGTTTGATCGTGCCGCCATAGACGAAGATCCCGGGTACGTTGAGCCGGGCCAGCGCGATCATCGCTCCGGGCATGTTCTTGTCGCAGCCACCGGTGGCCAGGATGCCGTCCAGGCTCTGGCCGTTGACGACCGTCTCGATGGCGTCCGCGATGACCTCGCGCGAGACCAGCGAGTACTTCATCCCGGGGGTGCCCATGGAGATGCCGTCGGAGATGGTGATCGTGCCGAAGGTCTGGGGCATGCCCCCGGCCTGACGCACTGCCTGCTCGGCGCGGGCGGCGAGGGCGCCGATCCCCATATTGCAGGGGGTGATGGTGCTGTGGGCGTTGGCGATCCCCACGATCGGGCGCCGGAAATCGTCATCTCCGAAACCGACCGCGCGCAGCAT
>JBJHBC010000073.1:7561-10216 GCA_050485285.1 Thioalkalivibrio sp.
ACCTGTTTGCAGCTCCTGACACGCCCTCACGGAACCGCCATGAATCACAACCCGACCGGCCTGAGTCCCCGTTTCCACCATGAGATCCCGGACGGCGATGATCGCGCGCGCCGCGTTTGCGACCATTGTGGCTTCGTTGACTACGAGAACCCGCGAATCATCGTCGGGAGCGTGGCCATATGGGAGGATCGCGTCCTCCTTTGTCGCCGTGCGATCGAGCCCCGCCGCGGTTACTGGACCCTGCCGGCCGGTTTCATGGAAAAGGGCGAGAGCCCCGCCGAGGGCGCCCGTCGCGAGGCGTGGGAGGAGGCCCGCGCGGAGCTGGAAGTCGATCAGTTGCTCGGCGTGTACAGCGTGCCGCACGTCGGGCATGTGCAGATGATCTACCGGGCGCGACTGCTGAGCGACACGATCGCCCCCGGCCCGGAGTCCGAGGCAGTGAAGCTGTTCCCGTTCGACGGGTTGCCGGCGCTGAAGGAACGTGCGTTCCCATCCGTGAGCTGGGCATTGCGCCATTACCTGGAAACCCGCGAGCAGATCGACTTCGCCCCGCGCTCGGCGCCACTGCCGGATGCGGACGAGGCAGTGCCGGGGCTCTGAGCCGCGCGGAAAACTACTGCGGCGCGTCGCGCTGCGGGCCGTAGTGACGGAACTTCTCCAGCACCCGCTCCATCTCCGCGTCGTCCAGCAGGGTGGGTCCGCCGATCTGCAGGCTCAGGACGTACTGCCGCGCCAGCAGCTCGACCTCCTCGGTGAGCCACAGGGCCCGTTCGAGGTCCGGCCCGGTGGCGATCATGCCGTGGTTGGCCAGCAGACAGGCGGTACGGTCCTCGAGCGCCTCGACCGCCAGGCGCGAAAGCGCCTCCGTTCCGAAGGTGGCATACGGCGCGCAGCGGATGGAGTTCCCGCCCGCCGCCGCGATCATGTAGTGCAGGGCAGGGATATCGCGCCCCTGGATGGCGACCACGCTGGCGTACACGGAGTGCACGTGGACGACCGCACCCAGCTCCGGCCGGGCCTGCAGGATCGCGCGGTGGAAGTGCCACTCGCTGGAGGGCTTGCGCCGCGAATCCCAGCGCCCGGCGGCATCCACGTACACCAGGTCCTCCGGGCGCAGGGCCTCGTAAGGCACGCCGGAAGGCGTGATCAGCATGCCATCGCCCAGGCGCACACTGATGTTGCCCGAGGTGCCCTGGTTGAGGCCCCGGCGGTTGGTCTCCAGGCCGGCGTGGATGACGGCCTCGCGCAAGGCGACGGCGTCGGCGGGTGGGAGGGTGGATTCGTGCATGTGGGTCACAGAGGACTGGGTGCAGGACGATTGTACCGGGCCTCCGGGAACCCCGCGCGCGGAGCAGGGTCAATGGGGCAGGTCTGGTGAGTTTTCGCGGACCCTTCGCCCCGTGGCAAGGCGGCCGGTGGGTCGTCTACAGTTATCGGGTAGCGTTCAGGCTTCGGCTCGTCCGGTTCGGGCGAGATTCTTTTCGTTACAGGGAGGGAGCACCATGAAGAATGCCGTACGTCTTGTCACCGCCTCGGCCGTGGCCGCCGCACTGACCCTCGGGTTGAGCGCTGGCAGCACCGTCCACGCCTTTGACGAACACGAGGCGACCATCGACTACCGTCAGGGCGTGATGCGCGCGATCGGCGGGAACGTCGGGGCCATCGCCGCCGTGGTCGTGGATGGAGCCGATTTCGGGGACAACCTCAAGATGCACACCAGCCAGCTGGTGGCGCTCAGTCAGGATATTCCCGGCCTGTTCCCCGAGGGCAGCGACTTCCCGGATACCGACGCGAAAGAAGAGATCTGGGATAACTGGGATCGCTTCGAGGAACTCTCCAACGACACCCGCGAGGCCGCCGAGGCGCTCCACGCCGCCGTGGAGGCGGGCAACGAAGACGAATACGCCATTCGCTTCCGCAACCTCGGGCAGTCCTGCCAGGCTTGTCACGACGATTTCCGCCGCGACTGATCGGTGGCAATGGCGGGTGCCAAACGTGGGCCGACAGCCTGGCTGTCGGCCCTCTGTCTTGCCGGCCTGATCGGGTCCGCCCCCATACAGGCGGACACCTCGATCGGTGAACTGGATCCCGAGGCGGACGCGGAGGATCGCATCGCCTATGGCGAGTACGTCCTGCGGGCCGGGGGCTGCGTCACCTGCCACACGGCGGAAGACGGCGAGTTTCTGGCCGGCGGGCGCCCCATCGAGAGCCCCTTTGGCGTGTTCTACGGCCCGAACATCACGCCGGACCCTGAACACGGCATTGGCGGATGGTCGGAGGACGACTTCAAGCGCGCGCTCCAGCAGGGCCGCGGACCGGACGGGCGGCATTACTATCCCGCATTCCCGTTTACCTCCTACACCCGCATGAAGGACGAGGACATCGAGGCCTTGTGGGCCTTCCTGCAGGCCGAGATCGAGCCCGTGGCGCGGGAGAACACCCCGCACGACCTGGTCTGGTACGCGCGGTTCCGGCCGTCCCTGAGGGGCTGGAAGTGGCTGCATTTCGAGCCGGGGGCCTTCGAACCCGACCCGGACGAATCGGAGCCGTGGAACCGCGGCGCCTACCTGACCCTGGCCCTTGGCCACTGCATGGAGTGCCACACCCCGCGCACCCGGACCGGCGGTCTCGACCTGGAGCGGCTGGGCGCCGGGG
>JBJHBC010000074.1:0-9807 GCA_050485285.1 Thioalkalivibrio sp.
CTCGGGCTCCAGGATCTCGAGGTCGCGGGTGTGCAGGCTGATGACACCCTGGTTGCGCAGCTGGGTGAACAGTCGGCTGATGGTCTCCTGGGTCAGGCCCAGGTGGTTGGCGATGTCGGCGCGGGACATCGGCAGGTAGAACCGCTCGGGAGACAGGCCGCGGGTGCGGTGGCGTTCCGACAGCCCGACGAGGAATGTCGCCAGGCGCTGCTCGGCCGTGCGCTGGGCGAGCAGCGCGTGCAGGCTTTCGTCCTGCGCGAGCTCCTGGCTCATCACGCTCATCATGTGCTGGCGGAACGTGGGCAGGCGCCCGGCGAGGTCGTCGACATGCCCGTAGGGCACGGCACAGACGCTGGTGGATTCCAGGGCCACGGCACTCACCGGGTGCTTGCCCGAATGGATTGCGTCCAGTCCCAGGAGGTCGCCGGCCAGGGCAAAGCCCGTGATCTGTTCAGTGCCGTCATCGGAGATCAGCACCGTCTTCAGCGCCCCCGTGCGAACCGCATACAGCGCGTCGAACCTGGCGCCCATGGTGAACAGGGCCGCGCCCTTGGCGATCGGCCGGCGCTGCTGGACGATCTCGTCGAGCTGCCAGAGCTCGTCCTGCGGCAGGCCGACCGGCAGGCAGAGCTGGCGCAGGGTGCAGTGCTGACAGGCTTGGGTGGGTCGTAGCGTCATGAGTGCAGGGTAGCCGTTTTTTCGGAATTGGGGAAAGGGATTTTCGGGGTCTGCCATCACGCCCGGGAATGCGCTACTGTCCCTGTGGAATGCAGGTGATTCGGGTTGGTGTCATTGGGGGGCTCGAAAAGTCCACGGCCGTCCGTTTCACTGCGCGTGACACCAGGCATGGACAACGCGAGATAACAATATTTAGACTCAGTTTACATTGGGTGGCGCGGCAACGGCCTGGAACCCACGCGTTGCGCACGGGCCGCCGAGACAAGGACAGGGGTCAAGATGATCGAGCGGTTACTCGAGCAATACATGCGCTACGGGACCTTTGTGCTGCGGTACCCGGATGGCCGCGAGCAGCGTTTCGGTAGCGGTACGCCGGAGATCATGATGCAGCTGCATGACCGGGCGGCACTGCGCAAGATCGGTCGCGATCCGGGGTTCCAGCTGGGCGAGACCTACATGAACGGCATGTGGTCGCCTGGCCCCGAGGGCCTGCAGGTGTTCCTCGATGTGGCTATGCGCAACTTCGCGCCGATGTTCCAGCAGCGTGTCAATCCGGCGGTGCGTATGCTCCGGGCGCTGATCGAGCAGGGCAACAAGGTGGCGCGCTGCTATCAGAACATCGCCCATCATTATGATGTCGACGAGTGGCTGTACCGCCAGTTTCTGGATGAAGGCATGTTCTACAGTTGTGCCTACTTCGAGCGGCCCGATATGACGCTGGAGGAAGCGCAGCAGGCCAAATGCGCGATGCTGCGCAGGAAGCTGCGCCTGGAGCCCGGCATGCGGGTCCTGGATATCGGTTGCGGCTGGGGCGGTCTGGCCTTCCATCTGGCCGAGCACGCGGACGTGCAGGTGGACGGCGTGACACTGTCCCGGGAGCAGCTGCGGGTGGCCCGGGAGGAGGCCGGGCGACGCGGGCTGGAGGACCGGGTGCGGTTTCTCTACCAGGACTACCGCGAGCATGACGACCAGTACGACCGGATCGTCAGCGTCGGCATGTTCGAGCATGTCGGCACACCCAACTACGGTACGTTCTTCCAGCGGGTACACGACCTGCTGACGCCCGACGGCATCGCCGTGCTGCATACCATCGGGCGGCAGGAGCCGCCGGGCACCTCCAACCCGTGGCTCAGCAAGTACATCTTTCCGGGTGGGTATACCCCGGCGCTGTCCGAGGTGATGAGTGCGCTGGAACCCACCCCGCTGTACACCACGGATATCGAGTTCTGGCGGCTGCACTATGCCGAGACACTGGCCGAGTGGTACCGCCGCTTCCAGAAGGTCCGGGCCGAGGCCGTGACGCGCTTTGACGAGCGCTTCTGCCGTATGTGGGAGTTCTATCTGGCCAGCTGCGAGGGCACCTTCCGCTGGTGGGGACAGGTGGTCTTCCACGTGCAGATGGCCAAGCAGCAGGACGCGGTGCCGCTGACGCGCGACTACCTCTATCGCGACGACGCCTCCGAGGTGGTCTCGATCCCCCCCGGCGAGGCCCAGGCACGGCGCAGCAACGCAGCCTGAGGGGCGGCCGAATGCGTCGGGAACGGCGCGAAAACGGGGCCCGGAGCGCGCGAACCGAACGTACTTTCCCTACACTAATGGGGACGTTGCGGCCATGCCGGCGGTGACCATCCATTCCGGAGCAGGGGCGCGTGTTCGGTCGCTTTCGTAAACGCAGGGAGGCACCGGGTCAGGACGACCCGCAGGCCGTCGGCCCGTCGCAGGAGAACGTCCTGATCGAGGCGGCTGGCCGCAGCCGCATCACCGAGGTGGCGGCCACCGCGCGGCGCGTCCCCTGGTCGCTCAATTTCCTCCAGCTGCTGTGGGCGGCGGGCCCGGTCACGTTCCTGGCCATGCAGGGCGGGTACTTTCTCGGTTTCGGGCACGCCGCCCCGGCGCAGAACTTCATCTTCTTCGCCGTCTACACCCTGCTGTTCGGGGTGATCGGCCTGGTAGCGCGCTTTGTTGCCGATGCCACCCGCGGCAAACGCCAGGAACAGTCGCGCGACCAGCTGCGCAATACGATCGACCTGCTGCCGGACCTGCTGTTCGTGACTCGCGATCTGGCCATGAGCGAGCTCCCACCGGACATGCGCCGGCGCAAGGCGGCCGAGGTGCTGCTCCACGAGGTGGATATCTCGCCCGAGGGGGTGGCCGTCGCGGTACGCGAGATGACCGGCGATACCAGCCTGGCCGCCGCCGCGGAGCAGATCGAGATCTATCGCCGCCTGGGCCTGCGCTCGCGCGTGGGCGATCTGGTGGGCGCGACCGAGGATTCCCGACTCGCGGCCCTGGAAAAGCTGCACCACGAGGCCCCGGAAGTTGCCGACCTGCTGCGCGATCGGCTGCGCGGCGTGGCGCCGACCCAGGAGGATGGCGTGCGCCGGGTGGACCAGTTCCTGGACCGCCTGTTCTCGGCGGCCGATGCCGACGACCTGGCGCGTTGCACGCTCGACGATGCGCAGGCGATCTTCGTGCTTGCGTTCGAGCTCGTGAACGGACGCCAGATCAAGCGCCTGAGCTTCGAATGGTCCGGTGGCTGGCAGCTCGGGGCGGCGCTGGACCGGCTGGAGTCCCAGGGCAACCGCTTTCGTGTGGCGCAGGCCGGGGTGGTCAGCCGCCTGCGCTCGCTCGGCATTCTGCTGTCCCAGAGTGATGCCTCGGGGCTGGACCCGCAGGTCCTGCGCGAGCCGGCCACCGACCTGGGGCGCCAGGTCCTGGAGGCGCTGCGTACCCTGGAAGATCGCGAGCCGCCAGAAAATTCGGCCGAAGGACAGCTGCTGGGGCTGGCGCTGCGGCGCGTCGAGGACCTGCGCGAAGCGCGCGACCAGCTGATGCAGGCGCAGAGCCGTTACGCCAATGCGGTGGAGCGCTGGGAGGCGCTGCGCCGCGCCCAGGTGGAGAAGCGGGGCGAGAAGCGCTGGTTCAAGCGCAGTGTGCGCGGTATCCGGGTCAGCGAGGAGCTGATCGAGCTGACCGATGACCAGAAGCTGAAGCTGGCCAACGACTTCTGCAACTTCCTCAAAGAGCTGAAGATCCAGCGCGAAGGCGATCTGTTCTACTTCGGAGGGGCGGCGCTGGACGCCGAGACGGCCAAGCGTATCGGCATCCAACTGGCCCTGATCCTGGAGCCGCTGGTGGACCTCACCAACCCGAGCATCCAGCGTGCGATCTACGCCAACCCGGCCGCGTATCTCGGCGGGCTGTATGTGGGCATGAGCGCGGATGCCAAGGCGGGGCTGGGCTCGGCCATGGTGCGCAAGGTCCGCCAGGATCTCGGCCGCATGGCCGAATGGCTGGCGATGCGCCTCACGCGGATCTATCACCTGCCTTTGAGCGATTCCATGCGCGACTTCCTGGTCGACCAGTACGGTGCCAACCGCGAACGCCTGGACATGCTGGCAACGCATGCCGGGGACGAGTCGCATCCCGTGGCACTGCGCGCCGAGCGGTCGCCCGAGTTCGACGCCATGCTGCAGGACAAGACCTGGGGCCTGCTGCTGAAGCGCGGAACCCGCTACCTCCACGCCGAGGAGCGGCGCCGGCGCTGATGAGGCGTCGCGACGGGCCCGGTTCGACGGTTCCGGTTGCGCGAGATCGAGTCGCGCCCGGCTGGTAATTTTGCGCCCAATTGTGTAGTGTTCGCCGCGTTCCCCGGTGCCCGGCCAGGCTCGACCTGGCGGGTTAAACGGGAAGTTCGGTGAGTCCAGACGGGTCCTCGGGAGCCGCAGACGAAACCGACGCTGCCCCCGCAACGGTGATCGAGCGAGGGACCGCCAGGCGGTCTCTGATGGTCGCGGCCAGTGCCACTGAACATGATGTTCGGGAAGGCGCCGCACCGGAACGCTCGTCAGCCCGGAGACCGGCCAGGGAATGATCGCGCGGCATGCGGCGGGCATGCGAGGCGGATGATCGGCCCTGGCCGCTTGCCGGCTGTGGCCGGTCCCCCTCGTGTCTGTCTTCCCCTGTCTGCTCGGTCCCGACGAATCAACGGCGTGCGGGCGGCTCGCCGGGAGACACGGACGACATGAAACGCACAGCACTTTCCACGGCCATCCTGCTGGCCACCACCAGTCCCGCTCTGGCGGATACGCCGAATACCAACGACGCGCAGACCCTGGAAACCGTCCAAGTCACCGCCTCTCGCATCGCGCAGACCGTCGACGAGACGCTTGCTTCGGTCACCATCATCGACCGCGAAGAGATCGAACGCCTGCAGCCCCAGCAGTTCACCGATCTGCTGGAGGGCCGCGCCGGGATCGAAACCTCCCAGAACAGCGCCTTCGGCAAGACCACTTCCGTCTACACCCGCGGGACAAGCTCCGACCACACCCTGCTTCTGATCGACGGCGTGCGCATGGGGTCGGCCACCAGTGGCGGCGCAAGCTGGCAGTTCCTGCCACCGGAGGCGATCGAGCAGGTGGAGATCGTGCGCGGTCCGCGCACCAGCATCTACGGTTCCGATGCGATTGGTGGCGTGGTGCAGACCTTCACTCGTGAAGGCCGCAAAGGGCCTCCGAAAGTCAATGCGTTTGTCGGCGGTGGCAGTTTCAATACCCGCGAGGCCGGGGTTGGTGTCGCGGGTGGTACCGAGAGCACGAACTACAGTTTCTCGCTCAGCCACTTCGCGACCGACGGCATCAATGTGCAGGACGATGTCGGTGACGACGACCGGGATGGCTACGACAACACCTCGTTGGCAACCAAGGTCTCGCACCGTCTGGATAATGGCGTCGAGTTCTTCGGGAATATCCTTTATTCGGAGGGCACGACCGAATTCGACAGTGGCTCGATCTTCTCGCCGGATGAATCCGACTTCGTCCATGCCGCGCTTCGCGCCGGCGTGAGAATTCCCGTCACTCAGCGCTGGGACACCGAGCTCTCTGCAGGGCACAGTCGCGACGAATCGGACAACTTTCTTGAGGGGGAATTCTTTTCCCAGTTCGATACCCGTCGCGATATGGTCGATTGGCGCAACGACATTGTGGTTGCGGACAGTATCCTCGTCATCACCGGTATCGACGCCTACGAGGATCGTGTGGCGAGCGATACCGTTTACGACGAGGATTCGCGCTATAACGTAGGAGCGTATTCCGTTGTTCAGGTGGACATGGGTCGCCACGACCTGGAAGGCAGCCTGCGCTACGACGACAACGAACAGTTTGGTGACAAGGTCACGGGACAAGTGGCCTGGGGCTTTCAGATGACCGACCCGCTGCGTCTGCGGGCGTCCTACGGCACTGCGTTCAAGGCGCCGACTTTCAACGACCTGTACTTCCCCGGGTTTGGTAATACCGACCTCGAGCCGGAGGATTCGCGGAGCCTCGAAATCGGGGCGCGCTACACACGCGAGGCCTACTATGCCGATGCTGCCGTCTTCCGCACGGAACTGGATCAGATGATCAGTTTTGATCCGGTTGCATTTCGGGCTGAGAACATCGATGAAGCACGTATTCAGGGAATCGAGCTGGAAGCGGGTTACGAAAGCCCGCGCTGGGCTTCTCGTGCTTCCCTTGCGCTGATGGACGCCGAAGATCGTGAGACGGGCAAGGAACTTCGCCGGCGCTCGCCCGTGACGGCCCGGTTCGATCTCGATCGGAATCTCAACCGTTTTTCGGTTGGGGGCTCAGTGATTGCCAAGAGCCGGTCGTTCGACGATCAGGATAACGATGTTCGACTGTCCGGTTACGGCCTGCTGAACCTGCGCGCGAGCTATCAGATTGCGCCGGAATGGCAGCTGCAGGCGACGGTCAATAATGTGTTCGACAAGGACTACGAGACCGCCCTTGGCTACAACCAGCCGGGCCGGGCCGCATTCGTGAAGCTGCGCTACCAGCAGAGGTGATTCATGGGTAATCGACTTTCGAAGATTGCGACCCGTACGGGTGATGAAGGCCGAACCGGTCTGGGGGACGGGTCGCGGGTGCACAAGGACAGCCATCGCGTCGAGGCCTTTGGCGATGCGGACGAGCTGAACAGTGTCGTGGGCCGGGTGCTGGTCCACGACCTGCCGGAAGAGGTCCGTCGCTCGCTGGCTCTGGTGCAGCACGAGTTGTTTGATCTGGGAGCGGAACTGGCCGTGCCGGGGCATCAGGCCCTCCCGGAGGCTTCCGTGGAGCGTCTGGATGTGGAGCTGGAGTCCTTCAACGCCGATCTGCCCGCCCTGAAGGAGTTCATCCTTCCGGGTGGGGGTCCCGCTACGGCCGACTGCCACATTGCGCGTACCGTCTGCCGGCGTGCGGAACGGCGTCTGGTGGCGCTCAATCACCACGAGGCATTGCGTCCGGCGTCGCTGGCCTATGTCAACCGGTTGTCGGATCTCCTGTTCGTGCTCTGCCGTGTGCTGGCTCGTCACGAAAACGGTGCCGAGGTCCTCTGGCAACCGGCCAACCAGCGCGGCTGACGGGTCTTCGTGGGGGCGCCGCGGTGGCGGCGTCCCATTCCCATTGCAACGGTCGAGGCGTGTCGAGTACACGCCTCGCGCCCTATTGCACCTGTTTATCGGGAATTTTCCATGCGTTTTCGTTGCACGATCCTGAGCATCTTCGCGCTTTTTCTTTTCGGAATGGCCCCGGCCCATGCGGGGCCGCTCGTGGTGGGTGTGGTCTCCGATCGCTCGGCGGCGGAGGTGGCTGCTGGCGCGCATCGCTTCCTGGAGGCCCATCCGCAGGCGGAGGTGATCCTGCGGACGCCGGAGCAACTCGCGGACAAGTCGGACGAGGCGGTATCGGCGCTGTGGCGCGAGGCCGACGCGGTGCTGGTGGCCGCGGTATTCGGGGACCAGGCCGCGCGCCTCGACCGTCTGTTGCGGGAGGCCCCGCCGCCCGAGGGGGCCCCGATTCTGGCCATTAACAGCGTGCGTCACCTGACGGCCCTGTCCCGGATCGGCGGCGAGGCCGTACTCGTGGGTCTCGATGACGAGAAGCGCACCGAACTGGCGGCCAACCCCGACCCGGGCGAAGACCCGCGCGTGCACCTGGCCCAACAGCGGGAGCGTTTCCCCGAACAGGCGGACTGGCTGACCGGGCGCGCGTTCTATCAGGGGCGTACGCCGGAGAACATGGAAGGCCTGATGCGCTGGCTGGCCGCGCGCGGCGGGCACGAGATCGAGATGCCGGAGCCGGACCCGCGCGAGACCATCCGCTATTACCGGCATGGCAGCTCCAGCCCCGACCCGGTGGATCTCGATCTGGACGCGGGGCCCGCCGTGGCGTTGCTGGACCTGGACACCGGTGACCGACCGGGAGACCGCGCACTTCTGGACGCGGCCTGCGAAGTCCTGGAGGCGCGAGACATCCAGTGCTTTGCGGTGCTGGCGCGCTGGGGCGGGGCCAGCCGCGAGGCGGTCGAGACGCTGGCCGAGGCGGCCGGGCCGGCGGATCTGGCGGGTATCGTCAGCCTGCAGGACTTCGTGGTCGGTGGGGGCGGTAATCGCGAGGCGGTGGCCGAGGCCTTCGGCGAGCTGGATGTCCCGGTGATCAAGGGGATCCGCCTGGCGGATGTGAGCGCAACCCAGTGGCGGCTCTCGCACGAGGGTATCCCCTGGGACAAGGTCCACTATCACGTGGCCATGCCGGAGTTGCAGGGCATGAGCCAGCCGATGGTGCTCGCGACCGCGGGCGCGCCGGAACAGGACGAAGGCACCGGCGTGCGCCTGACCCTGACCGAGCCGGTCGACGAGCGGGTCGAGGCCCTGGCCGATCGGGTGGCGAGCTGGCAGCGGCTGCGCCGCCTGGACAACGCGGACAAGCGCGTGGCGGTGGTCTACTACAACCATCCGCCGGGTCGCCAGAACATCGGTGCGGACAAGCTGGATGTCCCTGAGTCGCTGCTGGAGATCCTGCAGCGCCTCGAAGCCGCCGGGTACGACCTGGGCGACGCGGTGCCGGAGGACGCCGAGACCCTGCTGGACATGATCCAGGATCGAGCCGTGAACCTGCCGGAACAGGTGGACGCGCTGGACGCGATCGCCGGCCGGGTCGCCTCGCTGGATCGCGACCCGTATCAGGCGTATTTCGACAGCCTGCCGGAGCCCGTCCGGGCCGAACTGGTCGACGGCCCGATCGGCTATCTGCAGGCACGCCTGGAGGCCGCCAGGGCCGTCGACAAGGTCGAGATCGCGCAAGCTGCGCTGGAGAGCGGCGTTGGCGATCTGCGCCACATGCTCGAGAGTTACCCGCACGCGGCGCAGGACCGGGCACTGGACCTGCTGGCCCAGTACGAGGAGGCCTGGGAGGCCACACTGGCGGGAGAGGGCACGCACGCGACCACCGAGCAGTTGCGACAGGCGCTGGTGCGTACGGGCATCCCCGGCCTGACCGGCTGGGGCGAGCCGCCGGGCGAGGCGATGACCCGCGATGGCGAGATGCTGTTCCCGGGCATTGAGTTCGGCAACGTGTTTATCGGCCCGCAGCCGCCGCGTGGCTGGGAAGTCAGCGAGCGCCTGCTGCACGCCAACACTACCTTCCCGCCGACCCACCAGTATGTCGGCTTCTACCACTGGATCCGCGATCATTTCGAGGCGGATGCTCTGGTTTATGTTGGCCGCCACTCGACCCGTGAATTCCTGCCTCGCCGGCGGGCGGGGCTGGCGCCGGATGACTATCCCGAGATCCTCGGGGGCGCCCTGCCGATCATCTATCCCTACATCGT
Organism: Thioalkalivibrio sp.; assembly: GCA_050485285.1. GTDB lineage: Bacteria > Pseudomonadota > Gammaproteobacteria > Ectothiorhodospirales > Ectothiorhodospiraceae > Thioalkalivibrio. Next base: position 9,328 of record JBJHBC010000074.1, read on the forward strand.
CGATGGGGTGGGCGAGGGCATCCAGGCCAAGCGCCGCGCCATGGGCGTGATGATCAGCCATCTCACCCCGCCACTGGCGGCCACCGAGCTGTATGACAGCCTGCTCGAGCTTCGCCAGTTGGTGGAGACCTACGAGGCCGCCGCGCAGCCGGATGCCGCGACACGTTCGCGGGCCGCCCAGACCCTGCTCGAACGCATCGAGGATCTCGGTCTGACCGAGACCATCGAGGCCGAACTGGCTCGGGGCCATCACCATGATTACGGGCACCACCATGACGACCAGGAGGATCACCACGACGGTCATCATGATGAACCCGATACCACCGGACACGGCGAAGGTCACGCGGACGAATACGGCGACGAGCATCGGGATGATGAACATCGGGACGCGGACCATCACCGCGAACACGGGGATGAAGCGCACGAACACGCCCATGAGCATGACCACGCGGACGAGCATGCGGACGAGGGTCATGACGA
>JBJHBC010000075.1:0-2276 GCA_050485285.1 Thioalkalivibrio sp.
CGGGCCGCGCGCTGGGGTGGCGAGGAGTTCCTCATTCTCTGCCCGCACGCCGACATCGCCGCCACAGCCCGGCTGGCCGAGGACCTGCGCCAGTGCCTGGAGATCCACGACTTCCAGACCGGACAGCCACTGACCGCCAGCTTCGGCGTGGCCCAGCTGGCGCCCGGCGAGAGCGCGGAATCCCTGGTGGACCGGGCCGACCAGGCCCTGTACCGCGCCAAGCACGCCGGACGCAACCGGGTGCAAGGCGCGTGAAATAAATTCGGCGCTTGGGCGTCCCGTCCGTGAACCACAGGAACGCATTCATTCCAATCGGCAAAAGGAGCATTGCCATGCGCACACGAAGCCTGACCCTCTCCGCCCTGCTGGGCCTTCTGGCCCTGCCCGCCCAGGCAGACCCGGTCGACATCCTGGAGGCCCAGCTGCATGCCGGCGGCCCGAACCAGTGGCGGGTCGCCGTCACCGTGGAGCATCCCGATACCGGCTGGGATCACTATGCCGATGCCTGGCGTGTGCTGGACGCCGATGGCAACGTCCTCGGTGAACGCATCCTGCACCATCCACATGTCAACGAGCAGCCGTTCACCCGCAGCCTGCGCCGGCTGTCGATCCCCGACGGCACGCGCTTCCTTCAGATCGAGGCCCGCTGCTCGCAGGACGGCTGGAGTCACCAGCGCCTGCGGATCGACCTGGAACAGGACCGGGGCGAGGGCTACCGTATCCACCGGTGAGGCGCGCGACCGGGCCGCACCGGGCCGGGGAGCCGCCACGGAACGCGCGCCCATGTGCGTACCCGGCAGGGACCTCCTAAAGTAGGCAGCCTACCCAGCCCCGGATTCCCTCATGCGCGGTCACTCCAGCGTGCACGATGCGCCCGACGACGCGATCAACTGGCGCATCGTTCGCTCCCTGTTTCCCTATCTCGCGGAGTTCCGCGGACGGCTGTTCCTCGCCCTCGGGCTGATGGGCCTGGCCAAGCTGGCGACCGTGCTGGTCCCGCTGGCACTGAAATACATCGTCGACCACTTCGAGGACGGCGGCACCGAGGCGCTGGTCGCGGTCCCGGTGGCACTGGTGATCGCCTACGGCCTGCTGCGCTTTGGCAGCACCCTGTTCGGCGAGCTGCGCGACGCGGTCTTCGTACGGGTGGCCGAGCGGGCCATGCGGCGCGCGGCCCTGCGCGTGTTCGAACATCTGCATCGGCTCGAACTGAGCTTCCATCTGGCGCGCGAGACCGGCGGCCTGGCCCGGGACATCGAGCGCGGCACCAGCGGCATCAGCTTCCTGCTGCGCTTCATGGTGTTCAACATCCTGCCGACGATCATCGAGATCGCGATGGTCGCGGTCATCCTGCTGGTGGCGGTGGGCCCGGTATTCACCCTGACGGTGATCATCGCGGTGGCGGCCTACATCGTCTGGTCGGTGTGGATTACCGAGTGGCGCACCCGCTTCGTGCGCGAGGCCAATCAGCGCGACAACGAGTCCAACACCCGGGCGATCGATTCCCTGCTGAACTACGAAACGGTGAAGTACTTCGGCAACGAGGGTTTCGAGGCCCGGCGCTACGACGAGGGCCTGGCCACCTGGGAGCAGGCGCGCACCAAGAACGTCCTGTCGCTGGTGCTGCTGAACTCCGGTCAGGCGCTGATCATCGCCGCCGCGATTACCGTGATGATGCTGCTGGCCGCCAGCCGCGTGGCCTCGGGCCAGATGTCGCTGGGCGATCTGGTGATGGTCAACGCCTACATGATCCAGCTGTTCATGCCGCTGAATTTCCTCGGTTTCGTCTACCGCGAGATCCGCCAGTCGCTGGCGAACATCGAGCGCCTGTTTGGCCTGCTGGAAAAACCGGTACAGGTCGAGGACCGGCCGGACGCGCCGGATCTCGAGGTCACGGAGGGACATGTGCGCTTCGAGCAGGTCGCCTTCCACTACCAGCCGGAACGCCCGATCCTCGAGGATGTGTCGCTGGAAATCCCGGCCGGGCACAAGCTGGCGGTCGTCGGGCCCAGTGGGGCCGGAAAATCCACGCTCGCACGCCTGCTGTTCCGGTTCTTCGACGTGACGGACGGGCGCATCACCATCGACGGCCAGGATATCCGCGAGGTGACTCAACAGAGCCTGCGCCGCGCGATCGGCGTGGTCCCGCAGGATACCGTGCTGTTCAACGCGAGCATTCGCTACAACATCGCCTACGGCGACCCGGACGCGTCCGAAGAGGCGATCTTGCGCGCGGTGCACCTGGCGCACCTGGACGACTTCATCGAGCGCCTGCC
>JBJHBC010000075.1:2376-9668 GCA_050485285.1 Thioalkalivibrio sp.
AGGGCCTTTTTGCGGCCGCGCTGGGTCTTGCCCTCCAGGCGGCGCAGCTTGGAGGCCCGCGTCGGGCGGGTCGGCTTGCGCGCCTTGATCGGGCGACCCACCTCGCGCAGCAGCTCCGCCAGGCGCTCCAGTGCATCCTCGCGGTTGGCCTCCTGAGTGCGGTACTGCTGCGCCTTGATCACGACCACGCCATCCTTGGTGATGCGCTGGTCGTGGCGGCGCAGCAGGCGCTCCTTGTAGACGTCGGGCAGGCTGGAGGCGCGGATGTCGAAGCGCAGATGAATGGCCGAGGCCACCTTGTTCACGTTCTGCCCGCCGGCCCCCTGGGCACGGATCGCGGTCAGCTCGATCTCGTGCTCGGGGACGCTCACGCTGTTGGAGATGCGCAGCATCGGGCAATCAGCGGAAATCGCCGTCATGGATGCGGCCGTCCGCGTCCAGTTCGGCGAAGAAGCGGCTGTTATCCGTGCGGTATTCCTGGGTCACGATGTCGCCGGGCAGCACCAGCATCACGTCGGGGTAGACCCGCTCGAACTCCTCCGGTGTCGGCCGGCTCTCGAGGAAATGCAGGAACGGGTTCATCTGTTCCACCGTACCCGGGCGCGGCTCGGGCCCGTCGGCCCGCGTCTCGGTCTTGTGCACCGCGCAGCCGCCGGCCACCAGCGCCACAACCATGCCGATCACAGACAAGTAGCGAAACGCCATACTCTCCTCCTGAACCGCGCCACGGTGGTGTCATTGCGAGGCGCCGCAGGCGCCCCGACAATCGCCTCGAACCGGAACCAGCCCGGAATCCGCTGGTTTCGGATGGAGGTCGCCACGTCCCTTCGCGCCTTGCCGTGCCAGGGCCACGCTCCGGAGTGCCCCCTACTCCGTTGGCTGGCCGTGCTCGCGGGTCGCCTCGAAGCGGATCTCCGGCCATTTCTCCTGCGCCATCTGCAGGTTCACCCGGGTCGGGGCGATATAGACCAGGTCGCCGCCATGGTCGATCGCCAGGTTGGCCGCAGCCTTCTCCTTGAACTCCTCGAGTTTCTTCGGGTCGTCGCATTCGACCCAGCGCGCGGTCTGGACGTTCACGTTCTCGAACTGCGCCTCGACCTTGTACTCGGTGCGCAGGCGCTCGGCGACCACATCGAACTGCAGCACGCCGACCGCGCCCAGAATCAGGTCGTTGTTGGTCAGCGGGCGGTAGAGCTGGGTCGCGCCCTCCTCGCACAGCTCCTGCAGGCCCTTGGCGAGCTGCTTCATCTTCAGCGGGTCCTTCAGCTGCGCACGGCGGAACAGCTCCGGGGCGAAGTTCGGCACGCCGGTAAAGGTCAGATCCTCGCCCTGGGTGAAGGTATCCCCGATGCGGATGGTGCCGTGGTTATGGATGCCGATGATATCGCCCGGATAGGCGGTCTCGACATGTTCGCGGTCCGAGGCCAGGAAGGTCAGCGCATCCGGGATCTTCACGTCGCGCCCGATGCGCACATGGCGCAGCTTCGCGCCCTTGTCGAAGGTGCCGGAACAGATGCGCATGAACGCAATGCGGTCGCGATGGTTCGGGTCCATGTTCGCCTGGATCTTGAACACGAAGCCGGTGAACTTTTCCTCGGTCGGCTCGACCTTGCGCGAGTGGGTCGGCCGCGGCAGCGGCCCCGGGGCATACTCGACGAAATCGTCCAGCAACTCCTCAATGCCGAAGTTGTTGATCGCAGAGCCGAAGAACACCGGGGTCTGCTCGCCGCGCAGGTAGGCATCCGGGTCGAACGCGTGCGAGGCGCCCTGCACCAGCTCCAGCTCTTCGCGCAACTCCTGTGCCTGATCGCCCAGCACCTCGTCCAGGCGCGGGTTGTCCAGGCCCTCGATGATCTCGCCGGTGGACTTCTTCCCGCCCTGCTCGGGGTCGTACAGGTGCACCGCGTCGCGACGGATATGATAGACGCCACGGAAGCGCTTTCCGGAGCCGATCGGCCAGGTGACCGGGGCGCACTCGATCTTGAGCACTTCCTCGACCTCGTCGAGCAGCTCGATCGGGTCACGCCCCTCCCGGTCCATCTTGTTGACGAAGGTCATGATCGGCGTGTCGCGCAGCCGGCAGACCTCCATCAGCTTGATGGTGCGCTCCTCCACGCCCTTGGCCGCGTCGATCACCATCAGCGCGGAGTCCACCGCGGTCAGGGTGCGATAGGTGTCCTCGGAGAAATCCGCGTGCCCCGGGGTATCCAGCAGGTTCACCATGCGCCCCTTGTACGGGTACTGCATCACGGACGAGGTGACCGAGATCCCCCGCGACTTCTCCATCTCCATCCAGTCGGAGGTGGCATGGCGCGACGACTTGCGCCCCTTGACCGTACCAGCGAGCTGGATCGCGCCGCCGTACAGCAGGAGCTTTTCGGTCATGGTGGTCTTGCCGGCGTCCGGGTGCGAGATGATCGCGAAGGTCCGGCGTCGGCGGGTTTCCTCGATAAAGGACATGCATTCGGGCCGCTGGGAACAGCCCGCAAGTTTAACGCGAAATGGGGGGTCCGGTTCAGCCGGGCGCGCCCGAAACGCAAACGGCCCCGGAAGCCGGGGCCGTCGTGCGGCGCCAGACTGACGGCTGCAGGCTCAGCGTGCGGCGGCCGCCTGGATCGCCGCGTTCTGCTCCTCAAGGCGACCCTTGGCGGTCACCAGATCGCGGTTGTTCATGCGGGCTTCTAGGCTGGCGATGCGTTCCTGATCCTGAGCCAGGCTGTACCAGACGTGGGCCTGGACCAGGTCACGCTCGACCCCGCGGCCGTTCTGGTGCAGCCGGCCCAGCCCGATCTGGGCATGCCGGTAGCCCTGTTCCGCCGCAGCGGTGTACCAGCGGGCGGCGGCGGCCGCATCGCGCGTGGTGCCCTGGCCGTTCTCGTGCAGCAACCCGACGTAGTACTGGGCGGCGGGCAGGCCCTGATCCGCGGCCCGGGTCAGCCATTCGAGACCGGCGGCCGGGTCCTGCTCGCCATTGGCCAGGTGGCTCCCCAGCCAATACTGGGCATCGGCATGTCCCAGTTCGGCGGCGCGGGTGTAGTGCTCGCGGCTGCGCTCGGGGTCCGCCGGGGCACCCTTGCCGGCCGCCAGGAGGTAGCCCAGGTAGTAATGCGCCCCGGCGTGGTCGGCGTCCGCTGCACGGGCGAACCAGCGCACGGCCTGGTCGTGATCCACCGCGGTGCCACGCCCGGAGTAGTTGGCCATGCCCACGTCGAACATCGCCGCGGTGTTGCCCTTCTGCGCGTTGCTTTCGCGGATCTCGTACCAGACCTCCAGCAGTTCCTGCTGGCGCTCGGCCTCGTCATAACCAAAGGACTGCTGGGCCTGAACGGCCCCCGCGGACAGCGCCAGCGGCAGGGCCAGAGGGAGCGAAACGAACAGTGCGCGCAGGGATCGGGACATGGGTTACCTCATCCGGTGTCGGGGCGAATACCGGTTTTGATCATAGTCCGGGGGACGGGCCGTCACAACGCGGGGGTGGCAGGACGAGAACCGATGGCGACAAAACGGGCGCGCATCACGCAAAGGCAACCCGGGACTGTGACCGGTTTCACGCCGCCTTGCGGAACCCCTCAGGCCCCGGCGGGGGCGTCGCAGCGGCGCGTCAGAACCCAGGCATCCTCGCGGCCGCTGGGGAGCGGGTAATAACGGGGCCGCGTGCCGATATGCTCGAAGCCCTCCGAGCGGTAGAGCTGGACCGCGGCCACGTTCGACGGACGGACCTCCAGAAAGAGCGCCTCGGCCTCCTGCTCACAGGCATAGTCGAACAGGCGCCGCACCATGAACCGGCCCAGCCCGTTGCCCTGCCAGCGCGGATCCACCGTCAGGTTCAGCAGATGGGCCTCGCCCGCGGCCACGCTCAGCACGCTGTGGCCCACCTGGCGGCCATCCACCGCGAGCACCCAGCAGTCATAGCCCACGCGGATGCAGTCCTCGAAGATGCGGGCGGTCCACGGGTAGTCATAGGCCTCGCGTTCCACGCGCATCACCCCCTCCACATCCGCCGTCTGCATACGGCGTAACTCGGGCTGGATGCGGGGTTCGGCACTCATGACGCAGCTTCCTCCTGAACGGGGTGAACGAACGGGATCCGGGGCGCTTCCGGGAGTTCCGAGCCCGGGAATGCTGCCCGGGTTCCCATCTCCACAACGCGAATCGGGTTACTCCAGGCAGGCCCGGGCGCGCTGCAGGTCCTGCCAGGCCTTGCCCTTGTCTCCCGGCTTTCGCAGCAGGTAGGCCGGGTGATAGGTCACCACCAGCGGCACGCCCTGATAGCGGTGCTGCGCCCCGCGAAGCCGTCCCAGGGGTTCCTCCGATGCCAGCAGGCTCTGGGCCGCGATCCGTCCCAGGGCGACAATGACCTCCGGCTGGATCAGGGCGATCTGGCGATCGAGGTAGGCGCGGCAGGCCGCCGATTCCTCCGGTTTCGGGTCGCGGTTTCCGGGGGGGCGGCACTTCAGCACGTTGGCAATGAACACATCGTGGCCCCGGTCCAGCCCCAGGGCCCGCAGCATGTTGTCCAGCAGCTGCCCGGCACGGCCGACGAAGGGTTCCCCGCGCCGGTCCTCCTCCGCGCCGGGGGCCTCGCCGATGAACAGCCAGCGGGCGCGCGGATCGCCTACCCCGAACACGGTCTGCGTACGTTCGCGCGCCAGCTCGGCACAGGCCTGGCAGCCGCTCACGCGCGCCTGGAGGGCCTCCCAGTCCAGGGTCACGACGGCGGCATCCTGCGCCCCGCCCCCCGCATCCGCCGCCCCGGACGGCACCTCCGCGGCTGGGGCCAGCGGTTCGCCCGGGGGCACTTCGATCGCCGGGGCGGCCGCGACTCGCGAACGCCACACCGGGATGCCCATGTCCGCGAGGATGCGGCGCTGGCGCACCGACAGCGACATGCGACTACTCCCCCGAGGGCGCCCGGCGGCGATGCCGGCGCCAGCGCTCCAGGGTCAGCAGCGGACCGGACAGGGCGTAGATCACGAAGCCCGCGAGGAGGACCTTGGGCGGATCCAGGGCCAGCAGCATCAGCGCGACCACCACGCCGACGATCGCCAGGAAGGGCACCCGGTGCTTGAAGTCCATGTCCTTGAAGCTGAAGTAGGTCAGGTTACTGACCATTGCCGCCCCGGACAGCACGGTGACCACCAGGATGCCGACCACGTACGGATCGGCCAGCTCGGCGGGGATGCCCCAGTCCTCCAGCACCCAGACCATGCCGACCAGGATCGCGGCACTGGCGGGGCTTGGCAGGCCCTGGAAGAAGCGCTTGTCGCTGACCGCGAGGCGGCTGTTGAAGCGCGCCAGGCGCAGCGCGGCGGCGGTGGTAAAGAAGAACGCCGCCACCCAGCCGAAGTTGCCCAGGTCATGCAGTTGCCACAGGTAGACGATCAGCGCCGGCGCAACGCCGAACGAGACCAGATCCGACAGCGAATCGTACTGCGCGCCGAACTCGCTCTGGGTGTCGGTCATGCGCGCGACGCGCCCGTCCAGGGTATCCAGCACCATGGCCACGAAGACCGCGATGGCGGCGGTGATGTATTCGCCGTTGATCGCCGAGACGATGGCGAAGAAGCCGGAGAAGAGCACCCCCGTGGTGAACAGGTTGGGCAGCAGGAACACGCCGCGCCGGCGCCGACGATGCGGGGGCTGGTCGTCGGCGATGGTGTCCTCGCCCTCGATGTAGTCGGGTTCCGCGCGCCGGTCGCCTTCGTCGCCTGTACTCATTGCAGCATCTCCACGGCCCCCTCGGCGTCCCCGGTGGATTCGGACTCCGGCAGCCCACCCAGCAGGGCGGAACCAGCCAGCACCCGCTGACCCGGCTCGACCATCACCTGCGACCCGGCCGGCAACCACACCTCGAAGGTACCACCAAAGCCGGCGAATCCCATGCGCTTGCCACGCCCCAGACGATTGCCCGGGACGTTATTCTGCATGCGGATCATCCGCGGCCAGTGATCGACACTGAGGGCCAGGGTCAACCGCGTGCCCTCGTCGGTCTCCAGCGCGTAGGCCAGGCGGCCCTCCAGCTGCGCATCCGGGGCTTCGTCGGTTTCCTTGCCCGGCCAGACCCGTTCGCGGATCTCGGCCTCCTGCGGGGCGTGCACGTTGTACTCGCCCAGCCGCCGCTGGCGCAGGCGGATGCGGACCGCCGGCTTTTTCGTGAACGGGTCGCGGGCCTCGGCGACCGATTCGATGGTGCCATCGGCCGGGGCGATCACGCCCAGGGCCGGCGCCGGGGCCTTGCGCCGCAGGTCACGGAACACGGCCATCAGGAACACGGTGAGGATCACCATGAACAGGCCCAGCTCCGCCTCCCCGACCAGCAACGTGATGACCGCCATCCACGCGGCGATGATCACGAACAGGCGGCCTTCAGGGGCTAGCGGAAACAGCATCGGACGCTCGGCAGGAACGAAGGACCACGGCGGGCCGGAACGCCCGCCGCGGGGAGCCGCATCAGTTGCGGGACTTGTCGACCAGCTGGTTGGCCTTGATCCACGGCATCATGGCACGCAGGCGTTCGCCCACCTGCTCGATCTCGTGGGCGGCGTTCAGACGACGGTTGGCGGTCATCGACGGGTAGTTCATCGCGCCTTCCAGGATGAACTGCTTGGCGTACTCGCCGTTCTGGATATTCTTCAGCGCCTCGCGCATCGCCCAGCGCGACTCTTCGTTGATCACCTGCGGGCCGGTCACGTACTCGCCGTACTCGGCATTGTTGGAGATCGAGTAGTTCATGTTGGCGATGCCGCCCTCGTACATCAGGTCGACGATCAGCTTGAGCTCGTGCAGGCACTCGAAGTAGGCCATCTCCGGGGCGTAGCCAGCCTCGGTCAGGGTCTCGAAGCCGGCCTTGACCAGCTCCACCGCACCGCCGCACAGCACGGCCTGTTCGCCGAACAGGTCGGTCTCGGTCTCGTCCTTGAAGGTGGTCTCGATGATGCCGGTGCGGCCGCCGCCGATCGCGGAGGCATAGGACATCGCGATATCGCGCGCCTTGCCCGAGGCGTCCTGCTGGATGGCGATCAGGTCGGGGATGCCGCCGCCACGCACGAACTCGGAGCGCACGGTGTGACCCGGGGCCTTGGGCGCGATCATGATCACGTCCAGGTCCTTGCGCGGCTCGATCTGGTTGTAGTGGATCGCGAAGCCGTGGGCGAAGGCCAGGGTCGCGCCCTGCTTCAGGTTCGGTTCCAGCACGTCGCGGTACAGCGCGGCCTGGTACTCGTCCGGGGCCAGCACCATGATCAGGTCGGCGCCGGCGGTCGCGGCGTCGACGTCGGCCACCTTCAGGCCGG
>JBJHBC010000076.1:0-9624 GCA_050485285.1 Thioalkalivibrio sp.
TTGGCGTCGGCGACGCCGGTGATCAGGTTGGTGGCGCCGGGACCCAGGGTCGCGAGGCAGACGCCCGCCTTGCCCGACAGGCGCCCGTGGACGTCGGCCATGAAGGCCGCACCCTGTTCATGGCGCGTGGTCACGAATTCGATGGAGGAGTCCGCCAGGGCGTCGAGAACGGCCATGTTCTCTTCGCCCGGCAGACCGAAGATGCGTTCGACACCCTCCTGTTCGAGGCATTCGACCAGGCGCTGGGCGGTGGTCGGGTCGCTCATGGACACGCCCGCACGAACGAGCCCGGCTTAGCCGCGGGCACGTTCGATCAGGTAGTCGGCAACCTCCAGCATTTCGTCGTGCCCACCGGCCATGCTGGCGGAGACGATGGCCTCGCCGTTGATGACCAGGGTCGGCACGCCGCCAACGCCGTAGTCCTGCACGGCCTCGGTGGCCTCGACGACCCGGCGCCGAATCGCGTCGGAGCGCATGGTCTCGCGGAACTCGTCCGCGTCCAGGCCGCGCTGGTCGATGAAGCGCAGGATCGCGCTTTCCGAGCGCATCTGGCGGCCCTGGTCGTGGATCGCGTCATAGAACGCCTGGTGAAGCTCGTCCAGCACGCCCAGCACCTCGGCGGTGTAGAACACCCGCGCATGCAGCGCCCAGACATCGTTCATCGGGGCCGGCAGGTATTCGAACTGCACGTCGTCCGCCAGGTTCGGCTTCCAGGCCTGGACCTTGGGCTCGAAGGCATAGCAGTGCGGGCAGCCGTACCAGAAGATCTCGACCACCTGGATCTTGCCATCTTCCAGGCCGGTGTCCAGCGGGGGCTGGATGGCCCGGTAGTGCTGGCCCTCGCGGAAGTCGGCCGCGAGACTGGTGCCGGTGGCGAGGAGCAGGCCGGCGCCGCCCAGGGCGCCCATGAATTCACGACGCTTCATTTACAGTTCTCCGTAGGAGTGCAGGCCGGACAGAAACATGTTCACGCCCAGGAACGCGAAGGTGGTGATGAACAGGCCCACGATCGCCCACCAGGCCATGGTCGGCCCGCGCCAGCCCTTGGTAAAGCGCATGTGCAGCCAGGCCGCGTAGTTCAGCCAGACGATCAGGGCCCAGGTCTCCTTCGGGTCCCAGGACCAGTAGCCGCCCCAGGCCTCGGCCGCCCACATCGCGCCCAGCACGGTGGCGATGGTGAAGAAGGCGAAGCCGATCGCGATGGCCTTGTACATCACGCTGTCCAGCGTGTCCTTGGACGGGATGCGCCGGGTGATGGCGGCGTCGGGCCGGGTCCGTTCCAGCCGGTTCCGGATCAGGAAGGCGACGCCCAGCATCGCGGCGATGGCAAAGCCGCCGTAGCCGACGAAGTTCGTGGGTACGTGGATCTTCATCCACCAGCTGTTCAGCGCCGGCACCAGGGGTTCGACCACATGCGCTTCGCGGTCGAACATGTACCACAGCAGGAAGGTCACCGCGGCCGCGATGACCAGCATCACGAAGGCGCCCATGTTGCGCGAGCCGGTGCGCTGTTCGTAATACAGGTACATCAGCGTGGTCAGCGCCGCGAACAGGATGAAGACCTCGTAGAGGTTGGCGACCGGGATGTAGCCCCAGGTCGGGTCGGTCAGGTAGATCTCGCGCCAGCGCACCAGCAGTGCCATGGCCCCGGCGCCCGCACCCACCCAGGCAAAGGCGCCGCCCACGCGGGAGGGGAAGTCGGAGCTGGAGAACAGACCCATCAAATAGGCGACGGTGGAGAGGTAGAGGAACACGCTCATCCACATCACGCCGGCCTGGCCGGAGCCGATGTAGTTCAGCCAGAAATTGGTCTCATTGGCGGCGAGGTTGTCGCCGTACAGCCAGATGCCGAACAGCGCCAGCACCCCGACGATGATCGAGAAGGCCTGCCACGGGCGCCAGAACCAGCCCATCCAGGCACTGGTGCCGACCGCGAGGATCAACCCGCCGATGTCGTAGCGATCCATGTGCTCGCCGTACAGCGTCAGCGAGATCACCGCGACCGCGGCCATCAGGGCAAAGTAGGCCCAGTCACGCAACTGAAGTTGCCGGAAGAAACCGGGCCGTTCGAAATCCAGGGCCTCGTGGGGTACTGACATGGTGTGCTCCTCCGACTACTTGCGGGTCATGCGTTCTTGTTTTGGTCTTCGCGCTGCGGGTCCGAACCGATCGGCTTCTGGTCGATGATCCACCGCTTAAGATGCGCGAAACGTTCCTCGAATTCCACCTGGTGGCGGTTGCTGGTGCCGGCCATCACCACATGAGTGCCATCGCCGTCCTCGCGGCGCCGCGCCATGATCCACAGACGCTGGTACGACACATAGAACAGCAGGAAGATCCCGATGATCAGCATGGTGCTGCCGGCATACACCGTACTCTGGCCCGGTGCGCGGGCAATCTGCAGGCCCGAGGCCTCGCGGTGCTCGAAGTCCTTCAGATGGAAGAAGAACGGCGACTGGTACAGGCTGATCGCGTTGATTGCCGAGATCGTGTCTTCCAGAAAGCGCTGCTCTTCTTCCTGGATCGAGACTACACCCTCGTCCTGCAGGACCTCCATGTAAAGCCCCTGGAGGCCGGCGTGCAGGATGCGGATCATCAGGTCGCGCACCTCGTCGATGCGATCGCCCGGTACGCGCTGCTCGATCTCGTTGTGCACGGCCATGTAGCCACCCTCGGCGAACAGGCCCATCAGTTCGGCCGTGGTGCGGGCGATAGCCTGGGTCTGCTCGCTGGGTACCGTCTCGTCGTCACTGGCCACCTGGCGGGCGATCGCGTTGCGCACCTCGGGGTTGTGCAGCATGGCCAGATAGGTCCGGAAGCGCTGCAACGAGTCGTCGGCGTCCGCCGGCAGGAACAGGTAATGGAACTCGTCCGCCGGGCTTTCGCGCACGCCGCTGAGGAAGTACATCGCCCCTTCCTGCAGGGCCGGGCGCTGGTAGTTGCGGTAGTACAGGCCGTGACCCGTGCGATCCATCAAGCGGAAATCGAAGCTCGGGCCCATTTGCCGATTCTCGCGCACGCCGTCCTCGTTCAGCAGCGGCACCACGTTCTCGGACTGGAAGTTGGTGAACTCGATGATCCGCTTATCGCCGGCCGGGGTGGGAATCTCGACCTCCTGGAATACGCGCCCCGGCACTTCCAGCGCCTGCAGGGCCTGGGCGCCCAGCGGGATCGCGTCGATGTCCAGCCGGGTGCCGCCGTCGGCGAAGCTGGCCTGGTAGATTGCGTAGCCGTTGTAGATCAGCGGATGGTTGACCGAGATCGTGTGGCGGAGCGGCTCGTCACGGTTCGGGTCGTGGATGACGAGGTCGGATTCGTATGAACTCTCGGCGCCGGTGGAGAAGCGCTCGATACGGAACTCTTCCAGTTCGATGCGGAAGGGCAGCTCCTGTACGAAATAGCCCTCGCGCATCGGCAGGAAGACCACGTTGGCCGATGCCCCTTCGGGGATCTCCACCGAGCCGCGGAAGGACGGGTTCCACTCCGGTATCCAGGCCGAACTCGGGACCTCGGAGATCGGTACACTGCGGGTCTCGATTTCGAGGTTCCCCAGCCACTCGTTGACCTTCAGCAGGGTCGTGCCATCGGCCAGGGCACCCACGCAGATCACGACGATGCCGACATGGGTCAGCAGGTAGCCCATGCGGTTCCATCGCCCACGCATGGCGGCGATCACGGTCTGGCCGTCGCTGGTTTTTTCGCGGGCCTTGAATCCCTGGGCCTTCAGTACGCGGTGGGCATGCTGGACAAATTCGTCTTGTGACTGGTCGAGATCGCCGCTGGCGCTGGAATGGAACGAACGCAGGGACTTTTCCTTGACCTGCAGGTTATAGCGGCGCAGGTCCTTCAGCAGCCCGGGCGACTGGCGATACACGCAGAACGATGTGGAGATGACCAGGAAGGCCACGACCAGCAGGAACCAGGTGGCGGAATACACCTGGTACAAGCCCATCCCGGCGAAGATCTCGTGCCAGAACGGCCCGAAGTCCATCAGGTATTCGGTATAGGGCTCGTTCTGCACCAGTACGGTGCCGATCACCGAGGCAATGGAGAGCGCCACTAGCAGCGTGATCGCCAGGCTCATCGAGCCCATGAAATCGACGATGATGCGACTGCGCCGCGGCTTGCGCGCGGCCTTCTGGCGGGATGCGGGGGTCGGGCCGGCGGTGGCGGCCTGATCGTTATTCGACATGCTGAAACCTGCTTTAGCCTTACGGACTATGCGAAGCAACCCGACAGGGCTTCAATTTTCAAGACAAACTGCGCGGGCGTTGTGCGAGCACTGGATGGACCGATGATCCGCCCGGGAGTTCGCGCCCCACCATGACGCCCCGGTACAGGATTGCATTCCAATTGGGGGGGCGTTTTATCGCGCGCACGAAAAAGGGGCGGCCAAGGCCGCCCCTTCCCTGGGTCGCTTCGCCGCTGATCCTGCGCGGCGTACCCGAAGCCGAATCAGTTGCTCGGCTGCAGGCCAGCCATGTACTGGGACACGGCCTCGATGTCCTCATCGGACATATTGCGCGCGATGTTGCGCATCATGCGGCCATTGTCGTTGGCGCGGTCACCGCTGCGGAAGTAGCGCAGCTGATCCGCGCTGTACTGCGCGTGCTGGCTGGCGACGGCCGGGAACATGGCTTCCGGGTTGCCGTTGCCGTTCGGGCCGTGACAGGCGATGCAGGCGGCGACGTTCTGCGACGGGATGCCGCCGCGGTAGATCTGCTCGCCCCGTTCGACCACCGACTCGTCGGCGGTGCCGGGGGTGATGTCTTGCTCGGCGAAGTAGGCGGCCAGGTCGCGCATGTCCTGCTCGTCCAGGTTGGCCACCTGGCCCAGCATCAGGCTGTTCTCGCGGCGTTCGGACTTGTAATCCTGCAGCTGCTTCACGGTGTACTTCGGATGCTGGCCGGCGAGCTTGGGCCATTCCGGGTTCACGCTGTTGCCATCCGCCTGGTGGCAGGCCGCGCAGGCTTGGGACAGACCCTGGCCGCGCTGGGGATCGCCCGCCTGGGCTGCCGACAGCGGGAGCAGCAGGGATACGGACAGGGCAGCAAAGAGAGCGGAAAGCTTGTGGTTCATGACGGAGAATCTCCTGCTTGTAAATGCGTGCCGGGTCGCGACCCGTTCCTTGTGCCCCATCGTAGGGCGATCAACATAAGGGGCGCAGTTTATAGCACAATGCTAATTTGTGCTCAAAAATAAACCGAGTCCGGCACTCGGCCAAGGGAAACACTGATGAATGTACACGCTCGCGTTGGCACCCCAGGTTTTCCGAGACAAGGCGCGTCGCGCAGCGGGTAGTGGTTCTACCCGCAAGCGGCGCAACGCAGCATCGGGGAACCTGGGGTGCCAACCCCGCAAGCCATTGAAAGAAGGGGCTCGGCCGCTTTTGCGTGCGCCCGGCGTTGCGGCTCGCTTATGTAGCTCGGCTACACTTCACTCATCGCGCCTTGTTCGCACGCAAAAGCGACTCGAGCGCGAGCGTGTACATTCATCAGTGTTTCCCTAGGACACTTGCTCGCCCATGGAACCCCGATTTCGCGAAACCGACTTCCTGCGTGGCGTGGCGCAGATTGCCCAGCTCCCGGCCGACACCGGTGTCGAGATCGCCTTTGCCGGGCGCTCCAACGCCGGCAAGTCCAGTGCCCTGAACGCCTTGTGTGGACGCAAGGCGCTCGCGCGGGTCGGCCGTACCCCGGGGCGCACACAGGAGATCAATCTTTTCCGTCTGCCGCCGGCCGAGCACTGGCGGCTGGTCGACCTGCCGGGCTACGGCTACGCGAAGGTCTCGGCCGGCAAGCGCGCGGAATGGGACCAGCTCCTTGGCGGCTACCTGCAAAAACGCCAGTGCCTGATCGGTCTGGTCCTGATCATGGACATCCGCCGGCCGCTGACCGAGCTGGATCGCCAGCTCCTGGACTGGGTGCCTCTGGAGCGCTGCCGCTTGCACTGCCTGCTGACCAAGGCGGACAAGCTCTCGCGCCAGGAGGCCGACCGCCAGTTGCGCAAGGCGCATGGCGAGCTGGAGGCCATGGGCGTCGAGGCGACGTTGCAGACCTTCTCCTCGCTGAAGAACCAGGGTGTCGATGACCTGCGCGGCCTGCTGGGTGGCTGGCTGGCCGAGCATGATACGGAGTCGGCTCCCGCGATCAGCTGAGGCCCGTCTCTACCCGACGGCCGAGCGCACACACGAAACGCAGACAAAAAGAAGCCCCGGCCTTGGGGTGGGACCGGGGCTAATTTCGGCCTCTACAGGGGGGAGAGAGGCCTGTTGCCCGCTCAGGGAGAGAAGCGGGCCGCGCTGGGCTAGAGCGCTCAGTAAGTGAGAAAGCACTGCGCGGCCAAAGTTCCTGCCGCGTGCCATCGGATTGCGAATTTTTTCACAGAATCCATCGTTGCCGTCCGGGGTGTGGCTCAGTTGGCTGTCCCGGTGGCCTCCGCGTGGGTTCGCAGGCCTTCCACCAGTTCGGCGGCGGGTGTCCCGTGCGGGTAGATCTGCAGCAAGTCGCCTTCCGGGCCGATCAGGTAGGTGGACGAGCTGTGATCCACGACGTACCCCATGGCCGAGTCGACCTCGGTGCGTTCGTAGAACACGCCGTAGCGTTCCGTGATCGGCTGCAGCTCTTCGTGGGACCCGGTCGCCGCCTGGATGGCCGGGTGGAAGTGCCCCACATAGGTCTCCAGGCGCTCGCGGTCATCACGTTCCGGGTCGACGCTTACCAGTACCGCCGCGACCTCGCCCTCCAGCTCGGGCGGCAGGCGGTCCAGCGCGGCGCTGATCCAGCCCAGGCTGGTCGGGCAGGCATCCGGGCAGGCGGTGTAGCCGAAGTAGACCCAGACGTATTGCCCTTCCAGGTCCGCCAGCCGGAACCGCTCGCCCGTGGTGGAAACGGGCAGTTCGATCGGCCCGCCGGATACCGCATCAGCCACCGGCAGGCGTTCGTGGTCGGCCCCCTGGGACACGGGGGGTGGTGCCGGGCGGAGCATCACGAAGACGAGCAGGGCGCCGGCCGCCAGCACGGCCAGTGCCCAGAGCAGGCTGCTCAGCGGGATACGCTGCATGTCGGTTTTCCTCAGGGGTTGTCGCTGTGGCTGCGACGGGTGACAAAACGAAACTGGACCCGGGCCGCATCCGCATCGCCCGCGGGCATCACGGTGGCGGCCCAGGTCATGGCCTCGGTGGTGCAGATGGGCAGCGTGGTCTCGCCGGTATAGCGCCCGTCGCCGGTATGTTCCAGGCGCGGGCGCTGGAAGCCCATGTACATCTCCACCCCGGCCAGGTCCAGCTCCAGGGCCTCGGGTTCGCCGAGGTTGCCCCGGGCCGCCGGGTCCAGCTCCAGGGTTAGCTCAAGTGGTTGCAGCATCGGCACCGGGCGTGGCGTGATCGCCAGGGTCAGCGTGCCGCCCGCCGGATGGTGGGCGCTGCAGGGCCCCGCGTTCAGGTCGCAGTCCTCCGGCTGGACGATGGTGATCCCGCCGGAACCGCCGGTGTCCAGATAGCGTTCGGCCAGCACCCAGGCGGTCGCCAGCAACAGGACCGCGACCAGCCAGGGGGCGGCCCGGTTGAAACCCCTGGCAAGCGAGCCCGCCATCTAGTGAGCGTCGTCCCAGTTGGCACCGGTGCCGACGTCCACGACCAGCTCGACGTCCAGATCGGCGGCCCCGCTCATGGCCTTGCGCACGAGCGTCGTCAGGTCCTCCACGGCCGCGTCGGCCACCTCGAACACCAGTTCGTCGTGCACCTGCATGATCATGCGGGCATCGATCTTTGCCGCTTCGAGGTCGTTCGCGACCCGCACCATCGCGCGCTTGATGATGTCGGCGGCGGTGCCCTGCATCGGGGCGTTGATGGCCACGCGCTCGGATTGCTGGCGCCGTGCCCCGTTGCGGCTGTTGATCTCCGGCAGGTACAGGCGGCGGCCGAACAGGGTCTCGACATAGCCGTTCTCGCGCCCGGAGGCGCGCGCCCGCTCCATATAGTCGTGCACGCCGGGATAGCGATTGAAGTAGCGGTCGATGTACTCGCGCGCCTCGCCCTGCTCGATGCCGAGGTTGCGCGCCAGCCCCCAGGCGGACATGCCGTAGATCAGGCCGAAGTTGATCGCCTTGGCCGCGCGACGCTGATCGCCGGAGACCTGCTCCGGGTCCAGGCCGAAGACCTCGGCGGCGGTCGCGCGGTGGATGTCCTGGCCCTCGGCGAAGGCCTTCAGCAGGCCCGCGTCCTGCGACAGGTGGGCCATGATGCGCAGTTCGATCTGCGAATAATCCGCCGCCAGCAGCTGGTGGCCCTCATCCGCGATGAACGCGCGGCGGATGCGCCGGCCGGCCTCGGTGCGCACCGGGATGTTCTGCAGGTTCGGCTCCGACGACGACAGCCGCCCGGTGGCCGCCCCCGCCTGGTGATAGGAGGTGTGCACCCGCCCGGTCTCCGGGTGGATGCGCCGGGGCAGGGTTTCGGTGTAGGTGCTGCGCAGCTTGGACAGGCCGCGATGCTCGAGGATCAGGCGCGGCAGGGCGTAGTCGTCGGCCATCTGCTCGAGCACGTCCTCGGCGGTGGAGGGCTGGCCCTTGGGGGTGCGCCGCAGCACCGGCAGGCCCAGACGCTCGAACAGGATCTCCTGGATCTGCTTGGGCGAGCCGAGGTTGAACTCGCCACCGGCCTCCGCGAAGGCCTCGCGCTCGATACGCTCCATCTCGGCCAGCAGCTCCTGGCTCTGCTCGCCGAGCCGATCCGGGTCCACCTTTACGCCCGCGCGTTCGATATCCGCCAGCACCGGGACCAGCGGCATCTCGATCTCGCGGTAGACGAAGGCCGGGCCTTCCGCTTCGCTCAGGCGCGGCTGGAACACCGCATCCAGCTGCAGGCAGATGTCGGCATCCTCGCCGGCGTAATCGGTGGCGATGCCGATATCCACCTCGGCGAACGGGATCTGCTTCGCCCCCTTGCCGGCCACGTCCTCATAGTGCGTGGTCTGGTAGTCCAGGTGGCGCTCGGCGAGCGAGTCCAGGTCGTGGCGGTTGGCGCCGGCGTCCAGGCAGAACGACTGCAGCAGGGTGTCGTCGACGATGCCGCGCAGGGTGATGCCGTGATTGCCCAGCACGTTGCGGTCGTACTTCAGGTGATGCCCCAGCTTGCCGTGGCGCTCCGACTCCAGCCACGGCTTCAGGCGTTGGAGCGTCTCCGCGCGCGGCAGCTGCGGGTCGGCATCCGGCCCGGTGTGGGCCAGCGGCAGGTAGTACGCGGTGCCCGGCTCGAAGGCGAAGGACATGCCGACGATCTCGGCGCGCATCGCATCCAGGTTGGTGGTCTCGGTATCGAAGGCGACCCGCTCGGCCTGGTCCAGGCGCTCCAGCAGCTCGGCGAGTTCGCTCTCTTCGCGCAACGTGCGGTAGTCGCCCTTCGTCTGCGACGAGCCCGGATTGCCGCCAGCTGCCTCGGCCTCGCCGCCCTCCAGCTCCGCGCGCCAGCGGGTGAAGCCGTAGCGCCGCACCATCTGCAGCAGGCGCTCGTGATCCGGCTCGCGGATGTTGAGGTCGTCGGGGCCGACGTCCAGCGCGACATCGCGCTTGACCGTGATCAGTTCGCGCGCGGTGGGCAGGCGCTCGGCCGCGGCGCGCAGGTTC
>JBJHBC010000077.1:0-9509 GCA_050485285.1 Thioalkalivibrio sp.
CCCTTGCGGAAGGGTTCTCGGGCCGGGAGAAGGCGCTGGATGTCTGAGCGGAGCCGCAGGCGCAGCGAGTTCAGCGCCGCCGGCCCGAGGGCCCTGGAGCAAGGTTCCCGGGCGGAATCCGGGTGCCTTTCTTTGGGTACTTTCTTGGGCAAGCAAGAAAGTACCTCGCGGTGCGCTCGCGAGAGAGCGCGTGGCAGGCGGCGGACCGAAGCCACCGTAAACTCCGAAGGATAAACGAGACCCGGCCACCCAGACGGTGAGCGAAGCCCCGTGTGCGCAGGCTAGTCCAGGCGCAGGGAGTAGTCGATGGCGTGGAGGTGCTTGGTGAGGGCGCCCACCGAGATGTAGTCGACGCCGGTGGCCGCGATGGCCGCCAGGCTGTCGGGCGTGACCCCGCCCGAGGCCTCGGAGATCGCGTGGCCACGGATGCGCTGAACGGCAGTCGCCAGATCCTCCAGCGACAACTCGTCGAGCATGATGACGTCGGCACCGGCGGCCAGCGCCTGGTCCACCTCGTCGAGGGTCTCGGTCTCCACCTCGACCCAGCGTCCGGCCCCCAGGGTCCGGGCGCGTTCGACCGCGGCGGCGATGGAGCCGCATGCGGCGATGTGGTTTTCCTTGATCAGCACCGCATCCCACAGGGCCAGCCGGTGGTTGTAGCCGCCGCCGCAGCGCACCGCGTACTTCTGCCCGTGCCGCAGCCCCGGAAGGGTCTTGCGGGTGTCCAGGACGCGGCTCTCGGTGCCTTCCAGGCGCGCGACCCAGCGCGCGGTCTCGCTGGCGGTTCCGGAGAGGGTCTGCAGCAGGTTCAGGGCCGCGCGTTCGGCGGCCAGTACGGCCCGGGCCGGCCCCTCGAGGGTCGCGATCACTCGGGGTTGGCCGTCTATGGTCACCCGGGCGCCCTCGGGTAGCTGCCAGTCGATGCGGGTCTCCGGCGCGAGGCTGGTGAACACGCGCTCGAACCACGCCTGGCCGCAGACGATCCCGGGCTCCTTGAGCAGCAGCGTGGCGCGCGCGACGCGTTCGGCCGGGACCAGGGCGGCGGTCAGGTCGCCGTCCAGACCGTTGGGGCCGAGATCCTCCGCGAGCGCGGCTTCGACCTCGCGCACGAGCATGGCGGCATCCGGCCGCGCGGGGCCCTGGGCGAACGGGTCGACCGGTCCGCCTGGCGGGTGCTCCTTATGGCTCATGCCGATCCGGGATCGGGCGGTGGGCCACGTAGTCGTCGCGCAGCTTCTTCACCAGGCCGGCCAGCAGGATCAGCGCGATCAGGTTGGGTGCGGCCATGGCGATGTTGGCGATATCGGAGAAGTTCCAGACCACGCCCAGCGGGATGGTGGCACCGATCACGATCAGGATGACGAACACGATGCGGTAGGGCATGACCGCGCGCTCGCCGAACAGGAAGTAGGCCGATCGGTCGCCGTAGTAGGACCAGGCGATCATGGTGGAGAAGGCAAACAGCATCAGGCTGATGCCGACCACCATGGCACCGAACGGACCCAGTGTGGAGCTGAAGGCGGTGGCGGTCAGGGAGGCACCCACGACGTCGTCGGCGCGGTCGATGTAGGCGCCGGTGACGACGATGGCCAGACCGGTCAGGGTGCAGACCACGATGGTGTCGATAAACGGCTCGAGCATGGCCACCGAGCCTTCGCGGGGCGGATCGCCGTTCTTGGCTGCGGCGTGCGCCATGGCCGAGGAGCCCAGGCCCGCCTCGTTCGAGAACATGCCGCGCGCCACGCCGTACTGGATGGCCAGGCCGATGGCACCGCCGCCGGCCGCCCAGGGGTTGAGCGCGAGGTTCAGGATGGTGCCGACTGCGGCCGGAACGGCATCGATGTTGGCGACGATGACTACGAAGGCGCCCAGCATGTAGATCACCGCCATGAACGGGACGATGGTCGAGGCGATCATGGCGATGCGCTTGACGCCCCCGATAATCACCAGTGCCACCAGTACGGCCATGGTCAGCCCGATGATCAGGGCCATCCAGCCCATGATGTCGTCGTCCGCGCGCAGGTCGGGGACGATAAAGGTCAGGCCGTCGACCACCGAGTTGGCCTGCACCATGTTGCCGATGCCGAACGAGGCGATCAGGGTGAAGGCGGCGAACAGAATCGCCAGCTTCTTCATCTTCAGGCCGTTGAGGAGCGTGAACATCGGCCCGCCGGCGATGCTGCCGTCCGGGGCGATCTCGCGGTAGCGCACCGCCAGGGTCGTCTCCGCGAACTTGGTGGCCATGCCGAAGAAGGCGGTCACCCACATCCAGAACAGCGCCCCGGGGCCGCCCAGCGCGATGGCCGTGGCCACGCCGGCGATGTTTCCGGTCCCGATGGTGCCGGACAGCGCGGTCGACAGCGCCTGGAAGGGCGAGATCTGGCCGGTGCCGCCGGCGCGCCCGTCGGAACCGCGCAGGGCGCGCCAGCCCTCGCGGAAGGCCACGACCTGGACCAGGCCCAGGCGGATGGTGAGATAGAGCCCGGTGCCCAGCAGCAGGATCAGGGTGATCGGGTTGCCCCAAAGCAGGCCGGCGGTGTCGCCGAGGAACTGGTCGATGGTGTCGAGCATCGGAGGGTCCTTGTGGTCCGGGGTGGGCCGGTGCGGTTGTGGCTCAAAACTCTACCGCGCACGAAGGGTGTTGACGATAGGTTTTGTCAAACCCGGGCATAGGGCGCGTCTGTGGAACGCCGCGGTGCACCCTGTTTCAATACCGGTATCGACTCTCAAGGACGACGCATGACCGAATCCTCTTCCGCCGCTTCCGAACCGGAGCACGGCAAACCGGTACCCCGGATCTTCCTCGTCGGTTCGCTGGTCGCCCTGGCCGCCTTCATCTGGCTGGTGAGTCTGCTGTGGCCGATGCTGGAAAGTCGCATCGCCGATCTGAGTACGCTGCAGATTGGGCTGCTGGCGAGCTTCGTCGCCGGGCTGATGACCGCGGTAGGGGCCATCCCGATCTTTTTCCTGCGCCGGATCAGCCAGTCGGTGGAGGACGCGATGATGGGCTTCGGCGCCGGGGTGATGCTCTCCGCCACGGCCTTCGAGCTGGTCCTGCCCTCGGTCGAACAGGCGGAGGCGCAGTACGGCGGCGTGGGCATGGCCATCCTCGTACTCGCGGTCGGCATCGGCCTGGGCGGCGGCGCGCTGCTGGCACTGCACAAGTTGGTGCCGCACGAGCACTTTTTCATCGGGCCGCAAAGCGGGGCGGACCCGCAGAAGATCCGCCGTGTCTGGTTGTTCATCTTCGCCATCGCCCTGCACAACCTGCCGGAGGGGCTGGCCGTAGGCGTGGGTTTCGGCGGCGATGACGTGAGCGACGGCATTGCCCTGGCCATCGGCATTGGGCTGCAGAACATGCCCGAGGGGCTGGTCGTCGCGATTGCCCTGTTGTCGCTCGGCTACAGCAAGTGGGCGGCGTTCGGGGTGACCTTGCTGACCGGGCTGGTGCAGCCTCTCGGCGGACTGATCGGGGCCGGGGCCATCACGCTGATGGAGTTCCTGCTGCCCTGGGGGCTCGCGTTCGCGGCCGGGGCGATGCTGTTCGTGATCAGCCACGAGATCATCCCCGAGTCGCACCGCAAGGGGCACGAGGCGCAGGCGACGGTCGGCGTGCTGGTCGGTTTCGTCGTCCTGCTGGCGATCGACCTGGCGCTGTAGGCCGGGGGAGGGGCAGCCCCCCTTCGCGCAACGGAAAGTCGCCGCCGGGCGTCCGGGCTTTCGCGCCGGAGATATTTTGGTCTACAATTAGTTTCGTCTGCGGGTGCCCGACAATGCCCGCACACCGTTCTGGAAGAGATCTGCGATCGCAAGTCGATTGGCAGACGCCGAAGGCGCAACATCCGCCCGGAATCGCTCAGGCTACAGGACCGGAACGGTGCAGGAGACACACTCTGGAGAGCGGCCGGAAACGGCCCACCGAAGGGGGCGGTCACGCAGTCCGGAAACGGATTGACGTGACGCAAACTCTCAGGTTTCAGGACAGAGGGGCGGCTGGCAGATCATCCCTGCTGGCCGCCCCTTTTTTATGCCCGGCGCATGGCGACCGGGCCTCGCGGTTCCACCGGCGGTGCCGGCGAATCGACCACGAAACGGACGCAAGGCGAGAATCAGATGACGACGTTGAAGACAACTCCGCTCCACGGCGCGCATCAGCGTGCGGGGGCCAAGCTGGTCGATTTCGCCGGCTGGGAGATGCCGCTGCACTACGGCTCCCAGATGGAGGAGCACAAGCGGGTGCGCGAATCCGCCGGGATGTTCGACGTCTCGCACATGCAGGTCGTGGATATCCACGGCCCGCAGGCGCAGGCCTTCCTGCGCTACCTGCTGGCCAATGACGTGGCCAAGCTGAAGACCGAAGGGCGTGCGCTGTACAGCTGCATGCTGAACGAGGCCGGCGGGGTGATCGATGACCTGATCATCTACTGGACCGGGGGCGCCAGTTACCGGGCGGTGGTCAATGCCGCCACCGCCGAGGGCGATATCGCCCACATGCAGCAGGTCGCGGAGGACTTCGACGTGAACGTCGAGCCGCGCCCGGAGTTCGCGCTGATCGCGATCCAGGGGCCGCAGGCGGTGGAGAAGACCCTGCCGCTGCTGCCGGATGACCTGCGTAGTGCCGGGGATCTCAAGCCGTTCTCAGCGGTCTGGAATGACACCTGGTTTGTCGCCCGCACCGGCTACACCGGCGAGGACGGCTTCGAGGTGATGCTGCCGGCGGAACAGGCCGACGGTTTCTGGGAGAAGCTGAAGGCCGCCGGCGTGCACCCCATCGGTCTCGGCGCGCGCGACACCCTGCGCCTGGAGGCCGGCATGAATCTCTACGGCACGGACATGGACGACCAGACCAATCCGCTGACCGCGAACCTGGGCTGGACCATCGCGCTGAAGGATGCCGAACGCGATTTCATCGGCCGAGCGCCGATCGAGCGGTCGAAGGCCGAGGGCGTGCCGGAACGCATGGTCGGGCTGGTGCTGGACGGGCGCGGCGTGTTGCGTGGCGGCACCCGCATCGAGACCGAGGCCGGCGATGGCGTGGTCACCTCCGGCAGTTTCTCGCCCAGTCTGGGCGTGTCGGTTGCGTTCGCGCGGATTCCGGCCGGGGTCGAGGCCGAGCAGCTGCACGCGGACATCCGCGGCCGCAAGCTGCCGGTGCGCGTGGTGAAGCCGGTGTTCGTCCGCAATGGCGAGCCGCAGATCGAACTGAATCGCTAACGAATTATTGCCTCATGCCGCTTGTGCCGGACTACACTGCGCAGGCGGGATCCAAACGAAAAAGGAAGACGTCATGAGCGAAGCACCGAAGGACCTGAAGTACACCAAGAGCCACGAGTGGGTACGCAGCGAGGCCGACGGCAGCGTGACCGTGGGCATCACCGACCATGCGCAGGAACTGCTGGGTGATCTGGTGTTCGTCGAGGCCCCGGAAGCGGGCAGCAGCATCGAGGCCGGCACGGCCTGCGCCACCGTGGAATCGGTCAAGGCTGCCTCGGATATCTACGCGCCGATCTCCGGCGAGGTGACCGAGGTCAACGAGGACCTGGCGGACAGCCCCGAGAAGGTCAACGAGTCGCCCTTCGAGGATGGCTGGCTGTTCAAGGTGAAGCCCTCGGATGCCGGTGAACTGGACGCCCTGATGGACGCGGATGCCTATGCCGCGCACGTCGAGGCCGAATCCTGAGCGTAGCTGTGCATCATCGGTCCCGGCCGCATCCGGCCGGGACCCAACCGAAGTTCGCCGCAATCGGCGAAAGCGAGACCTGACATGCCGTTTATCCCGCATACCGAAGAAGACATCCGCGCCATGCTCGACAGCATCGGTGCCGAATCCGTCGAGGACCTGTTCGACGAGATCCCTGCCGATCTGCGTTCGCCGCCGCTCACGGGGATCCCCGAGGGCGAGAACGAGATGGGGATCACCCGCCTGATGCAGGAGCGGGCGGCGAAGGACGGCATGCCATCGAATTTCATCGGGGCCGGTGCCTACGAGCACCATATCCCGGCCGCCGTGTGGCAGATCGCCACCCGCGGCGAGTTCTACAGCGCCTACACGCCGTACCAGGCGGAGGCCAGCCAGGGCACGCTGCAGCTGATCTACGAATACCAGACCATGATCAGCCGCCTGACCGGGATGGAGGTCTCCAACGCCTCCCTCTATGACGGCGCCTCCGCCCTGGCCGAGGCCGTGCTGATGGCGGTGCGGGTGAATCGCCGCTCCAAGGCCAAGCGCGTGCTGCTGCCGGGCGCGCTGCATCCGGACTACCGCAAGGTGGTGAAGACCCTGATCGGCAACCAGGGCATCGAGCTGGTCGAACTGCCGTTCGACGAGACCACCGGCCAGACCCCGGTCGAGGCGCTGGCACCGCATGCGGATGATGACGTCACTGCCATGGTGATCAGCCAGCCGAACTTCTTCGGCATCCTCGAGGACGTGGATGCCCTGACCGGCTGGGCCGAAGAGCGCGGCATCCCGGTCATCGCCGTGGTGAACCCGGTCTCGCTGGCGCTTTTGAAGCCGCCGGGCGAGTGGGGCACCAACGGCGTCGACATCGTCGTCGGCGAGGGCCAGCCGCTGGGGGCGCCGCTGTCCTCCGGCGGGCCGTACTTCGGCTTCATGACCACGCTGAAGAAGCACATCCGGCAGATGCCGGGGCGGATCGTCGGTCGCGCCGAGGACGCCGACGGCAAGCCCGGCTTCGTGCTGACCCTGCAGGCGCGCGAGCAGCATATCCGCCGCTCCAAGGCGACCTCGAACATCTGCACCAACCAGGGCCTGGTGGTGACGGCCGCGACCATCCACATGTCCATGCTGGGTGACGAGGGCCTGACCCGCGTGGCCGAGGCCTGCTATGCCAACACCCACGCGCTGGTGGAAAAACTGGCCGCCAAGGGCATCAAGCCGCGCTTTACCGGCGAATACTTCCACGAAGTCGCGCTGGACTTCGGCGGCGATGCCGCGAGCCGCGTGCAGGCGATGGCCGATGCCGGCGTGCTGGCAGGCTTCGAGCTGGGCCGCGACTACGCCCAGCTGGACGGCTGCGTGCTGGTCTGCGCCACCGAGACCAAGACCGAATCCGACCTCGAGCAGTACGTGACCACCTGGGAGCAGGCCGCCTGAGGCGGTTATCGGCTTCCCACGGTCAACGACACCACGCGCCATACACACAACGCCGGGAGGCAACCATGGCCGAAATCAAGCTGCAAGGTAATCCGATCAACACCAACGGCGACCTGCCGCACGTGGGCTCGCCGGCCCCGGACTTCAAGCTGACCAACAAGGATCTGCAGGACGTCTCGCTGGCCGACTTCGGCGACAAGCGCAAGCTGATCTCCATCGTGCCCAGCCTGGACACGCCGGTCTGCGCCGATTCCACCAAGAAGTTCAACGAGATGGTCGCCAGCCGTCCGGATCTCGAGATCCTGATCGTCTCCGCCGACCTGCCGTTCGCGATGAGCCGCTTCTGCGCCGCCGAGAATCTGGAACGCGTGACCGTGCTGTCGATGATGCGCGATCGCAACTTCGCCAAGGACTACGGCGTGCTGATCCAGGACGGTCCGCTGGCCGGGATCACCGCCCGCGGCGTGGTCGTGCTGGATACCGACAACCTGGTGATGCACGCCCAGCTGGTCTCCGAAATCGGCGACGAGCCGGACTACGACGCCGCATTCGCGGCCCTGGATGACCGGGCCAACCTGAGCCCGACCCAGTAACCGGCCGGACAACCGCCGCGCCGCCGGCGGCCGGGCTCGGCCCGGTCGCCGTCACCCGAATACGCAAGCGAGAAACCGCTATGAGCACCACAGACGCCCATCTGATCTTCGAACGTTCCCGCGCCGGTCGCTCGGCTGTCGCCCAGGCGCCGCGCGACCATGCCGCGACCCGCATCCCCGCGAACCTGCAGCGCAAGTCCGCGCCGGGTCTGCCGGCGGCCTCGGAACTGGACGTGGTGCGGCATTACACGCGGTTGTCCCAGAAGAACTTCTCCATCGACACCGAGTTCTACCCGCTGGGCTCGTGCACGATGAAGTACAACCCGCGCGCCTGTAACAGCCTGGCGATGCTGCCCGGATTCCTGAACCGGCATCCGCACGCCCCGGCCAGCCACAGCCAGGGCTTCCTGCAGACCATGTTCGAGCTGCAGGAGATGCTGAAGGAAGTCACCGGCATGAAGGCCGTGTCGCTGGCGCCGATGGCGGGTGCCCAGGGCGAGTACACCGGCGTGGCCATGATCCGCGCCTATCACGATGCCCGCGGCGATACCGAGCGCCGCGAGATCATCGTCCCGGACGCCGCTCACGGCACCAACCCGGCGACCGCGATTATGTGCGGCTACGAGGTGCGCGAGATCCCCACCGACGAGACCGGCGACGTGGACCTCGAGGCCCTGAAGGCCGCGGTGGGTCCGCAGACGGCCGGGATCATGCTGACCAATCCGTCCACCGTGGGCGTGTTCGAGCGGCGCATCTCCGAGATCGCGAAGATCGTCCACGACGCCGGCGGCCTGTTGTACTACGACGGCGCGAACCTCAACGCCATCCTCGGCAAGGTGCGCCCGGGGGACATGGGCTTCGACGTGATCCACATGAACCTGCACAAGACCTTCTCCACGCCGCACGGCGGGGGTGGTCCGGGTTCCGGTGCCGTGGGCGTCTCCGAGCGCCTGCTGCCGTTCATGCCGATCCCGCACGTGATCGAAGCGGAGCAGGGCGGTTACCGTTTTGCCGAGGAGTCCGACCGGCCGCAGAGCATCGGGCGCCTGTCCGCGTTTGCCGGCAATGCCGGCGTGCTGCTGCGCGCCTATGTGTACATGCGCATGCTGGGCCGCGAGGGCATGGTGCGGGTCTCCGAGTTCTCCACGCTGAACGCGAACTACCTGGCGCGCGAACTGGCTGCGGCCGGTTTCGATCTGGCCTATCCCAAGCGCCGCGCCACCCATGAGTTCATCGTGACGCTGAAGAAGCAGGCGAAGGAACGCGGCCTGACCGCGGGCGACGTCGCCAAGCGGCTTCTGGACCACGGTTATCACGCGCCGACGACCTACTTCCCGCTGCTGGTGCCGGAGTGCCTGCTGGTCGAGCCGACCGAGACCGAGTCGAAGGAGACGCTGGACGGCTTTGTCGAGGCGATGGCCTGCATCCTGGCCGAGTCGGAAAACGACATGGAAACGATCAAGAGCGCCCCGCACACGCTGCCCAATCGACGTTTCAACGAGGTGGCCGCGGCCAAGGCGCTGGATGTGGTATTCCAGCCCGCCGACGAGGGAGACGACAGCGCGCCCCGGACCGGGACCCACGGCTAGGGAGACGCTGATTGAATCGCGCGTCCGCGTTGGTGCCCCCTGTTTTCCGAGGCAAGGCGCGTCGTGCAGCGGGTAGTGGTTCTACCCGCAAGCGGCGCAACGCAGGATCGGGGAACAGGGGGCACCAACCCCACAAGCCACTGAAAGCAGGGGCTCGGCCGCCCGTTGTTGATCAAAAACGGGCGCGCGCACGGCGTTGCGGTTCCCTTG
>JBJHBC010000078.1:0-9458 GCA_050485285.1 Thioalkalivibrio sp.
GTGTCAGGCCTCGCCCATGAGCCAGGCGCTGGCGGCGCCGGCCAGGCTCATCAGCGCGAGGACGAAGATCGCCACCTCGGTGCCCGCCAGCTGCGCCAGCAGCCCGAACAGCCCCCCGACCAGCAGCAGCGCACCGATCACCGTGTTGCTGACCGCGGTGAACGCGGCCCGGGTCTCCTGCGTGGCCATGTCCACCAGATAGGTCTTGCGCCCCAGGCGCACGCCGGCATGACTGACCCCGAGCAGGAAGAACAGCGCCGCATAGACCCAGCCGCCGGGCACCAGCGCGTGGTCGGTATCCACCGGCGCGAACCAGACGCCGAGCGCGACCGCAATCCCAAGCCCGGCGGCCAGAAGGCCGGACAGGATCAGCACCCAGCGCGCCGAGCGGTCGGACAGGCGCCCCCAGACCGGGGCGCTGACCGCCGAGGCCAGGCCGCTGGCCAGGATCAGCAGCCCCAGGGTGCCGAGGTCGCCGGCGGTGGCGTCCTCCGCGAGCAGCACGTAGAACGGCAGGGCCAGCGCGGTGCTCATCAGCAGGGCGCGGGTCAGCACGAAATGGCCAAAGGCGCGGTCGGTCCACAGCAGGCGCATGGAACGGATGGCCTCGGTCACCGCGTTGCCGCCGCCCTCGGTGGAGCCCGGGTCCTCGCGCAGCCGGGTAAAGGTCGCGGCGGCCACCCACCAGGCCCCGGCCGAGGCGGCCAGCAGGGCGACGAAGACGCCGATGCCGGCCTCTTCGAGGTTCGCCAGCGTCAGGTAGATACCCAGGCCCAGGGTGAAGAAGCCGGCCAGTGACGCGGCGTATCCCATCACGGTCCCGCGCTGGTGCTTGGCGATGGTCTTGCCGAGTACGTCCTTGGAGGCGACCGAATTGATCCCGCGCGACAGGGCGAAGACCACCAGCAGTCCGAGGATCGCCCAGCCGGCGGCGACTCCCTCCTGGGTCAGGGCGACGATGGCCATGCCGGCCACCGCCAGCCCCGAGAGCACGCTGCCGAGAACCCAGAAGCCCTTGCGGATGGCCCGGCGGCGAATGGAGGCGGCAACGAACAGTTGCGGGAGCAGTGAGCCAGATTCGCGGATGGGCACCAGGAAGCCCGCGAAGGCGGCCGGGGCCCCGAGGGCGCCCAGCAGCCAGGCCAGGACCAGCCGGGCCGAGGCGAGCTCGTCGCCAATCTTGCTCAGGGTGTTGGCAACCAGGTGGACGAAGAAATTGACCGGCTGGGCGCGACAGGCGTTCTCCGGGATGTCCTTGCAGACGCGCGCGTCCTCGTCGCCGGCAATGGTTTCGTACAGTCCGATAATCGGGCGCGGCAGCTTGTCCGGGTCACTCTCGGTCATGGCGTTCTTCCGTTGCGTTGACCCGGTCATTGCGAGGAGCCGAAGGCGACGTGGCAACCTCCAGATGCTGGCAGGGCGGCGGGATCCGGTGGTTCCGGAAGGCAGATTGCCACGGTGCCTGCGGCACCTCGCAATGACAGGGGCGGGTGCGACGCGCTACCGGCGTCCGGCCAGCGGATCGCTCGGGTCGACGCTGTCGCGGAACGGCTTGCGCCGGTCGAGGTTGGTCAGCTGGTAGACGTTGCCCAGCCAGTTGTTGATCACCGCCAGGGCGGTGTCGTGCCAGGTGTTGTCGAGGCGATCCAGCAGCAGCGCCTCGGGCAGGGCCGGGATCTCGGTGCAGTGTTCCAGCGCGGCCTCCACGTGCTCGCGGTGCTCGTCGAGGATGGCGGCGGCCTGCGGCATCAGGTAGTTCTCCGGCAGCGGCGGGTAGGCGTCGCGTTCGCCCTGGATGTAGCGCACCACCTCGCGCTTGTACTCCTTGAGCAGGCTGATCGAGTCGTATTCCGGGTGGCCCTGGAAGAAGACCATGCGAAAGCCGTCGGGCGAGGCCCCCAGATGGATCCCGGACTGGTCACTCTCCACCAGCACGCGCAGGCCGTGGCGCTCGAACTGTTCGCGCGAGACGTCGTTGTAGCGCGAGTGCGGCACGTCGAAACGCGTGTTCACGCCGGTGACCAGCGGGTGGCCGCGGTCCACCACGCGGTGCGGGAACACGCCCCACAGCTTCTCGCCCATGTGCCGGCGGTGCTCGCCGTAGCGCGCTTGCAGCACGGCGTGGGTCGCCAGGCAGGAGCACAGCGTGGAGGTCACGTTCTCCCAGGCCCAGTCGACCACCTCGGCCAGCGGTTCCCAGAAGGGTTCCAGGGCCAGATCCGGCTGGGTCACGTTGGCGCCGGTGATGATCAGCGCGTCGAGGCCCTCCTTCTTCAGGTCCTCGAAGGATTCGTAGTACTGCTTGACGTGGTCGCGCCCCTTCGGCCCGCGCTTGAGCTGCGGCAGGGTGAACGGGTGGATGTAGAACTGCGCGATCTGGTTGCTCTCGCCGATCAGGCGGAAGAACTGGCGCTCGGTCGCCGCGAGGGCGGCGTCCGGCATCATGTTCAGCAGCCCGATATGCAGGGCGCGGATCTCCTGCTGCTGCGCGAAGTCGCTGGGCAGGACGGTCTCGCCCTCGCTCTTCAGGCGGGCAAAGGTGGGCAGGTCGGAGTAGGCGACAAGTGGCATTACAGACGCGCCTCCCGCTCCAGGGCCATGCAGACCAGGTCGTCGAAGTCGGCCGCGTTACGCACCCGCGCCAGTTCCGTGGTGCTGATGGTGTAGCCGTGGGCTTCGGCGATCGCCTCGTAGCGCGGCAGGCGCGCGCGGAACAGGCGCGAGAAGACCCAGCGCACAAAGGCGTCCGGGTCGATCTGGGCGACGTAGTCCAGCCCCTCGTCGCGCATGTATTCGGCCAGCTGCTGGTCGAGGAAGGCCTCGCGGTAGTACAGCGGCTTGGGATCGCTCTCGGCGCGCTCGATCAGCTGGCGTTCGTCCTCGTCGGTCGCCTTGATGTAGAGGATCAGCGTGTGCTCCGCGAGGGTCTCCAGCACGCCGGGGCTGTCCAGCTCGCAGACCGAGCCGCCGGCATCGTTGACGAAGTGCGGATAGCCGAACAACGTCTGGGACTTGTTGATGAAGTCGGGCACGTCGAGCATGGCCTGCACCTCGGCTTCGTGGTGCAGGGTCTGGCGGCGCTTGAACTCGGTCAGCGGCAGCCCGCCCAGCTCCGGGTTGCCGAGCTTGCCGAGGAAGCTCGCCACCGGGTGCAGGTTGTCCACGGTGATGTTGTTGATGATCTGGATCGAGTCCGAGCGCAGCAGATCGCGCAGGAACGGCACCGCCATCGCCTGGGCCTTGATGTTGTCCAGGATCGGTTCGCTCAGGTAGCGCGTCCCGATGCGGTAGTCGCCGGAGTAGTGGAACCAGTCCTCGCGCCGCAGCATGTTGGACAGGCGCGTCTTGCCGACACCGGACATCCCCAGCAGGGTGATGCGGCGGTGGTCCTGATTGCGGTACTCGTCGGGGGTCAGACGCATGATGTTGGTTTTATCGACGCAGGATGAACAGGATACCGGCGATCACCGCCAGACCGCTGATGACGTAGTGGTCGTACTGGAACTGCAGCCCCAGCAGGCCGCGCAGGCCGAACAGAATCAGCCAGGCGCCGAGCAGAATATTTCCAAGCATGCGCATCCGTGCGGTTTCTCCTAGTTCTCGCGTATCAGCTGGCTCAGCTCGCGGAACTGCGGATCGGCCGCGTCGCGCAGCCACTCGAACAGTACCGACTCGTGGTTGGTGATGATGGCGCCGGCGGCGCGCAGGCGCTCCAGTCCGTTGCGCTTGCGCCCGGTATCGCGCGAGCAGACCCCGTCCTCGACCACGAACACGGTCACGCCCGCCTCCAGCAGTTCCAGTGCCGTCTGGGTCACGCAGATGTGGGTCTCCGCGCCGGTCAGGATGATCTGGTCGCCGCGGGTCAGGCGGGTGTGCAGGTCCGCTTCGGCGCAGCAGGAGAAGGCGGTCTTGTCGGTGATCGCGCCCTCGCCGTCCAGCGCCTGTTGCAGGGGTGCGGTGACCTCGCCGAGGCCTTTGGGGTACTGGCGCGACACCTCGATCGGGATGCCCAGCTTGCGCGCGGCCTCGATCAGGCGCGCGGTATTGCGCTCCACCTCGGCGCGGTCGGTCTCCTGCATCGCCGCCAGCAGGCGTTCCTGCAGGTCGATCAGGACCAGGCGCGAGCGCGCGCGTTCGCAGCGTTCCCGCAGGCTTTGGGCGGCGGGGGTGACCATTACTCCAGGAGGTCGTCGATGGCCTCGAGGTCGGCCACGCTCAGACGACCGGCGGCGCGCTGCAGGCGCAGGGACTCGCCCAGGAAGCCGTAGCGGGCCTCGGCGTAGTCGCGCTCGGCGCGGAAGACCTCGCGCAGGGCGAGCAGGACGTCCACCTGGGTGCGGGTGCCGACCTCGAAGCCGGCCTCGGCCGCCTCGAACGCGGACTGGGTCGAAACCAGCGCCTGCTCCAGCGCGCGCACGCGCGAGTTGTTGGAGATCACCGACAGGTAGGCGCTGCGGGTGTCCTGGGTGGTGCGGCGCTCCACCAGTGACTGGCCCTCCTGCGCGGCCTGGAAGTCCTCGCGGGCCTGGCGGGTCAGGGCGCTGACGCGCCCGCCGGTGTAGAGCGGGATCTCCAGTTGCACGCCGACCTGGGCGTCGGTGCCCTCGAAGAACGTGCCGCCCCCGGCGCCCGGGGGGATGTCCAGGCCGTGGTAGCGATTCTCGCTGACCGAGGCGTTCAGGTTGAGGCGCGGCAGGCCCTCGGCGCGCTGGCGCTGGATCTGTTCGCGGGCGGTTTCCGTGCTCAGGCGCTGGGCGGCCAGTTCCAGGTTGTTGGCGAGCGCGATGTCGACCCAGGCCTGCGGATCGGCTGGTTCCGGCGGGGTCAGCTCGGCCTCGTCGCTCAGCATGTCCAGCTCGTCCCAGTAGGTGTTGGTGATCACCGCGAGTTGCTCGCGGGTCAGGTCCAGCTGGTTCTCGGCGGCGATGCGCTCGGCCTCGGCGATGTCGCGCTGGGCCTGGGCCTCGGTGACGTCGGTGCGGGCGACCAGGCCGACATCGAAGCGGCGCTGGGTCTGTTCCAGCTGGCGCTCGATCGCCTCGACCTCGGCCTCGCGGAAGGCCAGGGTCTCCTGCGCGATCAGCACGTCGAAGTAGGCCTGCGCTACGCGCAGGATCAGGTCCTGACGGGCGGCATCCAGTTCGGCCTCGGCGCGGGCGATCTCGAGATCCACCTGGGCCAGTTCGATGTAGTTGCGGCGATCGTAGAGGCTCTGGGCCAGGTTGACGCCGAAGCTGGTCTGGCGTCCGTCGAAGCTGTCCGGCTGGTTGCGGTCGTCGCGGTAGAACGCGCCGGCCTCGGCCTGCCCGGAGATCTGCGGCAGCAGGGCGGAGCGCGCGAGCGGACGATTCTCCAGTACGCTGCGGTATTCTGCCTCGGCGGTGCGCAGCTCGGCGTCTTCCGCGGCCGCGCGCTCGTAGACCTCCATCAGGCTGGAAGCAGTGGCGGGCGCCGAGAGGACCAGGGCCAGCCCGGCGGCGGCGAGAAGCGACGGCAGACGGTTCATGGACGCGACTCCGGAGGATATTAGGAAAAGCCTATCCTATCAGAGCATGTTCCGGCATGGGGCCTCCGGCGCGTGCCTCGTGCCGGGGCGCCGGCGACCGGCTCAGAATTCGAACGCGGGCTTCGGCTCGAAGCCGACCAGCGGCTTCACGCGGGTTTCGAACAGGCCCTCGTGGCGGCAGTTGTCCTCGGTGGTGCGGGTGATCAGCTGGGCCTCCATGATCGGGCCGTCGCCCGTGACCACGAACAGCCGGCCGCCGAGCGTCAGGTACGGCTCGAGGAAATCTTCGTATTCGGTCATCGCACCGGTCAGGATGATCGCGTCGTAGCGCGGGCGCGGCGGGGTCCAGTCCCGGGTCACCGTGGCGGTGCGCAGCTGGGCGTTATCGAGACCCAGATCCGTCAGGCGGTTACGCGCCGCGAGACGCAGCTCGTCGATCCGCTCGATGCTGTCGACCCGGGCCGCGAGGTGCGCCAGGCAGGCGGTCACGTAACCGGAACCGGTGCCGATCTCCAGCACCGTCTCGGTGGGCTGCGGCGATACGGCCTGCAACAGCCGGCCGACCACCACCGGCGGCAGGGTGTTCTCGCCGTGCCCCAGCGGGATCTCGGAATCCGCATATGCCAGGGCCTGGTAGGGCTCGGGCATGAAGCGTTCACGCGGCAGGGTTTCCATCACGTCCAGCACGCGCGTATCGAGCACGTCCCAGGGACGAACCTGCTGCTCGACCATGTTGATCCGGGCCTTGGCGAAATCCATCGCGGTTTCCTCTGTACGCTAAACAGCCGCGAAAGAGTACGTTCACGCGCCGAAACAGGCAAGTAGGAGCCTGCTCGCAGGCGAATGCCCCTGCCCGCGCTCGATCTTTGCGGGGCATTACCCCGCGAGCAGGCGCCCTTGGATGGTGGTGCGCTGGACTGGTGCCACCGCCCAGGGGCGGGCTCCTGTTCTCGCCGATCCCCGTAGGAGCCGCCTTGGCGGCGAAGCCCCTGCCAGCGTCCGGCGTGGGCAGGGGCTTCGCCTGCGAGCAGGCTCCTACGCGTCGGGGTGTTCGTCGAGGGCGTCTGCGATGGCGTGAATGCGCTCGCGCTGCAATGCCTCGCCCAGGGCCTTGCCCTTGTAGCCCTCGGCCATCAGGGCCTGCGGTTGCACGGCCTGCGCGGCGGCTACCGCGCGGCGTACGGCATCGGCCTGCGGGTACGGCTTGTCCTCCCAGCCGGTGCGCCCGCGGAAATCCGCCTCCACCGCGAGCAGGAAGGGCTCGACGTTCTCGGGCCGTCGCAGTGCGTCCAGTCCGTCGACCAGCTTCATCACCGTCTTCGGGCGTAGTTCGAACACGCGGTGCACCAGACCGTGGTAGCGCGCCACGCGCACCGCCAGGTCGCGGTAGCGGTTGGGGATGCGCAGGCGCTCGGCCAGGGCCCGGATCAGGTCCACCCCGCGCTCTTCGTGGCCGTGGTGGCGGGGGAGGATCTCGGGATCGGTTGTGCCCTTGCCGAGATCATGCACCAGCGCGGCGAAACGGACCTCGGGCGCATCGGACAGCCGGGTCGCCTGGTCCAGGACCATTAGCGTATGCACGCCGGTGTCGATCTCCGGGTGGTAGCGCTCGGGCTGGGGGACGCCGAACAGCCGCTCGATCTCCGGGAACAGGATGGCAAGCGCCCCGGACTCGC
The DNA here is from genome assembly GCA_050485285.1 of Thioalkalivibrio sp. Lineage (GTDB taxonomy): Bacteria > Pseudomonadota > Gammaproteobacteria > Ectothiorhodospirales > Ectothiorhodospiraceae > Thioalkalivibrio. Next base: position 7,183 of record JBJHBC010000078.1, read on the forward strand.
GCAGCACCTCCAGGAACCGCCGCGGGGCCGGGCTTTTCAGGGCCTTCTCGCACTCGGCCCAGACGCGCTCGGGCACCAGGGCGTCGACCTCGCCGGAGGTAACGAGCTCGCGCATCAGCGTCAGCGTGTCGGGGGCGACCTCGAAGCCCCATGGCGCGAGCTGGGCGGCGAACCGGGCCACCCGCAGCAGGCGCACCGGGTCTTCGGCAAAGGCGGGGGCGACATGGCGCAGCTGACGGGCCTCCAGGTCGCCCCGCCCGCCATAGGGATCGATCAGGCGGCCGTCGGTGTCCTCGGCCATCGCGTTGATGGTGAGATCGCGGCGTTCGAGATCGTCCTCCAGGGTGACCTCGGGCGAGGCGTTGAACTGGAAGCCGTGGTAGCCCCGCGCGGTCTTGCGCTCGGTGCGCGCCAGCGCGTATTCCTCGTGGGTCTCGGGGTGCAGGAAGACGGGAAAGTCGCGCCCGACCGGACGAAAGCCTGCGGCCTCCATCGTCTCCGGCGTGGCGCCGACTACGACGTAGTCGCGTTCCGTAAACGGGCGTCCCAGCAGGCGGTCGCGAACCGCACCGCCGACGAGATAGGTCTGCATGGCGGCCCCGGGTTCGCGTCCGGGTCAGCCGCGGCCCGATCCGCGGTTGAGGGTCCGCAGTACCTGCATCCGGGCCTCGCGTCCGGCGCCGCCGCCACCCAGGTAGCTGGGGGCGATGGATTCCAGCCGGGTCGGGCAGGGCAGCTGCTGCTCGCCGTCGCAGACCGAGTCGATGGTCAGCGAGGCGAAGTTGTCGCGCGACAGCGGCTTGCCGGGCACGAACTCGAGCACGCTGGCCTGCAGTTTGCCGGCCCAGTCGGGCAGGCCGATTACCGGACGCCGGTGACCGGAGACGCGCCCGACGTAGCGTACCAGCTCGGCCAGGGTGTAGGTCTTCGGGCCGCACAGTTCGAAGCCCTGGCCGATGGTGTCATGGTCTTCCAGCGCCTCGACGAAGTGCTCCGCCACGTCGCCCACGAACACCGGGGCAAAACGCGCCCGGGCGCGGGCGAGCGGCATGACCGGGGAGAACTTCAGTAGCGTGGCGAAGCGGTTCAGGAAGGAGTCCTCGGGCCCGAAGATTACCGATGGGCGAAAGACCGTCACCGCCAGGGATTCGCTGGCGAACACCGCCTGCTCCGCCGCGCCCTTGCTGCGCAGGTAGTGGCTGGGGGCGTCGTCCATGTCGGCCTTCAGCGCGCTCATCTGCAGGAAGCGGCGCACGCCCTGCGCCTCGGCGGCGGCCAGGGCCTTTTCGGTCAGCTCGGTATGGGCGGCGCGGAAGCCGGCACCGTTGTGGCCGCGTTCGTTGAGGATGCCGACCAGGTTGATCACTGCATCCTGGCCCGCGAAAACGCGTTCCAGAGTGGCGGGGTCATGGGCGCTGCCCTCGACCAGATCCACCTCGGGGTTGACCAGAAGATCACGGTGGCGATGCGGACGACGGGACAGCACGCGGACCTTCAGCCCGCGGTCAATCAGTCGGCGGATGATGTGATGGCCGACGAAGCCCGTGCCGCCGAGCAGGCAGACATTGCGAATCGAATCGATCGACATGGTGGCAAGGTCCTTCCGAAAGCGAGTGCGGGACGTCTTATACTCGGGTGACCTGCATTGTTCAAACAAGCCCGGATTCCGGGTCCTGACGCCGAGGCACCGATATGACCGAACTCACCGCGATCAATCCCGCCACCGGCGAGACACTCGCGCGCTATCCGCGTATGGATCGGGATGCCCTGGAAGCGGCACTGTCCCGCGCCGCCAGCGCGGCCCCGGACTGGGCCGCGCGCCCGGTGGCGGAGCGCGCCGCCCGCCTGCGCGATCTGGCCGGGGTCCTGCGCAAGGAGCGCGAGCCGCTCGCGGAAACCGCCACCCGCGAGATGGGCAAGCGCCTGGCCGAGGCGCGCGCCGAGGTCGACAAGTGTGCCAGCGCCTGCGAGTACTACGCCGAGCACGGCCCGGATTTTCTGCAGGACACCATGGTCGCCTCGGACGCGAGCCGCTCGTTCATCGCCTGGCAGCCGCTGGGGACCGTGCTGCTGGTGATGCCCTGGAATTTCCCCTACTGGCAGGCCTTTCGCCAGGCGATTCCGGCCACGCTGGCCGGCAACACCGTATTGCTCAAACATGCCTCCAACGTGCCTGGCTGCGCCGAACACCTGGAGCGGGTGTTCCTGGCGGCCGGGTTCCCCGAGGGCGTGTTCCGCAATCTGCCGGTGGGTTCCGACGCGGTGGAAGGCATCAT
>JBJHBC010000079.1:0-4963 GCA_050485285.1 Thioalkalivibrio sp.
AGTTCGGCGCGCTCGGACATGCGGGCCAGCGGCCACTCGACCAGGGGGCGGGCATTGGAGCCCATCAGCAGGGGCGCCTGGTAGATCAGCCATTCGTCCACCCAGCCACCACGCGCAAGCGCCCCGGCCAGACCCGGTCCGGACTCCACATGCAGCTCGTTGACCTCGGCACGGCCCAGCTCCGCCAGCACGGCGCCCACATCCAGCCCGCCCTCGGCGGATTCCTCCGCCAGCGGCACGGGACGGACCTCCGCGCCCCGGCCGCGCAGGGTACCCGCGGCCGGCGAGTCCGCGGCATCGGGCCCCGTGAGGATCCAGACCGGTCCCTCGCGCAGGATCTGCGCGCCCGGCGGCGTCCGCAGGCGGGCGTCCAGAATCACCCGCAGGGGCTGGCGTCCCGGCAGGTCGTGATAGCGGGGGTCATCCGGAAACCCGGCATGGGCGGCCAGGTCGAACGGCTTCATGCGGACGTTCAGGCGCGGGTCGTCGGCGACCACGGTGCCGCTGCCGGTCAGGATCGCACCCGCGCGGGCCCGCCACTGCTGGACGTCGCGGCGCGCCGCCTCGCCGGTGATCCACTGCGACTCGCCGGAGGCCATAGCGGTACGCCCGTCGAGGCTCGCGGCAAGCTTGACGCGCACCCAGGGGCGCCCCTGCTCCATGCGCCGCACGAAGCCGGGATTCAGGGCGCGCGCCTCGGTCTCCAGCACGCCGCTGTCGACCGGGATACCGGCCGCCTGCAGGGCCTCGATCCCGCCGCCACAGACCTGCGGGTTGGGGTCCTGCATGGCGATCACGACCCGGGCCACCCCGGCGCCGATCAGGGCATCGGTGCAGGGCGGGGTGCGGCCGTGATGGCTGCAGGGTTCCAGGGTGACATAGGCGGTGGCCCCGCGGGCGGCCTCGCCGGCCGCCCGCAGTGCATTCACCTCGGCATGGGCCTCGCCGGCCTTCCAGTGCAGTCCCGCGCCGACCTCGCGTCCGTCGCGCACGATCACGCACCCGACCCGCGGGTTCGGGTCCGCGGTGAAGCGGCCGTAGTCGGCCAGCTCCAGGGCCCGCGCCATGTGACGGCGGTCCGTGATTGCCTGCTCGGTCGTGGATGCTTCCATCACTCCCCCCTGGACGAGTCACCACGCCCCGGTGGCACCTGCGGGCCGCCCGCCGCCGATTCCGGGGCAGGACCGGGCGCCTCCTCGTCGATCAGGCGCAGCTGCGAGCGGCGCATCTCCGGACTGAGGTCTTCCTCCAGCCGTTCGATGGCCTCGCGGAAGGACTGCACACTGGCGAAGCTGAGATAGATGGAGGCAAACCGGATATAGGCCACATGGTCGAGCCCGTGCAAGGCCGCCAGCACCATTTCGCCGATGCGGTCGGATTTCACCTCGGGGGCCGTGAGCGCGGAGAGCTGGCGCTTGATGTCGTCGATCACGCGCTCGACATCGTCGGTCTTCACCGGGCGCTTGTGCAGGGCCCGGCGCAGACCACTGCGCAGCTTTTCCTCGTCGAAGGCGACGCGTTCGCCGGAACGCTTGACCACCCGCGGCAGGCTGAACTCCGCTCGCTCGAAGGTGGTAAAGCGTGCACCGCAGGCGCGGCACTGGCGCCGGCGCCGGATCTGTTCCTGCTCCGGGCCGGCCACCCGCGAATCGACCACGCGGGTGTCCTGATCATGACAGGACGGACAGCGCATCCCGCGCCCGCGACCCGTGACTCGCCGTGATTATTCGGACGCGCCGTAGACCGGGAAGCGACGGCAGATCTCGACGACCTTGTCGCGGGTCGCGTTGATCACCTGCTCGTTCTCGTGGTCGTCCAGCACGTCCGCGATCCAGCCGGCCAGCTCGCGCGATTCCGCCTCGGTGAAGCCACGGGTGGTCAGCGCGGCGGTGCCGATACGGATACCGGAGGTGACGAACGGGGACTGCGGGTCGTTCGGTACCGCGTTCTTGTTGACCGTGATGTTGGCGCGACCCAGCGCGGCGTCCGCAGCCTTGCCGGTCATGCCCTTGGACACCAGGCTCAGCAGGAACAGGTGGTTGTCGGTGCCGCCGGAGACGATGTCGTAGCCACGCTCGACCAGCACCTCGGCCATCGCGCGGGCGTTGGCGATCACCTGCTTCTGGTAGGTCTTGAACTCGGGCTCCAGGGCCTCCTTGAACGCCACCGCCTTGCCGGCGATCACGTGCATCAGCGGACCGCCCTGGGTGCCCGGGAAGATCAGCGACTGGAACTTCTTGTTCAGTTCCGGCTGACCCTTGGTGATGATGAAGCCGCCCCGCGGCCCGCGCAGGGACTTGTGCGTGGTGGAGGTGACCACGTGGGCGTGGTCGATCGGGTTCGGGTATTCGCCGGCGGCGATCAGACCGGAGACGTGAGCCATGTCCACCATCAGGTAGGCGCCCACGGAATCGGCGATCTCGCGGAAGCGCTTCCAGTCCACCACGCGCGAATAGGCGGAGAAGCCCGCGACGATCATCTTCGGCTGGTGCTCGGTGGCCAGGCGCTGGACCTCGTCGTAGTCGATCAGGCCCTCGTCGGTGATGCCGTACTGCACCGCGTTGTAGATCTTGCCGGAGAAGTTCGGCTTGGCGCCGTGGGTCAGGTGGCCACCGGCGTCCAGGCTCATGCCCAGCACGGTGTCATGCGGCTGCAGCAGGGCCATGTACACGGCCGCGTTGGCCTGCGAGCCGGAATGCGGCTGCACGTTCGCGTAATCGGCGCCGTAGAGCTCCTTGAGGCGATCGATCGCGAGCTGCTCGACGATATCCACGTACTCGCAGCCGCCGTAGTAGCGCTTGCCCGGGTAGCCCTCGGCGTACTTGTTGGTCAGCACGGACCCCTGGGCCTCCATCACGCGCGGGCTGGTGTAGTTCTCGGAGGCAATCAGCTCGATGTGCTCCTCCTGGCGCTGCGCTTCCTTGCTGATGGCGTTCCAGAGGTCGTCGTCGTAGCCGTGGATGCTCATGTCGATCGAAAACATTCGGTTCTCCCGTTCAAGGCTTCGGATTCAGCGGATTGCGGCGCGCCCGCCGGAAGGCGGCACTGCCGTCAAAAAGGCCGCTTATCATACGTCATCCGGCCCCTCTTTTCAGGCCGGGCGGCTCCCGGACCGCCCACCACGACGCCCCCCGAACGCCCCGAAATTGCGGGTTTCGCAAGCCCGATCAAGCACTTTGATACCGGTCCGTTCGGCGCGCAGGGGGCCGTCTCAAGCCCCTGCCCGCGACCGTGGAATATCGCGCCCGGCGCGCGTCAGGCAGGTGCTTCGATGCGATGGACATCCACATCGTGGCGGACCGGGTAGACCGGGAGCCCGAACTGGTTGTAGATCGCCACGTCCGCCGCGTCGCGACCGTAGCCGACCACCACATAGCCACCCCGCAATTCGGACTGGGTCGCATCGAAGCTGTACCAGCGGCCGCCGACGAAGGCCTCGAACCAGGCGTGCATGTCCATTGGCTGCAGGCCGTGCAGATACCCCACCACCATGCGCGCCGGGATGCTGAGACTGCGGCAAAGGGCGATGCCGAGATGCGCCAGGTCGCGGCACACCCCGCTCCCGCGCTGGTTCACCTCCACCGCGGACACCGGGATGTCGCTGGTGCCCGGCAGGTATTCGATGCGTTCACGCAGCCACTGTTCGATGGCGGCCACCTGGTCATAGCCCAGCCACTGGCCAGCGGTAATCTCGGTCGCCATCAGGTTGAAGCGGTCCGATTCGCAGAAGCGGCTGGGGAGCAGGTAGCCAAGGGTCACGTCCGGCAGGGCCTGCACCTCGACAAACGGGGCGCCCGGCGCGCGATCCAGGGCATCGGCCGTCTGCACCTCGGCCGCCGTGTGGATCGAGAACGGCCCCGGCGGCGCCAGCAGGCGCTGGCAGAGATTGCCGTAGACATCCACGAACTCGGTCACGGGGGCGTTCGGCACCAGGCGATACTCCTCGCGCGCGACCCACTGCAGCGGACCGCTGCGCGGGCGCAGCATCAGCACGAACGGGGTCGGGACCGGGATCTCGAAGTCGAAGTCACAGCGGGTTTCAAGCCACATGGGGCAATGCCTGCGTCGGGTGGAAACCCCACCCTACGCGCCGCTTGGCCGCAGAACCAGAAAAACCTTGCCGCGTGACCCGGACCGGCGGGCGTGTACATTGCGGGCTGATTCCCTACACTCGCGATACCGCCTGTTCCCGGGAGAACACATGCGAGGATCCCCCGTGCACCGCACCCCGACACACCGCCTGACCCGCGGACTGCCGACCCTTTGCCTGGGCCTGACCCTGGGGTTGTTGCTGCTTGCGCCCCTGGCGGCGGCCGAGCAGCGCTTCATCAACATCGGTACCGGCGGCGTCACCGGGGTCTACTACCCGGCCGGCCAGCACCTGTGCCGCCTGTTCAACACCCGCCGCGACGAACACGGGATGCGCTGCACCGCGGAGAGCACCGGGGGCTCGGTGTTCAATCTGAATATGGTGCGCTCCGGCGACATGGACTTCGGCGTGGCCCAGTCGGACCTGCAGTACCACGCCTATCACGGCAGCGGCCGCTTCGAGGCCTTCGGCCCGGCCACGCACCTGCGGGCGATGTTCAGCCTGCATCCGGAACCGCTGACCCTGGTGGTGCGTCCCGACGCGGAGATCGCCGGGCTGGATGATCTGCCGGGCAAACGGGTGAACATCGGCAACCCCGGATCCGGCCAGCGCACCTTGATGGAAGAGCTGATGGCGGAGCTTGGCTGGGATCACGACACCTTCCGCCGGGTCAGCGAGCTGCCCTCGCGCGAGCAGGCCCAGGCCCTGTGCGACAACCGCATCGACGCCTTCGTCTTCTCGGTGGGCCATCCCTCGGCGGCGATTCAGGAGCCGATTGCCACCTGCGACGCCCGCCTGGTCTCCATCGAAGGCCCGGCCATCGAGGAGCTGATCCGCTCGACCCCCTACTACCTCACCGCCGTGATCCCCGCC
>JBJHBC010000079.1:5063-9436 GCA_050485285.1 Thioalkalivibrio sp.
CTGTTCCACGAGGCGCTGGCGGCGCGCCCTGGCGCCCCCACCGAGCTGGACCTGGTCATGGCCGGGATCGGCCTGATCCTGCTGCTGGAGGCGACCCGTCGCGTGCTCGGCCCAGCGCTGACCATCATCGCGGCGATCTTCCTGTTCTACACCTTTGCCGGGCCGCTGATGCCGGACCTGATCGCGCATCGCGGCGCCAGCTACCCGCGGGCGATGGCCCAGCAGTGGCTGTCCAACGAGGGGGTGTTCGGGATCGCGCTGGGGGTCTCCACCAGCTTCGTGTTCCTGTTCGTGCTGTTCGGCGCCCTGCTGGAACGCGCCGGCGCCGGCGACTACTTCATCCGCGTGGCCTTCTCCCTGCTTGGGCACCTGCGCGGCGGCCCGGCCAAGGCCGCGGTGATGGCCTCGGGGATGACCGGCGTGGTCTCCGGATCGTCCATCGCCAACGTGGTCACCACCGGCACCTTCACCGTGCCGCTGATGAAACGGGTCGGCTTTGCCCCGCACAAGGCCGGCGCAGTGGAGGTGGCCAGCTCGGTCAACGGCCAGTTGATGCCGCCGGTAATGGGCGCCGCCGCCTTCCTGATGGTCGAGTACGTCGGCATCCCCTACGTGGAGGTGCTCAAGCACGCCATCCTGCCGGCGCTGATCGCCTATATCGCACTGATCTACATCGTCCACCTGGAGGCCTGCAAGAACGGCATGGAAGGGCTCCGGCGCGCCACCGTGACCACCTGGCGCGGGCGCCTGATCAGCTTCGGGATCACCGTCTCCAGCCTGATCATCCTGGCGGCCGCGGTGTACTGGGGACTGGGCTGGATCAAGGACGTGGCCGGCGACGCCGCCGCGTGGATCATCGCCGGCCTGCTGTTCGCGGCCTACCTGATCCTGCTGTGGATCGTCGCCCGCGAACCCGAGCCGGAACCTCTGGATACCGAACAGCCCCTGCCGCGCGTACTACCGACGGTATTGGGGGGTCTGCACTATGTGCTGCCGCTGGTGGTGCTGGTCTGGGCCCTGGTGGTCGAGCGCCTGTCGCCGGGGCTGGCGGCGTTCTGGGCGGTGGCCTTCATGATCTTCATCGTCCTGACCCAGCGCCCGCTGATCGCGCTGTTCCGGCGCCAGGGCCGGCTGCTGCAGTCGACCTGGGTCGGGGTATGGGAGCTGTTCCAGGGCTTCGAGACCGGCGCGCGCAACATGATCGGCATCGGCCTGGCCACCGCCGCGGCCGGGATCATCGTCGGCACCGTGGCGATGACCGGCGTCGGGCTGGTGCTGACCGACCTGGTGGATACCCTGTCCGGCGGCAACCTGCTGCTGGTGTTGGTGCTGACCGCGCTGATCAGTCTGGTGCTCGGGCTGGGCCTGCCGACCACCGCGAACTACATCATTGTGGCGACCCTGATGGCCCCGATCATCGTCGACCTGGGGGCCCAGCACGACATCCTGATCCCGCTGATCGCGGCCCACCTGTTCGTGTTCTATTTCGGCATCATGGCCGACGTGACGCCGCCAGTGGGTCTGGCCTCCTTCGCCGGCGCGGCGATCGCGAAGGCCGACCCGATCCGCACCGGGATCCAGGCCTTCGCCTACAGCCTGCGCACCATCGCATTGCCGTTCTTCTTCATCTTCAACAGTCAGTTGCTGCTGATCGGTGTGGACAACGTGTTCCAGCTGACGCTGGTGTTCCTCGGCTCGCTGGCGGGCATCCTCGCGTTTACCGCAGCCACTCAGGGCTGGTTCCTGACCCGCAGCCGCTACTGGGAATCGGCCGCCCTGCTGCTGGTGGCCTTCGTGCTGCTGGTGCCCACGGTACTGATGGACCGCATCGCGCCGCCCTATGAGCACCAGCCGCCGGAGACCCTGCTGGAGGTGGTCGAGACGATCCCGGATCGCGATTCGCTGCGCGTGGAGGCCACCGGCATCGACCTGGAGGGCCGCGAGATCACCCGCACCGTGATGTTCCCGCTGGGCAATCCGGATCTGGCCCCGCGCGAACGCCTGGCCGATGCCGGCCTGGACGTGCGCTTCGATCCCGACGCGCAGAAGGCGCAGATTCAAACGGTTGCTTTCGGCAGCCCGGCCGGCCGGGTAGGCTTGGAGGGTGGCTGGGCCATCACCGGCGTGCTGGTGCCCACCGACCGTCCGAGTCCCTACTGGTTCTACCTCCCCGCGCTGGCCCTGGGGCTCCTGGTCGCCTGGAACCAGCGCCGGCGCACGCCACCACCGGGAGGCGGGCCATCCGCCGACGCCCCGGCGCTGTCGGCGTAACCCGACCTCACCACAAACGGAGGACCCGCGATGGAACAACCTCAATACGGCTTTAACGTGATCGTGCCGGGCACGATCGATCAGGTGATCGAGCGCACGACGGCCGCCCTGGGCGAGGAAGGCTTCGGCATTCTGAGCGAGATCGACGTGGCCGCGGCCTTCAAGAAGAAACTGGACCTGGATCATCGGGCCTACCGCATCCTCGGCGCCTGCAACCCGAACCTGGCCCGCCAGGCAATCGAGGCGGATCCGAACATCGGGCTGCTGCTGCCCTGCAACGTCCTGGTACAGGACAACGAGAACGGGACCTGCACGGTCGGCTTCATGGACCCGGTCGCGGTGATGGGTCTGGTCGACAAGCCCGGCGTCGAGGACCTTGCTCAAGATGTGCGGCATCGCCTGGAACGGGTACGCCTGACGCTGGAGACGGGCTAGCCGCGCCTGATGGAACCCGGAACCGACCAGTCAGCGCTACTGGCCGAGCGCATCCGTTCGTCCAGCGCAGCCGGCCACCGCCTGGCCATCAACGGCAGTGGCAGTCAGCGTGCCCTCGCGTTCCCCGAAGGATATCCGGCGGACGTGCAGCCGCTGGAGGCAGGCCGACACCACGGCATCGTCAATCTGGCCCCCAGCGAGCTGGTGGTGACGGTGCGCGCCGGCACGCCGGTAATGGAACTGCAGTCCGCGCTGGAAGAGGTCGGCATGATGCTGCCCTTCGAGCCGGCCATGCCCACGCCGTCCAGCACCGTCGGCGGCATGGTCGCCCTGGGGCTGTCCGGCGCGCGCCGCCCCTGGACCGCCAGTCTGCGGGACGCGCTGCTGGGTACGCGCATCGTGAACGGCCGCGGCGAGATCCTGCGCTTCGGTGGCGAGGTCATGAAAAACGTCGCCGGCTTCGACGTCTCGCGCCTGATGGCGGGAAGCATGGGCAGTCTGGGCCTGCTGCTGGAGGCCAGCTTCAAGCTGCTGCCCGCCCCCGCCTACCAGGCCTGGCTGCGCCGCGAGGCCTCCGCGGGCGAATTCATCCAGCAGGCTCGGGACTGGGGGCGCACCGCCCTGCCCTTCTCCGGCCTGGCCTGGGCCGACGGGATCACCCGGATCCGCCTGGGCGGTGGGCAGGAGGCCGTGCAGGAGGCCGCCGAGCGCCTGGGCGCGGATGCCGATCTGGAGGGTCCGGCCTTCTGGACCCGGCTGCGCGATCGTCACCTGCCGTTCCTGACCGGTTCGGTGACCGGCGACGAACGCCTGTGGCGCCTGAGCCTGGCTCCGGCGACCCCGCCCCTCGACCTGCCGGGCGAGTGGCTGCTGAACTGGGGCGGCGGCGAGCGCTGGCTGCGCTCCGGCGCGGCCCCGGAAACGGTCCGCACGACGGTCGCAGACGCGGGCGGACATGCCCGGCTGTGGCTGGGCCATCCCGCCGGCGGCTCCTGGCTGCATCCGCGCCCCGCGCCGCACGCGCGCCTGGAAGGCGAGGTCCGCGCAGCGCTGGATCCGGACGGCGTGTTCTTCGCTCCCCTGATTGCACCCCATCCACGTCCCGCTCGGGCGAGCTGAACCCATGGAAACCCGCCTGCATCCCCGCTTCGAGAACGACCCGGCGGCGCGCATCGCCGAGGATGCATTGCGCGCCTGTGTGCACTGCGGCTTCTGTAACGCGACCTGCCCCACCTATCAGGAACAGGGCGACGAGCTGGACGGCCCGCGCGGCCGGATCTACCAGATCAAGGAGGTCCTGGAGAGCGGCGAGGCCAATGCCACGACGCGCACCCATCTGGACCGCTGCCTGACCTGCCTCAACTGCATGACCACCTGCCCCTCCGGCGTGGACTACAACCACCTGGTGGCGGTGGGCCGCGAGGTCGTTGAACGGGACCTCGACCGCCCCTGGCGCGAGCGGCTGCTGCGCGGCCTGCTCGTACGCGCCCTGCCGGCAGGCTGGCCGTTCCGACTGGCCCTGGGTTTGGGACGCCTTGCCCGCCCGGTCCTTCCGGCCGGGCTCAAGCGGCGCGTGCCGCGCGCTCACGCCGCCAAGGAAGATACGGCCCGTTCGTCCGCGCCCGCCGCAGCATCCGGCTTCGAGCATGGCCGGGTCCTGCTGCTGA
>JBJHBC010000080.1:0-9435 GCA_050485285.1 Thioalkalivibrio sp.
TGATCACCAACGAACTGTTCCTGTGGGTTTATCTGTTCGCGTTCTCCATCGGTTTTGCGACCACGATGGCGGAACCGGCCCTGATCGCGATCGGCCAGAAGGCGGAGGAGGCCGCGCGCGGCTCCCTGCGCGGCGATGTGATCCGCATCCTGGTGGCGCTCGGCGTGGCCATCGGCATCACCATCGGGGTGCACCGGATCCTGGCGGGTGATTCCATCCACCATTACATCATGGGCGGCTACCTGCTGGTGATCGTGCTGACCCTCCTCGCGCCGAAGCAGATTGTGGCGCTGGCCTTCGACCTGGGCGGCGTAACCACCTCGGAGGTGACCGTACCCCTGGTGACGGCACTGGGGATTGGTCTGGCCACGCACCTGGAGGACCGCAACGTCCTGATCGACGGCTTCGGCCTGATCGCGTTTGCGTCCATCTTTCCCATCGTCACGGTGATGCTCTACGCGATCGCCGTGGATCTGTACGAACGCTGGTTCACGCGTAACCAGGAGGAGTAGCGCAATGAGATTTTCCGCACTGGTGGCCGTCCTCTCGGATGACCTGGAGGAACAGGCAATCGCCACGGCCAAGGAGGCCGGCGCGGGTGGGGTGACCATCATGGACGCGCGTGGCATCGGGGCCGAGGCGCGCAAGACGTTTCTCGGAATGACCTACGAAGGGAGTCAGTCGGTCCTGCTGTGGGTGCTGGAAAAGAAGGTGGCCCTGAATGTACTCAAGTGCATCTCGAAGGAGCTTGATCTGGCCAATGACCCGCGCGGCGTTGCCTTTACGGTCGATGTCGCGCATCTGGCCGGGATCGGGCGAAAACAGATCGAGCAGTTTCAGGAACAGGTCAAGGAAGAAATCTGACGGAGACGATTATGCTGGTAAGCGAGATTCTCAGACCCAACGTGGTGACCGTGTCGCCCCTGGCCCCACTGCGCGAGGCCATGCAGTTGATGCGCAAGCATGGGGTGAAGTCCCTGGTGGTGGAGAAGCAGCACCCCCACGATGCCTACGGCATCATCACCTACACCACGATCCTGAAGACGATCGTGGCCGAGGAGGGCGATATTGACCTCTCGAACGTCTATGATGTCTGCACCAAGCCGGTGATCACGGTGCCCGCCGAGATGGACGTGAAATATGTGGCGCGGTTGATGGTGAGCCAGGGGATTCGGCGGCTGGTCGTGCTCAAGGGCAACGAGCTCGAGGGCATTGTGACCACCAGCGACATCGTCGGCTCGATCCTCGAGATGGCCGATATGGACTGAACCCCGCCTTCGCGGCCGAGTCCGATGCTTCGGCCGTATATTTCGCGGGGCCTGGTCCCTGCGCCCATTCGCTTCCGGAAGGCCGTGCCATGCCGCCCATGTCGTTCATCGAGGGGTTCGAGAAACTCCGCCTTCTGGATGCGGCCATCGAGCAGTCGCACAACTCGGTGGTCATCACCGATGCCGATCTGGATGCGGGGCCGCGGATCGTCTACGTGAATGCCGGCTTCGAGCAAATGACCGGCTACGATCGCGACGAGGCCCTGGGTGAGACCCCGCGCATGCTGCAGGGCCCCGCCACCTCGCGCGCGGTACTGGACCGGATGCGGGGTGCCCTGGCCAGCGGGGAGTGCTTCGATGGCGAGGCCATCAACTACCGCAAGGACGGTTCCTGGTACCGGGTTCGCTGGCACATCTCGCCGGTGTATGCGGAGGATGACGACCGCCGGGTGACCCACTTCGTGTCGGTGCAGCAGGACATCACCGACGAACGGCGCCGCGATGACGAGATCCGGCTGCTGTCCACCGCGCTGGAGGTATCCGCCGACCCGGTCCTGATTACCGATCCCGAGGGCACCATTACCTACGTGAATGCGGCCTTCGAGGAACAGACCGGTTACAGCCGCAACGAGGCCCTGGGACAGAACCCGCGCCTCCTGAAGTCCGGCCAGCAGGATGCCGGGTTCTACCGCGAGATGTGGGAGACGCTGCGCCGGGGAGACGCCTTTCGCGGCGAGTTCGTGAATCGGCGCCGCGATGGCTCTCTGATGCACATGGAGCAGAGCATCAGTCCGGTCACCAATGCCGGGGGCGAGGTGACTCACTACGTGTCGATCGGCAAGGACGTGACCGATCGCGTGCGCATGGAAGACGAGATCCGGCGGCTGGCGCACACCGACTGGCTGACGGGGCTGGCCAATCGTCTGAGTCTCGGCGATACCCTCGAGGCCGAGATGGAACGCAGCCGGCGCTACGGGCGTCCGCTGTCCCTGATCATGTTCGATATCGACCACTTCAAGGACTTCAACGACGACTACGGCCACGAGACCGGAGACGAGGTGCTCAAGCGCCTCGCTGAGACCGTCCGTGGCGCCCTGCGCGAGGCGGATTCCCTCGGCCGCTGGGGCGGGGAGGAGTTCATGGTGGTGGTGCCCGAGACGACCGGCGCCGGAGCCGAGGCGATGGCGGAGAAACTGCGCAAGGCCGTGGCCGCGATGGAAACACCCTGCCCGATCTCGGTGACGGCCAGTTTCGGGGTCAGCGAGATGCGCCCGGGCGATACGCCGAAGACGCTGGCCCGTCGGGTGGACGAGGCAATGTACCAGGCCAAGGAGTCGGGTCGGAACCGCGTCGTGCTGCTCTGAGCCGACCACTCAAACCCGACACACCCCCAGCCAGCAAAAAGGGCCGACCCGAATGGGCCGGCCCTTTCGCTTCAGGGGGCCATTTCAGGGACGATCTGCTGGGGCGCGGCGTCGCGCCCCAGCAGCGCCCGCGGACTACGCGCGGCGGCGCAGGACCCAGATCTCCAGCAGTGCCCAGTCTTCGCCCGGGTAGTTCTCCTGTTCCAGCGGCGACAGCCGGCGGTGCCGGCTGGCGGTGCTGCCCACGAACTCGAGGTGTTCCAGCAGCAGGCGCTTGGTGGCGTCGGCCTTTTCCAGCGCGAAGGGGTTCAGGAAGTTGACGAGCATGTAGCCCTCGCGCGGGGTCTCGGCGAAGGAGCGCACCAGCTTCTCGATCGCCGGCGGGTCGAGGTAGACCAGCGATGCGGTGGAGATCACGATATCGGCGTCGGCCATGGCCTTTTCGATCGCGGCCTGGGTCTCCGGCGCCGGCTGGTTCAGATCGGCCTCGAAGGTCTCGTCGAACAGCCCGGCGCTCTTGCCGTAGGCCAAAGCATTGCCGGAGATGTCGATGCCGGTGGTCTTCATCGGCAGGCGGCGCGGTGCGGCGACGGTCTTGCAGGCCTGCTCGTCGGCCCAGTTGGCGCGGATCGCCTCGACATCCATGTTGTGGATGGCGGCCATGGTGGTGTTGCCGAAGCAGCAGCACAGGTCCACGTAGTTCAGGGTCTTGCCGGCGGCCGCCTGCTTCTCGGCCCAGGGGAGGATCAGCCGGTCGAAGGTTTGCCGGTTGAAGTCGTCGGAGATGTAATCGAGCGCGTCGATGATGCGCTCCTTGAACGGCACCGGTGTCTCGGCGACGTAGATGTCGTCGAAATGCTGTTTCTTCTCCTCGGTCTTCACTTGCGGCTCACTCATCGGCTTTTCCTCGTTTGATAAACCCACCATGTTCGGGGGCATGCGCGCGGAACGTCAAGTAACGCTACTGACGCCGGTGATGCTGACAGGGCCTCGCGCGGCGTTCCGGCTATGTATCATGAAGGAATACGCGGGAAGGGCTTGCGCGCCGCTTGTCGCGATGAATGCCGAAAAGGGACGTGAATGAAGATCGACTGTTTCAAGGCCTATGACGTACGCGGGCGGGTGCCGGATCAGCTCAACGCGGAGGTGGTGCGGGCCATCGGGCGTGCGTTTGCCGAGGAGATCCGGCCGGGGCGAACCGTGGTCGGCCACGATATTCGCCTGTCCAGCCCGGAGCTGGCGCGGGCGCTGATCGAGGGGCTGACCGCGGGCGGTAGCGACGTGGCGGACATCGGCCTGTGCGGCACGGAGGAGGTCTACTTCGCAACGGCGCACTACGGCGCCGGAGGCGGGATCATGGTTACGGCCAGCCACAACCCGCTGGATTTCAACGGCCTGAAACTGGTGCGCAGCGAGGCGCGCCCGATCAGTGGCGACTCCGGCCTGCAGGCGATTCGCGCCCGTGCGGAGCGCGGCGACTTCCGCCCGCTGCCGACAGGCCAGGTGCGGGGCCTGGACCATCGCGGGGACTACATCGAACGGCTGCTGAGCTCGGTGGATCGATCCGTACTGCCCCCCCTGAAGATCGTGGTGAACCCGGGCAACGGCGGCGCCGGGCCGGTGCTGGTGGCGCTGGAGCCGCATCTGCCGTTCGAGCTGATCCGGGTCCATTTCGAGCCGGATGGTCGTTTTCCCAATGGCATCCCCAACCCGTTGCTGCCGGAGAACCGCGCCGCCACCGCCGACGCGGTGCGGACCCATGGCGCGGATCTGGGCGTGGCCTGGGATGGGGACTTCGACCGCTGCTTCCTGTTCGACGCCCAGGGGAACTTCATCGAGGGGTACTACATCGTCGGCCTGCTCGCGGAGGCCTGCCTGGACGGCCATGCCGGTGAGCGTATCGTCCATGACCCGCGCCTGACCTGGAACACCATCGAGATGGTGCGCGCCGCGGGCGGCGAGCCAATCCAGTCGAAGACCGGACATGCCTTCATGAAAGAGCGGCTGCGCCTCGAGGACGCCATCTACGGTGGCGAGATGAGCGCGCACCACTATTTCCGCGATTTCTATTACTGCGATACCGGAATGCTGCCGTGGCTGCGAGTGGCCGAACTGATGGGGCGGCGCGAACAGTCCCTGGGCGAGATGGTCGCCGAGCGCATGGCCCGCTACCCCTGCAGCGGCGAGCTGAACTTCGAGGTGGAGGATGCCGCCGCGGCCAGCGAGCGCGTGCTGCAGGCCTACGCCGGGCAGGGCGGGGTGGAGGATCACACGGACGGCGTCAGCCTGGAGTTCGCCGACTGGCGGTTCAACCTGCGCAGCTCGAATACCGAACCGCTGCTGCGCCTGAACGTGGAGACCCGCGCGGACCCGGCCCTGCTGGAGCGCCGCGTGGACGAGATTTCCCGCCTGATACGGGGTTAAGGACGATGGAACAGACGCAAAGCCGGACCGAGCTGCAACCGGTGATCCTGGCCGGCGGATCGGGTACCCGCCTGTGGCCGGTATCCCGCAGCCATTATCCGAAACAGTTCCTGCCCCTGATCGGGGAGCAGACCCTGCTGCAGCAGACCGCCCAGCGACTGGATGGTCTGGGCGCGGCCCCGCCGCTGGTGCTGGCCAATGTCGAACACCGTTTCCTGGCGGCCGAGCAACTGCGCGCGGCGGGCGTGCAGCAGGCGCGCATCCTGCTGGAGCCCGAGGGTCGCAATACCGCCCCGGCGATCGCGCTGGCCGCATTGCAGGCGCGGTCCGAGGGGCGTGATCCGCTGCTTCTGGTACTGGCGGCGGATCACCACATCGGCGATCCCGAGGCCTTCCGGGGCGCGGTGGTGCGGGCGATGGCGCTGGCCGAGGCGGGGCATCTCGTGACCTTCGGGATCGTGCCCACGGCGCCGGAGACCGGCTATGGCTATATCCAGCAGGGCGAGGCCCTGGGCGCGGATGGCGCGCGCGTCGCCCGCTTCGTGGAAAAGCCGGATGCGGCCACCGCCCGCGAGTACATCGGGCGCGGCGATTACCTCTGGAACAGCGGGATGTTCGTGTTTCGGGCGTCGCAGTATCTGGAGGAGCTGGAACGCTTCGAACCGGTCATCGTGTCTGCTTGCCGGAGCGCCCTGGAAAACGCGCGGGAAGACCTCGACTTCCTCCGGGTGGACCCCGACGCGTTTGCGGCGGCCCCCCATATCTCGGTCGACTACGCCGTGATGGAGCGTACCGAGCACGCCGCCGTCACGCCGCTGGCCGCTGGCTGGAGCGATATCGGCTCGTGGTCGGCCCTGGCGGGGGTGCGGGGCGTGGACGAGCAGGGCAACACCCTGCGCGGGGACTGCCTGCTGGAAGACAGCGAGGGCTGCGTGGTGGATGCCGATGGCCTGCTGGTCGCGGGTATCGGGCTGCGCAATCTGGCGGTGGTGGCCACGCGCGACGCCGTGCTGGTCGCCGATCGCGACCGGGTGCAGGACGTCAAGCGCATCGTCGAACGCCTGCAGGCGGCCGACCGTAGCGAGCATGTGGACCACACCGTGGTGTACCGGCCCTGGGGCTGCTATGAATCCATCGATAACGGATCGCGGTACCAGGTCAAGCGCATCACCGTGAACCCCGGCGCGCGCCTGTCGCTGCAGATGCATCACCACCGGGCGGAACACTGGGTGGTCGTCAGCGGCACCGCGCGCGTGACCAACGGCGAGCAGAACTACCTGGTCACCGAGAACGAATCGACCTTCATCCCCATCGGCCAGGTCCACTGCCTGGAGAACCCGGGTGCGCTTCCGCTGGAGCTGATCGAGGTGCAGTCCGGCAGCTATCTGGGCGAGGACGACATCGTGCGCCTGGAGGACGTCTACGGGCGCGCCTGAAGCACGTGCCGCCGGGGGCGGGAATGGTATGATCCCGCGTTTTGGGCGGGGCGTGGCGCGCACGCCGCCCGGCAGCGGGAGTCGATATGGCCAAAGTGGCATTGATCACCGGGATCACCGGACAGGACGGGGCCTACCTGGCCGAGTTCCTGCTGGACAAGGGCTACGAGGTGCACGGTATCAAGCGCCGCTCGTCGCTGTTCAATACCGACCGCATCGACCATCTGTATCAGGACCCGCACGAGAGCGATCGCCGCTTCATCCTGCACCACGGCGACCTGACCGACTCCACCTGCCTGATCCGCATCATCCAGCAGGTGCAGCCGGACGAGATCTACAACCTGGCGGCGCAGTCGCATGTAGCGGTCTCCTTCGAGGAGCCGGAATACACCGCCAATTCCGATGCCCTGGGCACCCTGCGTCTGCTGGAGGCGATCCGCATCCTCGGCATGGAGCAGACGACGCGCTTCTACCAGGCGAGCACCTCGGAGCTCTACGGCAAGGTGCAGGCCACGCCGCAGGACGAAACCACCCCGTTCTACCCGCGCAGCCCCTATGCGGTGGCCAAGCTGTATGCCTACTGGATCGTGGTCAACTACCGCGAGGCCTACGGCATGTACGCCTGCAACGGCATCCTGTTCAACCATGAATCCCCGGTGCGCGGCGAGACCTTCGTCACCCGCAAGATCACCCGGGCCCTTGCGCGCATCAAGCTGGGCCTGCAGGAACGCCTCTATCTGGGCAACCTGGATGCCAAGCGGGACTGGGGGCATGCCCGCGACTACGTCGAGATGCAGTGGCTGATGCTGCAGCAGGACACCCCGGACGACTACGTGATCGCCACCGGCGAACAGCACAGCGTGCGGGACTTCGTGGACGCCGCGGCCCATGAGCTGGGCATGCGGATCGAGTGGCGCGGCGAGGGCGTGGACGAGCAGGGCTTTGACGACAAAGGGCGCTGCATTGTGTCGGTAGACCCGCGCTATTTCCGGCCCACCGAGGTCGAGACCCTGCTCGGGGATGCCAGCAAGGCCAAGCGCGAGCTGGGATGGGAACCGCGCATCCGCTTCGACGAACTGGTGGCCGAGATGGTGCGCGAAGACCTCAGAAGCGCCGAGCGCGACGAACTGGTGCGCGACCACGGCTACCGCACCCTGAGCCGCCATGAGTAAGCCGCAGCGCGTCTTCGTTGCCGGGCACCGGGGGATGGTGGGCAGCGCCATCTGCCGTCAGCTCGAGGACTGGCCGGGTGTGGAGCTGCTGACCCGCACGCACGCCGAGCTCGACCTGACCGATCAGGCCGCGGTCGAGGCCTTCATGCGCGTGGAACGCCCGGACCAGGTGTACCTGGCGGCGGCGAAGGTGGGTGGGATCCATGCCAACAACACCTATCCGGCCGAGTTCATCCGCGACAACCTGGCAATCCAGACCAACGTGATTCACGCCGCCCACGGCGCCGGTGCGCGGCGGCTGCTGTTTCTCGGCTCGAGCTGCATCTACCCGCGCGAGGCCCCGCAGCCGATCCCGGAGGCGGCCCTGCTGACCGGGCCGCTGGAGCCGACCAACGAGCCCTACGCCATCGCCAAGATCGCCGGCATCAAGCTGTGCGAGAGCTACAACCGTCAGTACGGCACGGACTATCGCTCGGTCATGCCGACCAACCTCTATGGCCCGGGTGACAACTACCACCCGGAGAACAGCCACGTGATCCCCGGGCTGATCCGGCGCTTTCACGAGGCCAAACAGGCCGGCGCCGATCACGTGACCGTCTGGGGCAGCGGGACCCCGCGCCGCGAGTTCCTGCACGTGGACGACATGGCGGGGGCCTGCGTGCACGTGATGAACCTCGACCAGACCACCTACGCGGAGCACACCGAGCCGATGCTGAGCCACATCAACGTGGGCACGGGCGAGGATCTGACCATTGCCGAACTGGCGCAACGGGTGGCCGGCGTGGTCGGCTTCCGGGGCGAGTTGCGCTTTGACCGCTCGAAGCCGGACGGCACCCCGCGCAAGCAGCTGGATGTGTCGCGGCTCGCGGCGCTGGGCTGGAAGGCCCGTATCGGGCTCGACGAAGGGCTGGCCGGGGCCTATGCCGAGTTCCTGGAACATGGCGGAGCCAACCGGTGAGCGCGTCGCCGACGGATCCGATCCGGGTCAAATTCCTGTCGACGATGCGCGAGTCGATCTGGCGCCACCAGCTGCCGGACGGCGAGGCGCAATGGGGGCGCTGCGAGTTCACCTTCGACCCGCAGGCCACCGAGTACGACTGGCTGGTGGTGTACGACGAGTTCCCGTCCAACACCGGGCGCAACCGGCATTACAGCGAACGCCTCGCCTGTGGCGCCGAGCGCACCCTGCTGGTGACCATGGAGCCGCCCTCGATCAAGTCCTACGGCCGGCGCTTTACGCGCCAGTTCGGCCGGGTGCTGACCTCGCATCCGGAGTGGGCGCTCCGCCACCGGCGGCGCATCCATGCCCAGCAGGGGATGATCTGGTACTACGGCTTCGGCAGCCAGGGCGAACGGCCGTACAACGACATGCGGGCGAACCCGCCGCTGGAAAAGAGCCGCGACATCGCCACCATGTGCTCCGCCAAGCGTCAGCGCCACACCCTGCATCGGCGTCGCTACGACTTCACCTGGGCACTGAAGGCCCAACTGCCCGAGCTGGAGATCTTCGGCAAGGGCGTGCAGCCGCTGGACGACAAGGCCGAGTGCCTGGATGCCTACCGCTATCATGTCGCGGTGGAGAACTACGTGGGACCGCATCACTGGACCGAGAAGCTGGCGGACGCCTTTCTCGGGGCCACGCTGCCGTTCTACTACGGCGCGCCGAATGCCGCGGACTACTTCCCGCCGGAGAGCTTCATTGCCATCGACATCGACGATGTCGAAGGGACGGCCGAGCGCATTCGCCGCGCGATCCGCGACAACGAGTACG
>JBJHBC010000081.1:0-1343 GCA_050485285.1 Thioalkalivibrio sp.
ATGCGCGCGGCTCCGGCGACCATCGGCGGGATGCCGGACAGCGTGAACTGCGCCAGCGAGCGGTTGGCATCCACCACGTCACGCTCGCCCTGCACCACGTGGAGCGACATCGCGGTCTGGCCGTCCTTGAACGTGGTGAATTCCTGCGCCCGCGTCACCGGGATGGTGGTGTTGCGGGGCACGATGAACTCGACCAGTCCGCCCATCGTCTCCAGCCCCAGCGACAGCGGGATCACGTCCAGCAGCACCAGTTCGGTATCCGGCTTGTTACCGGCCAGGATGTCCGCCTGCTGCGCGGCCCCGATCGCGACCACGCGGTCCGGGTCGATACCGGCGTGCGGGGTGCGGCCGAAGAAGCCCTCCACCGCCTCGCGCACCGCCGGCATGCGGGTGGAACCACCCACCAGCACCACCTCGTCGATGGCCCCGAGCTCCAGCCCGGCATCCTCCAGCACCTGCCGGCAGGCGGCCATGGTGCGCTCAAGCAACGGACGCGCCAGTTCCACCAGGGTGTCGCGATCCAGCTCGCCGGACCAGGTGGAGCCGTCGGCCCGCCCGACCTCGACCGGGGTGGTCGTGGCATCGGTCAGGGCCTCCTTGGCCTGGCGGGCGGCCAGGAGCACGCGACGCAGCCGCTGCGGATCGGTCTCGCCTGCCATGTCGGCCTGATTCAGCAGCCAGTCGGCGATGGCGCGGTCGATGTCGTCACCGCCCAGGGCCGAGTCGCCTCCGGTCGCCAGCACCTCGAACACCCCGCGACGCAGCTGCAGGATGGAGATATCGAAGGTCCCGCCGCCCAGGTCATAGACGGCGATGGTGTTCTCCTCGCCCTGGTCCAGTCCGTAGGCGACCGCCGCCGCGGTCGGCTCGCTGATCAGGCGGAAGACGTTCAGGCCGGCCAGTTGCGCGGCGTCCCGCGTGGCCTGGCGCTGAGCATCGTCGAAATACGCGGGGACGGTGATCACCACGCCTTCGAGTTCGTCGCCCAGGGTCGCTTCGGCACGCTGGCGCAGGGTATGCAGGATCTCCGCGGACACCTCCACCGCCGTCTTGTCGCCCGCGGCGGTCTCGATGCGCGGCACGCTGGACTCGCCGGTCTTGAGCCGGAACGGCAGCTCGCCGGACAGTGTGGCGACGTCCGCCGCGCCGCGCCCGATCAGCCGTTTGACCGAGGCGATGGTGTTGTGCGGGTCATCCGCGGCATGCTCGGCGGCGGCATGCCCCACGCTCACCGCATCCGCGGCATAGTGCACCACCGACGGCAGGATATGCCGACCCTGTTCGTCGGGCAGCGTGTCCGCCTCGCCGCTGCGCACGGTCGCGACCAGCGAGTGGGTCGTGCC
>JBJHBC010000081.1:1443-4283 GCA_050485285.1 Thioalkalivibrio sp.
CATGCCCCACGCTCACCGCATCCGCGGCATAGTGCACCACCGACGGCAGGATATGCCGACCCTGTTCGTCGGGCAGCGTGTCCGCCTCGCCGCTGCGCACGGTCGCGACCAGCGAGTGGGTCGTGCCAAGGTCGATCCCGGCCGCGAGATGGCGCTGGTGCGGCGCGGACTCGGCTCCGGGTTCGGTGATCTGCAATAACGCCATCGGGTATTCGGCTCCTTCACACGGGCGCGGCGCGTTCTATTTGCCGCGCGCCAGGTTCTGTCGGGTTCGTTTCGTTTCTTCCAGCAGGCGGTCAAAGAAGCGCAGTTCCAGCACCCGGTCCTTGGCATCCGCCGCCGGGGTCCCCGGCTCCTTCAGGGCGTCCGCGACCTTCGCCCGTGCCTCGGCGCGGGCCTGCACCAGCTCGGTCGCGACCGCTTCCAGTCCGGCCGCATCCCCCCTCGCCGCGGCCTCCTCCAGGCGTTCGCGCCATTCGATCTGTGCCTCGATGAACTCGATGTCCTGACTGGTATCGCGTTCGGGGTCAAAGGCCACCCCGGTGCGCTCCAGCAGGTGCACCGCCCGACGGTAGTCGTCGCCGAGGATCGCGTAGGCCTCGTTCACGTCGGCCGCCACCGCCGCCGCCATGCGTCGCGCCTGGTCGCCCTGGCGCACGAAGCGGTCCGGGTGCAGTTCCGCCTGCAGGCGACGAAAGCGCTCGTCCAGCTGTTGCCGGTCGACCTCGAAGGCCACCGGCAGGTCAAACTGCTCGAATGGGTCGTTCATTGCGTCCCTTGCGACGGGCTTGCAAAAGAAAAGGGGTGGTACGACAGCCACCGGGGACGTACCCCGGGCAACCGCCATGCACCACCCCGCGTGCGAGGCTCAGTCAGATGCTGAAGCTTTCACCGCAGCCGCACCGGGCCTTCTCGTTCGGGTTGTTGAATCTGAACCCCTCGTTCAGGCCTTCCTTGCCGAAGTCCAGCTCGGTGCCATCCAGGTACACGAGGGACTTCGGGTTCACGACCAGCTTCACGCCGCGATCCTCGAAGACCGTATCGGTGTCCTCGATATCGTCGGCGAACTCCACCACGTAGGCCATGCCGGAGCAGCCAGTCGTCCTGACGCCCAGCCGGACGCCCACACCCTTGCCCCGCTTCTCGAGGAAGTTGTGGATGCGCTCGGCCGCGGGTTCGGTCACTGTAATCGCCATAGGGCCCTCAGGCAGATTGCTTCTCGGCTTCCGCGGCCTGGCCGTGGCGCTCCTGGTAGTTCGACACCGCCGCCTTGATGGCGTCCTCGGCCAGCACCGAGCAGTGGATCTTCACCGGCGGCAGGGCCAGCTCTTCGGCGATCTGGGTGTTCTTGATCTGGCTCGCCTCTTCCAGGGTCTTGCCACGCACCCATTCGGTCAGCAGCGAGCTGGAGGCGATCGCCGAACCGCAGCCATAGGTCTTGAACTTGGCATCCTCGATGATGCCCTCGTCGTTGACCTTGATCTGCAGCTTCATCACGTCACCGCAGGCCGGGGCACCGACCATGCCGGTACCAACCGTGTCGTCGTTCTTGTCGAAGCTGCCGACGTTGCGCGGATTTTCGTAGTGGTCCAGAACCTTGTCACTGTAAGCCATGACCGTTCTCCTGTTGCGTGTGTACGCGTTGCGTTAGTGGTGTCGAGCGGGCCCCTAGTGGGCCGCCCACTCGACGGTGCTCAGATCGATGCCGTCCTGATACATCTCCCACAGCGGGGAGAGCTCGCGCAGCTTGGCGACCGCGGCGCGCACGATCTCGACCGTATGGTCGATCTCCTCCACGGTGGTGTAGCGACCGATGGAGAAGCGGATCGAGCTGTGCGCCAGCTCGTCGTCGCGCCCCAGGGCGCGCAGCACATAGGACGGCTCCAGGCTGGCCGAGGTGCAGGCCGAGCCAGAGGACACCGCGATGTCGCGCAGCGCCATAATCAGGCTCTCGCCCTCGACGAAGTTGAACGACACGTTCAGGTTGTGCGCGACACGCTGCTCCTGGTCACCGTTCAGGTAAACCTCTTCCATGCCGTCGAGACCGGCCCAGAGGCGGTCGCGCAGCATGCGCACGCGCTCCAGCTCGGGACCCATCTCGGCCCCGGCGATCGCGAACGCCTCGCCCATGCCGACGATCTGGTGCGGCGCCAGCGTGCCGGAGCGCATGCCGCGCTCGTGGCCACCGCCGTGCATCTGGGCCTCGATGCGCACGCGCGGCTTGCGCCGCACGAACAGCGCGCCGATGCCCTTCGGGCCGTAGGTCTTGTGCGCGGAGAAACTCATCAGGTCCACCGGCAGCTTCGACAGGTCGACCGCGACCTTGCCGGTGGACTGCGCGGCGTCCACATGGAACACGATCCCGCGCTCGCGGCACAGGTTGCCAATGGCCTCGATGTCCTGGATGACGCCGATCTCGTTGTTCACGTGCATCACCGAGACCACGATGGTGTCGTCACGCATCGCGTCTTCCAGTTCCTGCATGTCGACCAGGCCGTTTTCCTTCACGCCCAGGTAGGTCACCTCGAAGCCTTCGCGCTCGAGCTGGCGCGTGGTGTCCAGCACGGCCTTGTGCTCGGTCTTCACCGTGATGATGTGCTTGCCCTTGCGCTGGTAGAAGTGCGCCGCACCCTTGATCGCCAGGTTGTCGGCCTCGGTCGCGCCGGAGGTCCAGATGATCTCCTTGGGATCGGCGCCGACCAGCTGGGCCACTTGGCCCCGGGCGTTCTCGACCGCCTTCTCCGCGTTCCAGCCGAAGCTGTGGCTGCGCGAGGCCGGGTTCCCGAACAGGCCGTCCTTGGTCAGGCAGCCCGCCATCTTGTCCGCCACGCGCTCGTCGA
>JBJHBC010000081.1:4383-9338 GCA_050485285.1 Thioalkalivibrio sp.
TGGCCCCGGGCGTTCTCGACCGCCTTCTCCGCGTTCCAGCCGAAGCTGTGGCTGCGCGAGGCCGGGTTCCCGAACAGGCCGTCCTTGGTCAGGCAGCCCGCCATCTTGTCCGCCACGCGCTCGTCGACCGGCGTGGTGGAGGAATAGTCGAGATAGATCGGCAGTTTCAGGTCACTCATGGGGCGTTAGCTCCTCTCCGCGGCCGCCTCGGCGGTCGCATGGCTTTTGTCGGTCGAGGCCTGCAGGGGGGCGCCGTGCATCACGACCTCCTGCACACCGTCTTTTTCCATTTGTTCGCGGTGGCGCTGCAGCACATCCGCCAGCGAGCGGGTACTGAGAAAGTCGTAGACCTGCTGGCTCAGATCCGTCCACAGGTCATGCGTCAGGCAGCGCGAGTCCGAATTGCAGTTGGCCTTGCCGCCGCAGCGGGTCACGTCCACCGGCTCGTCCACCGCCACCACAATATCGGCGACGCTGATGCCCTCCGGATCCCGGCTGAGGGCATAGCCCCCGCCCGGTCCGCGGCTGCTGTTCACCAGCCCCTTGCGGCGCAGTCTGGAAAAGAGCTGCTCCAGATAGGACAATGAGAGCTTTTGCCGGCGCGCCACCTCGGCCAGGGATACCGGCCCGTTGCGGGTGTGCATCGCCACATCCAGCATGGCGGTCACGGCGTAGCGGCCTTTGGTCGTCAGTTTCATGGTTGAGTGCACTTGTCGGTCATTTGCCGGCAAGCTTAGCAATACCTGACAAAAACGATCAAGTATTCCCCTGCTGTTTACGTTCTTGTTCGCTTGTGGCGGCCCCCGGGACCTCGCATTCGTCCGGCTCCAGGCCCTCCAGATCGCAGGCCTCCAGCGGGCCGGAATCGTCTTCGCCCAGGGCCTCGCCCGGGTCGATGCCGGCGCGCTTGAGCGCCTGGCAGGCCCGCTCCATGCGTTCGTCCAGGTCGTGCACCCGCTGCACGATGCGATGGATCGCGTTGGCGACCGGGTCGGGCATGTCGCGCGACAGACCATAGGCATCGAAGCCCATGCGGTCGGCCATCTGCTGGAAGCGCGGATCCGGCTCGGGACGCGGGCCGATCACCCGCGCGGGGATCCCCACGGCGGTCGCATCCGCGGGCACGTCCTTCAGGACCACCGCGTTGGAACCGATACGCGCATGGTCGCCGATGTGGATCGGGCCCAGAAGCTTGGCACCCGCCCCGATGACGACCTCGTTGCCCAGCGTCGGGTGGCGCTTGCCCCCTTCCCAGGTCGTGCCGCCCAGGGTGACCTGGTGATAGATCGTGCAGTCGTCGCCGACCTCGGCGGTCTCGCCGATCACCACGCCCATGCCATGGTCGATGAAGAAACGCCGGCCAATGGTCGCGCCCGGGTGGATCTCGATACCGGTGAGCCAGCGGCTGAAGTTGCCGACGACCCGGCCCAGCCAGCGCAGGCGGTGCGTCCACAACCAGTGCGCGAGGCGGTGATACCACAGCGCGTGCAGGCCGGGGTACGCGGTCAGCACCTCGAAGGCGTTGCGTGCCGCCGGGTCGCGGTCAAACACGCAGCGAATGTCCTCGCGCATCCTGTCAAACATCGGCCGACCTCAATTCCTGAGTCATACGCTAGGTTATCACGCGGGGGCCCGGCGCCCTCAGCGGCCCCTTTCCGTGTGCGTCAATATACCGCGCAGCATGCGCACCTCGCTGGCGCTCAGGCCGGCCCGCAGATACAGGTGGCGCAGGCGCCGCATCAGGTGGCGCGGGTTGTCCGGATCGAGCACGTCGATGGTGGTCAGCGCCTGCTCGAAATGCCGGAACAGCCCCTCCATCTCCGCCTGCGTCGCGGGCGGGTCCCGCTCCACCCCGGTCGGCTCGGCTCCGGACACGGCGGGTGCCTCGCCATTCAGCGCCGCCATGCGCAGCGCGTAGGTCATCACCTGAACGCTGCCGGCCAGATTCAGGGAGCTGAACTCGGGGACGGTTGGAATCTGCACAAAGGCATTGCAATGATCGAGTTCGGCGTTGGTCAGACCGCTGTGCTCGCGACCAAAGACCAGGGCCACCGGCCCCTCGGCGGCGTTCGCCAGCGCCTGCCCGGCCGCGTCATCGGGCGCCAGAACCGGTACCGAGTGGGTCCGCAGACGGGCGCTGGTCCCCACCACCCAGACACAGTCGCTGATTGCGGCGGCGAGATCCTCGACCACCCGCGCACCCGCCAGCAGATCGTCCGCGCCCGAGGCCAGCGCCGTTGCATCGGCATGCGGGAACCGCTCCGGCGCCACCAGCACGAGGTCGGTCACCCCCATGGCCTTCATCGCACGCGCGGCGGAACCGATGTTGCCGGGGTGCGTCGTGCCCACGAGCACGACCCGCACCCGGCCGAGGCGTTCTTCCATTCCCGGGGCCCTGTATTGAACGGTGCGGGATTGTACACGCGCACGGCCACGACTTCCCAAGAAAGAGCCGCTTGTGTATTGTTCGCGGCCTTCCCGCGGCTCGCCACAGGCGCCCGCCGGACACCCCGCAGAACACCAGGAGCCCCCCATGCACCCCATGCTGAACACGGCGGTATCGGCGGCCCGCGAGGCCGGACGCATCACCACCCGCGCCTGGGGCCGGCCGGACCGCATGAACACCCGCGAGAAGGCCCGCAACGACTGGGTTTCGGATGTCGACCTCTCGGCCGAACAGGCGATCGTGCAGACCCTGCGCCGCGCCTACCCCGATCACGCGATCATGGCCGAGGAAGGCGGCGAGCAAAGCGGTGCCGATGCCGATTTCGTCTGGATCATCGACCCGCTGGACGGCACCACCAACTACCTGCGCGAGATCCCGCAGTACGGCATCTCGATCGCGCTGAAGCACAAGGGGCGGCTGGAACAGGCGGTGGTCTACGACCCGCTGAAGGAAGAGCTCTTCACCGCCACCCGCGGGGCCGGCGCCTTCCTCAACAGCCGCCGCATCCGCGTCTCCGAACGCAAGGACCTGAACGGCGCGCTGCTGGGCACCGGCATCCCGTTTCGCGAGGGCCAGGACCTGGAGCGCTACCTCAGCAGCCTGCGCCACCTGGTCCCGGGCACGGCCGGCGTGCGCCGCCCGGGCTCGGCCGCCCTGGATCTGGCCTGGGTCGCCTGCGGGCGCTTCGACGGCTTCTGGGAGATGGGCCTGCAACCCTGGGACATGGCCGCGGGCCTGCTGCTGGTGCAGGAAGCCGGCGGCGTGGTCAGCGACTGGCAGGGCAACCCGGACGTGATGCGCCGCGGCGACGTCGTCGCCGGCAACCCCAAGGTCCTCAAGGCGATGCTCCAGCGCCTGCACAAGGCCGAAAAGGAAGCCTCCGCCCGCTCCGACACCTGAACGTCGCTCCCTACCACTACACGCACGGAGAAGGTCAAAAACGACTAACAGGAAGGTTAGAAGATCGGAAGCAATTTAGGTTGGATGAATGGCCCCGGAAACGGGCAAATCGCCACCAGAAATCGTTCCTTCCAGCCTTCCCTTCTTCCTGTTAACCGCCCTTGACTTTCTCCGTGTCCTCTGTGCGCTCTGTGGTAATACAGCCCTTCAGCGATTGCGTTCCTGCAGCCAGAGGATCAGGCGGGCGTGGTGTTCCGGGTCGGATTCGATGGCGCGGCCCGGGCGCAGGTCGTAGTCCGCGAACGCCGCATCCACCGTCTCGCTGTCGCCGGCCCATTCCTCGCTGAGACGGAAGACAAGGGTCGTCGGCGACGGCCGATGGACCGCCGGATGGAAGCGCTGCGAGATCATCCCCGGCAGCGGCGGTTCCGGCTCCGAGCGGAAGCCGTCGTCATCACGGAAGCGTTCCCAGGCCGCCTCCAGCAGTGCCAGCGCCGGCCCCTGCTCGCCCTCGCCCGTGGCGGCCTTCCAGTCCCGCAGGCCGCGCGCAACAAAGGCGTAATCGTTCAGCGTGGCCGCCCCGGCCTGGTCCGCGGGCAGGCCCATCAGCGTGGGCAGTTCCTCGGGATCGGCGGCGACCTCCAGTAGCCAGGCCTGGACCGCCGCACCCGCCTCGCGGAAACGCTCGTCATGCTGCGCGGCCTCCGCCAGCGCGGAAAGCAGCAGACCATGCGCCCCGGTCAGGACCTTTTCGTCCCGCGGCAGGCCGCGCGCCTCGCGCGCCCGGATCAGCATCTCGCGCCCGGCGTTCACCTGCTCGCGAACCTCCGCCTCGTCCAGGTCAAAGCGCTCCGCCAGGGCCTCGACCCCCGCACCGCGTCGGGGCAGGTAGCCGAGATCGAACACGGAACTGCCCTCCATCCCGAACCACGCGCGCACCAGCTCCGGGTGCTCATGGTCCGCCAGCGCGGACTCGAGATCCGCCTCGGGCCAAAGGTAGGCGCCCCCCTCACGCCCCTCCGCGTCGACCGCCGACAGGCTGGAGGCGAACCCGCGGAAGCCACCCTCGGCGGTCTCCGCCCGGTCACCGGTCTCGTCCTCGCGCAGGGCCATGTCACGCTTGACGAAGTCGAGGTTCTCCAGCCCCAGCTCGATCCAGTCTTCGCGACCGAAATGCTCACCCGCCCGCAGATACACCAGCGCGAGCTGGGCCTGATCCTCCAGCATCACCTCGAAGTGGGGCTCGTTCCAGTCCGGCGACTCGGAATAGCGGAAGAACCCGCCCCCCAGCACGTCGCGCAAACCGGAGTGCGCCATCTCGTCGAGCGTGATTTCCAGGAACTCGCCGGCCCAGCCAGGCGCGGTGCCCGCCTGCTCGGCTTCCAGCATCGCGTGCAGATACGGCGAATGCGGGAACTTGGTGGAGCTGCCGAAGCCGCCCTGCAGGTCGTCGGACTCGCGCTCCAGGCGACTCCACAAGACCTGCGGCAGGCGGCCGGCGCGACTTTCCGACAGGGGCTCCTCGCCCGCACGCAATTGCTGGGTCAGCTCGTCACTGCCGCGCCGCGCCAGATCGACCAGCCGGTCGTAGTCCGCCTCCAGACGTTCG
>JBJHBC010000082.1:0-9192 GCA_050485285.1 Thioalkalivibrio sp.
GTTTTCAGACGCGGCGCCAGAGGAGGATCTGGTTGTTGGCGGGGAGGTCGATCACGGCCTCGGGCTCGAGGCCGGCGGCGGTGGCAAGGGCGTCGAGGTCGGCGCGGTCGCGCACGCCCATGCCCGGATCCTGCGCCCGCAGCATCTGGTCGAAGCGGTCATTGGATTCGGCGGTGTGGGCACCGTCGTGGGCGAATGGCCCGTACAGGGCGAACAACCCGCCCGCCGCCAGCACCCGCGCCACCCCGGCAAACAGCGCCCCCACCGCCGGCCAGTGCATGATGTGCACGGTATTCGCGCTGTAGACATATTCGAACGGTCCCTCCGGCCAGGCATCCCGCAGCACGTCCAGTGGCAGCGCCGGCCGCAGGTTGGGCACGGCGGCATCGCGCCGCCAGGCCTCCACGCCCGGCAGGTTCTCGGCGACGTCGCTAGGATGCCAGTCCAGGTGCGGCATTGCCGCCGCGAAGTGCACCGCGTGCTGCCCCGTCCCGGCGCCGATCTCCAGCACCCGGCCGTGGGCGAGAAAGCGCTCACGGAGTACCGCGAGGATGGGCGCGCGGTTCTGTTCCGCCGCCGGGGCATAGGGCTTGTCACTGACCATCGTATCCATCCATCCGGAAAAGCAGGCCGAGTATTCTGGACGCCTCGCGAACGCACTGCCATGATCGGGAGACACCTTTTCCCAGGCACCCTGCCGATGCCCCGCTCCCGGTTGTCCCTGCCCCTCGTACTCGTCCTGCTGCTGGTTCTGGCCGGCGATGCCCTGGCGCGAGAGATGGCCACTGATCCGGATCGCCTGCTGCCGGTCGAGCTGGCCACCGTCGGGGTGGACGCCAACTCCGGCGCCCCCATCGCGTTGCTGCGCCACCCGGCCTCCGGCGAGGTGGTCCCCATCGTGATCGGAACCGATCAGGCGCGCGCGATCCTGCTGGCAATGCACGAGGTCCCGCTGTCGCGCCCGCAGACCCACGACCTGATGATCGACCTGCTGGACCAGCTGAACGCCCGCCTGGAGCGGGTGATCGTGGACGGCCTGGAGAACGGCACTTATCTCGGCTGGCTGGAGGTACACGTGGCCGGCGAAGACGAACCCCGGATGATCGACACCCGCCCCAGCGACGGGCTCGCCCTCGCCGTTCGCAGCGGGGCGGCCATTCACGTCGCCCCGGAGATCCTCGAGGCGGAGGTGCCCTTCGACTACACGCCGCCGGGCGAGGACGAGGTCGTCACCGCCCTGGGCATCACCGTGGTCGAGGCACGCGACGACCTGCGCGAGGCCCTGCAACTGCCCGACAAACCCGGCGTGCTGGTCAGCCGCGCGGCCGGGCGGGCCGCCACCGCGGGACTGAGCCACGGGGCCCTGATCCTGGAGGTGAACGGCCAAACACCCGCCACGCCGATGGACTTCCTCGAGGCCGTCTCCGCGACACCGGAGGGCGCGGAGGCCGAGATCCGATTCTGGCTCGATGGCGAGACCCGGACCATCACCCTGCCCACGGACGTCCCCGAGATCGAGGAGTCCGACGACGCCCTGACCGTCTGAGTCAAGCCTGCACGGACGTGGGTCAGTCCCCCAGCGGTAACCGCGGGCGCAACCAGTCGAGCGTGGCGGTGGTCGTCGGATCGTGTTCGGCGGGTGTCGCCCCCGGCTCCAGATCCGCGAGGATCTGGCCGGCCAACTGCTTGCCCAGCTCCACCCCCCACTGGTCGAAGGCGTTGATCCCCCACAGCGTGGCCAGCACATAGATCTTGTGCTCGAACAGCGCGATCAGCGCGCCCAGCGTGGCCGGGTCCAGGCGTTCCAGCAGGATCAGCGTGCTCGGCCGGTTGCCGGGGAAGCTCCGGTGCGGGGCCAGGGCGTCAATCGCCTCTGGCGACTGCCCCGCCGCCGCCATCTCCGCGCGAACCGCCGCCTCGTCCTTGCCCGTCGCCAGCGCCTCCGCCTGGGCGACCAGGTTGGCCATCAGCAGCGGATGTTGCGCCGGCAGGTCGTGCTCGGGGCGCGCCACGCCGATGAACTCGGCCGGGATGAAGCGCGTGCCCTGATGCAGCAGCTGGAAGAAGGCATGCTGGCCGTCGGTCCCCACCGCGCCCCAGACCACCGCGCCGGTGTCGTCCGTCACCACCTGGCCGTCCAGCCCCACGCGCTTGCCCAGGCTCTCCATCTCCGCCTGCTGCAGGTACGGGGGCAGCAGCGCCAGGCGTTCGTCGTACGGCAGCACCGCGCGCGATTGCGCCCCCAGCAGATTCTGGTTCCACAGGTCCACCAGCGCCATGCGCACCGCCGCGTTACCGGCGATCGGCGCGCGCCGGACGTGCTCGTCCAAGGCGTGCGCGCCAGCGAGGAAAGCACGAAAGCCATCCATGCCCAGCAGCAGTGCCACCGGCAGCCCGATGGTGGACCACACAGAGTAGCGCCCGCCGACCCAGTCCCAGAAGCCGAACATGTTGTCCGGGTCGATGCCGAATTCGGTCACCCGCTCGCGCGCAGTGGACACCGCCACGAAGTGGCGCGCCACGGCCGAGTCGTCCGGTGCATGGCGCAGCAGCCAGGCGCGGGCCGCGCGGGCGTTGGTCAGGGTCTCCTGGGTGCCGAAGGTCTTGGAGGCGACGATGAACAGCGTGGTCTCCGGATCGGCCTCGCGCAGCACGGCGGAGAGGGCCGCGCCGTCCACGTTGGAGACGAACTGGACCGCCAGCGGCGCGCCTTCGGCCGTCGCCCGCGCATACGGCGCCAGCGCCCGGCAGACCATGCGCGGCCCGAGGTCGGAACCGCCGATGCCGATGTTCACCACCCGCTGGATCGGACGGCCGCTGTAGCCCCGGTGGGTACCGTCGTGGACCTGTTGCACGAAGGCCTCGACCCGGTCCAGCTGGGCATGCACCTGGGGCACGACATCGTGGCCATCCACCTCGCAGCGCGCCGCGCGCGGCAGGCGCAGGGCGGTGTGCAGCGCCGCCCGGCCCTCGGTGGTGTTGACCCGTTCGCCGGCAAACAGCGCGCGCAGCGCCTCCGGCACCTCGCAGGCCGCGGCACGCTCGAAGAGCGCATCCCAGGCGGGGGCGTCCAGGCGCTGACGCGTCCAGTCCAGACGCATGCCGGCGATTTCCTGCACATCCCGTTGCACCCGGTCGGGATCGCGCGCGAACAGATCGCGCAAGGTCTCGCCCTCCAGCCGGCGGGCCTCGACCCGCAGGGCACTCTCCATCCCCGTATCCCGTCCTGTCGTCATTCCATGCCCCCGCTTGTCCTGATCCCCAGAGTGCCGCCCGGTCCCCTGCGTTACAATCCATAGAAACCATCCGGCGCCGCCGGTTCCGTTCCCGGGGAACTCTTCATGCGCATCCTGTTCGCCAGCAGCGAGGCCTACAGCCTGGTCAAGACCGGCGGGCTCGCCGATGTCAGTGCCAGCCTGCCCGCCGCCCTGCGCCGCCGACGCCAGGATGTGCGCCTGGTCCTGCCCGGTTACCCCGAGGCCTGCCGCAACCTGGTGGATGCCACCCCGCGTCCGGGGCCGGACAACGCCCCGTGGCAGCTCCTCGAGGGCCGCCTGCCCGGGACCCGGCTGCCGGTCTACCTGATCGACTGGCCGGAATACTTCCAGCGCGCCGGCAACCCCTACAGTGCCAGCAACGGCCTGGACTGGCCGGACAACGCCCAGCGCTTTGCCGGCTTCGCCCGCGCGATCGTGGCCCTGGCGCGCGACGAAGCCGGCCTGGGCTGGGCGCCGGAGCTGGTCCACCTGAACGACTGGCAGACCGGTCTGGTGCCGCTGCTGCTGGACCCGGAGCGCACCGGCATCGAGCGCCCGCGCACCGTATTCACCATTCACAACCTGGCCTACCAGGGCCTGTTCCCGGCCAGCACGCTGCAGGAGCTGAACCTGCCCGCGGACCTTTGGCACCCGGAAGCGCTGGAGTTTCACGACCAGCTGTCGTTCATGAAGGCGGCCCTGGTGTTCGCCGACGCCATCACCACGGTCTCGCCGACCTACGCCCGCGAGATCCAGGAGCCGGCCTCCGGGATGGGCCTGGACGGCGTGCTGCGCGCCCGCAGCAAGGACCTGCACGGCATCCTCAACGGGGTCGACTATCGCGACTGGGACCCGGCGCGCGACCGCCATATCGCCGCGCAATACAGCCTCGACGACCTCGCCGGCAAGGCCGCCAACAAGAAGGCGTTGCAGACCCGCCTGGGACTGGAACCGAACGCAGACATCCCGCTGCTGGGGCACGTCGGCCGCATGGTCGAGCAGAAAGGGGTGGACCTGCTGCACGCCGCCTGCACGCCGTTGCTGGAGGCCGGGCGCATCCAGCTGGCCCTGGTCGGTTCCGGCCAGAAGGACCTGGAACACGCCACCGGCGCCCTGGCGCGCGCCTATCCCGGCCGGGTCGGGGTGCACATCGGCTACGACGAGCCCCTGGCCCATCAGATCGAGGCCGGATCCGACCTGTTCCTGATGCCCTCGCGCTTCGAGCCCTGCGGCCTGAACCAGCTCTACAGCCTGCGCTATGGAACCCCGCCGGTGGTCCACGCGACCGGGGGCCTGGCGGACACCGTGGTCGACGCCACGCCCGATCATCTGGACGCCGGCACGGCCACGGGATTCAGCTTCTCGCCGGACAGCGTGGCCGCCCTCGGCGGCGCGCTGGAGCGCGCCCTGGGCCTGTACGCCGCCCGCGACGACGGCCGCTGGGAACAACTGATGCGCACCGGCATGGCCCGCGACTTCGGCTGGAACGCCAGCGCCGACGCCTATCTCGCCCTGTACCGCGAACAGCTCCCGCGCCGCAGCCGGCGTGCGAAGGCCGCATCTGCGCTATAATCGCGTCCTTTTCGCGACCTCCCGACCCCAACCGGCAAGCCCAGGCAGCGGCGATCGTCGTCCTGCGCGCACAGGCCCGATATGACTCGAAGCGATCAACACGACCGATTCCTGCCCAAGGACAAGGAACTGCGCGCCCGCGTGCGGCTGTTCGGGGAACTCCTGGGCAACGTGATCCACAAGCTGGAAGGCCAGGCCGTATTCGACGCGGTCGAAAAGCTGCGCCGCGGCTTCGTCAGCCTGCGCAAGAACGAGGACCCGGACCTGCGCCGCCAGCTGATGGCGGACATCACCCACTTCGACGCCGCGCTCACCGAGCGCGTGATCCGCGCCTTCAGCATCTACTTCAGCCTGGTCAACATCGCCGAGGAAGACCTGTTCTACCGCTGGCGCCGAGCCCAGGTCTCCAGCGGCGAACCGCTGTGGACCGGCTCCTTCGACCAGACCCTGCGCCAGCTGCATGACGAGGGGGTCACCGCCGAGGAGCTGGAACGGCTGCTCAGCGAACTGCACTACCAGCCGGTCTTCACCGCCCACCCCACCGAGGCCCGGCGACGGACCACGATGGAGAACCAGCGCCGCGTGTTCGAGACCGCCGACCGGCTGAACCAGCCCGGTCTGGGCGAGGAGGAACGCCGCCTGATCACCGAGGAACTGGAGACCCAGATCCAGATCCTCTGGCGCACCAACGAGGTGCGGGTAAAGAAGCCGCAGGTCCAGGACGAGATCAAGTACGGCCTGTTCTACTTCGAGGAGAGCCTGTTCGAGGCCATCCCGCAGTCCTACCGCTTCCTGGAAAAGGCCATCCGCCGCATCTACGGCGTCCACCCGGACGGCAGCCTGCCGGTGCGCATCCCGGCCTTCCTGCACTTTGGCTCCTGGATCGGCGGTGACCGCGACGGCAACCCGAACGTGACCCCCGAGGTCACCGAACTGTCCTGTCGCCTGGCGATGGAGCAGGTCCTGCGCGAATACATCAAGCGGGTCAACCACCTGCGCAACGTGCTGACCCACTCGTCGTTCATGTGCCAGCCGTCGCAGGCCTTCCTCGACAGCCTGGACTCCGACGCCAACATCGCGAACGCGGTGTTCCAGGGGGCCTCCGACCGCTTCGAGAGCGAGCCCTACCGGCGCAAGCTCTACATCATGCGGTATCGCCTGCGCGAGACCCTGGACACCGTGGTCCGGCGGGTACATGGCGAGGCCGCGGTGCTGCCGACCAACAGCGCCTATGCCGACGCCCAGGCCTTCCTGAGCGACCTGAAGCTGATCCGCGACTCGCTGATCAGCCACGGCGACCGCAATATCGCCAGCGGCGCGCTGACCGATCTGATCCGCCTGGTCGAGACCTTCGGCTTCCACCTGCACCACCTGGACGTGCGCCAGGAATCCACCGTGCATACCGACGCGATCGCCGAGATCCTCGGCCAGCTGGCCCCGGATACCGACTACGCCGCCCTGGACGAGACCGGCCGCCAGCAGGCCCTGAGCGACCTGATCGCCGCCGAACAGCTGCCGGAACTGGACCGCGACGCCTTGGGCGAAGGCACCCGCGAAACCCTGCGCGTGTTCGAGGTCATCCAGGGCATGCGCCGCGAGGTCGGCCCGGATGGCATCGGGACCTACGTGATCTCCATGACCCACGCGGCCTCGCATGTGCTGGAGGTCCTGCTGCTGGGGCGCCTGGCCGGCCTGGCCGGAGACGACGAGGACGGCAACCCCTTCTGCCACCTGCGCATCTCGCCACTGTTCGAGACCATCGAGGACCTCCTGCACGTGGAGGACGTACTCGAGGGCCTGCTGTCCAACCCGGTCTACGCCCGGCTGCTGGCCGCCTCCGGCAACATCCAGGACGTGATGCTCGGCTATTCGGATTCCTGCAAGGACGGCGGCATCCTCGCCTCCAGCTGGAACCTCTACGAGGCGCAGAAGAAGATCGTCGGCATCACCGACCGCTTTGGCGTGCGCTGCCAGCTGTTCCATGGCCGCGGCGGCACCGTCGGCCGTGGCGGCGGCCCGACCCATGAATCCATCCTCGCCCAGCCCCCGGCCACCGTGCAGGGGCGCATCAAGTTCACCGAACAGGGCGAGGTACTGTCGTACAAGTACTCCAACGTGGAGACCGCGGTCTATGAACTGGGCATGGGCGCCACCGGTGTCATGCTCGCCTCGCGCAGCCTGATCCGGCCACCGCGCCAGGACCGCGACGACTACCGCGCCACCATGCAGGATCTCGCCCAGTGCGGCGAGGACGCCTATCGCGAGCTGATCGACCGCACCGACGGCGTGCTCGACTACTTCTACGAGATCACCCCGGTGCAGGAGATCGGTTTCCTGAACATCGGTTCGCGCCCCTCGCACCGGCGCAAGACCGATCGCTCCAAGAGCTCGATCCGGGCGATCCCCTGGGTCTTCGGCTGGGCCCAGGCGCGCCACACCCTGCCCGCCTGGTACGGCATCGGCACCGCGCTGGAGCGCTGGCGTGGCGACGATCCCGAGCGCCTGGCCCAGCTCCAGCGCATGTATCAGGAGTGGCCATTCTTCCGCTCGCTGCTGTCCAACTGCCAGATGGCGCTGACCAAGGCCGACATGCGCACCGCGGCCGAGTACGCCCGCCTGTGCAGCGACCCGGAACTGGCCGAACGCATCTATGCCCGGGTCCGCGACGAGCACAGCCGCACCGTGACCGAGGTGTTGCGGGTCGCCCAGCTGGACGCACTGATGGACGAGACCCCCCTGCTGGCGCGCTCGCTGCAACGGCGCAACCCGTACCTGGACCCGCTCAACAGCATCCAGATCCACCTGCTGCGCGAATCCCGCGAGTTCGACGCCGAGGCCGGAGACGACGCCGACAATCCCTGGCTGTCGCCCCTGCTGCGCTCGATCAACGCCATCGCCGCCGGCATGCGCAACACCGGCTGACCCTGACGGGAGCGCGCGCGGCCCGGACCGATGGTCCGCGACCATCACCCCATCAGGGAAACACTGATCAATGTGCACATTGACCAGCGTTTCCCCTAGAATCCGGTCATGCGCCTGCTGCTCCTGATCGTTGCCATCGTCGCCGTGTTCCTCGCGGTGCGCACCCTGGTGCGCTCCAGCGGCAACCGCAAGCAGGTCTCCCGCGGGGAACGCCCCGAACGCCTCAAGGAAGGTGGCGCGGTGATCCGCTGCGCCTTCTGCGGCGTGCACGTGCCGGAGGCCGAGGCCTACCGCGACGGGGACCGCCTGTACTGCTCACGCCAGCACGCCGAGGTCGACCGCAGCCGCTCGGACGCCGACACCCACAGCGAAGACGACTGATCCCCGCGCGCATGGACGGCCAGAACGGGGCGCACACGCCGATCGACGCCGACACCCGGCGCTCCGCCTGGCTGTTCGCGCTCTACCGGGTCTTTGTCGCGGCGGTTCTGCTGCTGCTGGGCCTGTTCCCGGATACCCCGCTGGGCCTGCACGCGGTCGCCCCCCAGTTCTATGCGGTGATCGCCACGGCCTACCTCGCCTTCGCGCTGGCCGCGGCCGGCTTCGCCTGGCGATGCACCCACAACCCGAACACCACCAGCCTCAGCCGCATCGCCCTGATCGGGGGCGCCGGGGACGGCATCGGCCTGATCGCGCTGCTGCTCGTCTCCGGCGGGGTCGGCACCGGGATCGGCCTCCTGCTGGTCCCCGCCCTGGTCGCCGCGGTACTGCTCTCCAGCGCGCGCTTCGCGCTGAGTCTGGCGGCCATCGCCACCCTGGCGCTGCTACTGGCCGAGACGGTCAGCGCCCTGCTCCTGCATCCTGGCGAGAGCGCCATCACCCAGGCCGGGCTGCTGGGCGCCACCCTGTTCGCAGCCGGTCTGCTGGCACGCCACTTCGCCCGCCGGGCCGGCGAGACGCGCGCCCAGGTGGAACGCCAGGAGGCCGACCTGGCGAATCTGGCCGAGCTGAATGCCCAGATCATCGCGCGCATGAGCGCCGGGGTCATCGCGGTGGACCCGGAGGGCTACATCCGCTCCATCAACGAGGCCGCCCGCCGCCTGCTGCCGCCACGGCCGGGGCGCCACTTGTCGTCGCTGTCGCCCTCGGTGGCCCGCGTCATCCGCGAATGGCAGCGCAGCGGCATGCCGAACACCAGCCAGCAGTTGCCGGGCGATCGCGACCAGCC
The DNA here is from genome assembly GCA_050485285.1 of Thioalkalivibrio sp. Taxonomy (GTDB): domain Bacteria; phylum Pseudomonadota; class Gammaproteobacteria; order Ectothiorhodospirales; family Ectothiorhodospiraceae; genus Thioalkalivibrio. The sequence continues at coordinate 8,980 of JBJHBC010000082.1, forward strand.
GGCCCTGCGCATCCGCCTGGCCCCGCTGGGCGACCGCGGCGACCAGGGCACGCTGCTGATCCTGGAGGATGCCGCCGAGCTCCAGCGCCAGGCCCAGGCCAGCAAGCTCCAGGCCCTGGGCCGGCTGACCGCGAGCATCGCCCACGAGATCCGCAACCCGCTCGGTGCGATCAGCCACAGCGCCCAGTTGCTCGGCGAGTCACCGGACCTCGC
>JBJHBC010000083.1:0-9108 GCA_050485285.1 Thioalkalivibrio sp.
CGGAAACGCCCCCGATGCCTGAACCCGAACCCGACGAGCAACCGATCTGGCGGCGCTGGCTGGCCCGCGTCGCCGAGACCCTGCGTCCGCGCCGCGAGCCGGCCACCCGCCGCGAGCTGATCGAGACCCTGCGGGGCGCCCACGCCCGCGAACTGGTCGACCCCGAGGCCCTGACCATGCTGGAGGGCGTGCTCAACGTCGCCGACATGCAGGTGCGCGACATCATGATCCCGCGCGCGCAGATGGAGGTGGTCCGTCGGGACGCGGGACTCTCCGAGTTTCTCCCCGACGTGGTCGCCTCCGCACACTCGCGCCTGCCGGTGGTGGGGGATCACCGCGACGAGGTCGTCGGCGTGCTCCTGGCCAAGGACCTGCTGCGCTTCTTCGGCGAGCCCGACGATGCCGCCTTCGACATGCAGGAGATCCTGCGCCCGGCGGTGTTCGTGCCCGAGAGCAAGCGCCTGAACGTGCTGCTGAAGGAATTCCGCCTGAGCCGCAACCACATGGCGATCGTGGTCGACGAGTACGGCGGCGTGGCCGGCCTGGTGACCATCGAGGACGTGCTGGAACAGATCGTCGGCGAGATCGAGGACGAGCACGACGTCGAGGACTACCTGACCCAGATCATGCAGCACCCGGGCGGGCGCTACACCATCAAGGCGCTGACGCCGATGGACGAGTTCAACGCCTACTTCCAGACCGCCTACAGCGAGGCCGACTTCGACACCATCGGGGGGCTGGTGCTGTCGCACTTCGGGCATGTGCCGCGGCGTGGTGAACAGATCGCGGTGGATGGCATGCAGTTTCGCGTATTGCGGGCCGACAACCGGCGTCTGCATCTGCTGGAGATGCGCCTGCCCGAGCCGGATGGCCGTGTGACCACCGGCGAGGGGGCGCAGCCATTCGATGGCCCGGCCCCGGAGCCGGGCGACCAGCGCGGTCCCTGACGGTCATGCCGATCCGTGTCGCGGACTTGCCGCCCTGGGCCGCGGGGCTGGTGGCCCTGCTGGCCGGGGCGGGGGCGACCCTGGCCTTTGCCCCGGTGGGCTGGTTCCTCGCGGCCCCACTGGCCCTGGCCGCCTGGTTTGCCCTGCTACCCGGGTCGACTCCGCGTCGGGCCGCCGGGATTGGCTATGCCTTTGGTCTCGGCTTCTTCGGCGTCGGGGTGACCTGGATCTTCAACAGCCTGCTGGTGTTCGGCCAGGCCCCGCTGGTCGTGGCCTCGCTGATTACCGTGCTGTTCGTGCTCGCCATGGCGGTCTATCCGGCGCTGCTGGCCGCGCTGGCGGCGCGTTTTCTGCCGCTGGGGCGTCCGGCCGGGATGCTGGCGCTGGCCGGTGGCCTGGTACTGATGGAGCTGGCGCGCTCCTGGCTGTTCTCCGGCTTTCCCTGGCTCCTGTTCGGGCACACCGTACTGGATACACCGCTGCAGCCCTGGCTGCCGCTGGCCGGCGAGCTGGGGGCGGGGCTGGTCGTGGCGCTGCTGGCGGTGGCCGTGGTCAGCGTGTTCCGGGCCGGGCAGCGCGGGGCGGGCGCGGGGCTGGTCGGGGTGCTGGTGCTGGCTTCGCTCGTGCCGGGGCTCGCGCGCTGGGTGGAGCCGGGCGGCGAAGCGATCTCGGTGGCCATGGTGCAGGGCAATATCGATCAGGCACGCAAGTGGGATGCCGACGGCATCGAGTATTCGCTGGGGATCTATCAGGAACTGACCCGCGAGGCAGGGGACGTGGATCTGGTGGTCTGGCCGGAGACCGCGATCCCGGCGTTCTATGTGGAAGTGCAGCGCCCGCTGGGGCAGCTCGCGCAGTTGCTGGCGGAGCATGATGCCGAGCTACTGGTCGGGGTGTTCGACCATGCCTCGGCCGGCCGTCACGTGTACAACTCGGTGATCAACGTGACCACCGGCGCGGGGTACAACAAGCGCCAGCTGGTGCCGTTCGGCGAATATATCCCGCTGCGCGGCCAGCTCGACTGGCTGGACCGGCTGCTGGCGATCCCGATGTCCGACCTGTCCCCGGGGACCGGCGACGGGCGCATGCGGGTGGCGGGTCAGACGGCCGGGGTCAGCATCTGTTACGAGTCCGCGTATTCGCGCCACATCCGTGCCGCGCTGCCGGAAGCGGGATTCCTGGTCAATGTCTCCAACGACGCCTGGTTCGGCGACAGCCTGGCGCCGGCCCAGCATCTGCAGATCGCCCGGGTGCGGGCGGTGGAGACCGGGCGCCCGATGATCCGCGCGACCAATACCGGGATCTCGGCCCTGATCGATGCCGATGGCCGCATCCTGGAGCGTTCGGGCGCTTTTACCCGCGAGGTAGTCACCGGCACCCTGCAGCCGCGCCAGGGCGTGACGCCGGCGACCGCCACCGGGGCGGGGCCGGCCGTGCTTGCCGCGCTGGTGCTGGTGGTCGCCGGTGCCGCCGTCGGGCGCCGGCGCGGCGCCCGCGGGGTCGACTGAACCGGTCCCCGGACGGGTTATTCCGCCTCGGTGCCTCCGGGGCCGCGGCGGAAGGTGGTGTTGTGGCAGTTGGAGCACGGGGGGATACGGCCGACCCGGGTCATGTGCAGCGGATGGCCGCATTTCTTGCACAGCAGCTCGCCCGGGCCGGTGATTTCGCCGGTATGCCACTCGCCCATCACCTGGGCGCGCGCGGTCAGTTCGGTGATCTCGATCCGGGTGCGGTCGGCGATCCGCTCCAGGGCGTTCTTGATGCCGGCCTCGATCAGGCCCAGATCGATCTGCAGCCAGCCGCGCCAGTCAGAGCTGCGACTGTCCAGGTAGGCGCCGAGGTCCTGCAGGTCGCGGCGCAGGTAGTCCATCACCTCGTGGGCCTCTTCGCGGGTCAGGTCGCTGGCCTTCTGCACACGGTCGCGGGCGTTCTCCAGGGCCTCGGTGATGGCCTTGCTGGTCTTGTCTTCCAGCTTCTCGAGGTCCTCGGTGACCTCGTTCAGCATGCGGTGATAGGCATCGCTCAGGCGCGATTCGCGTTCCTGATCCTTCTGTTCTTCGCTCATCGGCCTCTCCTTTGCGAGCGTAGATGGTGACGTGTCCCTAACGTTAGCACGAGCGCGGGTCCCCGGAGCCTGCGCCCAGGGGACGACCGCGCTTTGCCTGTCGGGGCTCAGCTTGCCTCGACCATATCCCGGTAGCCATGCCACATGGCGAAGCCCAGCCACGGGAAGATCACGATCAGGGCCAGCAGGCCGGTTGCGATCGACACCATGAACAGGGCCGTGATGATCAGGGCCCACAGGATCAGGGTGCCCGGGTTGTGGTTGAAGGCCTTCAGGCTGACCCCAATGGACTCGATCAGGCTCTTTTGCGAGGCCTCTTCACGCAGCCGGTGATCCAGCAGGGCCGGGATGGTCGCCAGGCTCAGGGCGAAGACCACCAGCCCGAAGACGATGGCGGCCAGCACGACCCCCACCAGCGAGATGATCCCGGCGCCACTGCCGAGCATCGCGCCCACCAGATGGTGCAGCTGCCCCATCATGGCGAGTTCGCCGATGTTGAGGACCGCGATCCACATCCAGACGAAACTGGCCCAGATCACGAACAGCACGGCCAGGAGCGCGGCAAAGCCCCAGATCGAGCCGCCCAGGGCGCCCAGCCAGCCGAGGCCGGCACCGCCCGGCTGGCCGCGCTCTTTCTGCAGGGCCAGGTAGTTCACGCCCACCGCGAGTACAGGCCCCAGCAGCAGGATGCCGGCCAGGAAGGAAAAGGCCATCCACGGCTGGTTCCACGACAGGCCCAGCAGGATCAGGCTGGCCACGGCGATCACCAGGCCGTGCACCAAGGCCACCGGCGTCTGCCAGAGGTCACGCCAGCCCTTGCCGAGCCAGGTGCCGAGGTCCTCGGGCGCGACTTCGCGGATCGCGGGCGAGTCGGTCTCGGGCGTATGTTCGGGATGGGTCTCGCCCAGATCCTCGGGGTAGGCCCGCTGCACAACGGGGATCTCGTCCTTTTCGTGCATCTCCAGACTCCTTGGAACGTCAGGTTCCACGTTTCCGGTTGCTTTACCCAGTGAGGCAGTCCGGGGCGGGGGCATGTTCCCGGATTGACGTGACGCGGTTCACAGGCCTCCGGTGACCGGGGCGCCCTTGTGGACCACTGCTGTGCGCCCGCGGGAGGTTGCGGGGCGCTGTTTCCCTTGGAGGGGGTGGGGGGCGCTGGTATTCTGCGCAGTTCTTTGTTTCCGGCGACGACAGGACAGGTGAGGCGCATGCAGGAGCACTATTCCCCCGAGGCGATCGAGGCGCAGGTGCAGCGCCAGTGGGAGGAGGCCGACTGCTTCCGGGCGCGCGAGGATGCTGCCGGCGAGCCGTTCTACTGCCTGTCCATGTTCCCCTACCCCTCAGGCAAGCTGCACATGGGCCATGTGCGCAACTACACCATCGGCGACGTGATCGCGCGCTTCCAGCGCATGCAGGGGCGCAGCGTGCTGCAGCCCATGGGCTGGGACGCCTTCGGCCTGCCGGCCGAGAACGCGGCGATGCAGAACCACGTGCCGCCGGCGGCCTGGACGCGCCAGAACATCGAGCAGATGCGCACCCAGCTCAAGCGCCTGGGCTTCGCCTACGACTGGTCGCGCGAGTTCGCCACCTGCGACGCGGACTACTACCGCTGGGAACAGTGGCTGTTCGTGCGCCTGCTGAAGAAGGGCCTGGTCTATCGCAAGAAGGCGACCGTGAACTGGGACCCGGTGGACCAGACCGTGCTCGCCAACGAGCAGGTGATTGAAGGCCGTGGCTGGCGTTCCGGCGCGCTGGTCGAGCGCCGCGAGATGCCGCAGTGGTTTCTGCGCATCACCGACTATGCCGACGAACTGCTGGAGGCCCTGGACGATCTCGACGGCTGGCCGGACCAGGTGCGCACCATGCAGCGCAACTGGATCGGGCGTTCCGAAGGCGTGGAGCTCGAGTTTGCAGTCGAGGACGGCGAGCCGCTGGCCGTCTACACCACGCGCCCGGACACCCTGTTCGGCGTCTCCTACATGGCGCTGGCCCCGGAACACCCGCGGGTGCAGGCGCTGGCGGAGAACGATGCCGAACTGGCCGCGTTTGTCGCCGACTGCGCGCAGGGCGGGGTGGCCGAGGCCGATCTGGCGACCATGGAGAAGAAGGGCCGTTCGCTGGGCTTTACCGCCCGCCACCCACTGACCGGCGCGGAGGTCCCGGTCTGGGTCGCCAACTTCGTGCTGATGGAATATGGCACCGGCGCGGTGATGGCCGTGCCCGCGCACGACGAACGCGACCACGAATTCGCGACGAAATACGACCTGCCGATTCGCCAGGTCATCGCCCCGGCCGACGGTGCCGAGTGCGATGTACAGGCTGCGGCCTTCACCGATCCCGGCGTGCTGGTGAACTCGGGCGATTTCGACGGGCAGGCCTCCGAGGCGGCCAAGGCCGCGATCGCCGAGCACCTGGAGCAGTCCGGGCTGGGCCGGCGTCGGCGCAACTACCGCCTGCGCGACTGGGGCATCTCGCGCCAGCGTTACTGGGGCTGCCCGATTCCGGTAATCCACTGCGACGCCTGTGGGGCGGTGCCGGTACCGGAAGAAGACCTGCCGGTGCGCCTGCCAGAGGACGTGATCCCCGACGGCGCCGGCTCGCCGCTGGCGCGCATGCCCGAGTTCTTCGAGGCGCGTTGCCCGGAGTGCGGCCAGCCGGCGCGGCGCGAGACCGACACCTTCGACACCTTCTTCGAATCCAGCTGGTACTTCGCCCGTTACGCCTGTGCCGACAACGACACGGCGATGCTGGATGCACGCGCTGACCACTGGTTGCCGGTGGATCAGTATGTCGGCGGCATCGAGCACGCGGTGCTGCATCTGCTGTATGCGCGCTTCTTCCACAAGCTGCTGCGCGACGAGGGCCTGGTCGCCTCGGACGAGCCGTTCACCCGGCTGCTGACCCAGGGCATGGTGATCGCGCCGACCTTCTACCGCGAGCGCGAAGACGGCGGGAAGGACTGGATCAACCCGGCCGATGTCGAGCTGGAACGCGCCGAGGATGGCTCGGTGAAGGCCGCGCGCCACCGCGAGGACGGGGCGCCGGTCATGGTCGGTGGCATGGAGAAGATGTCCAAGTCGAAGAACAACGGCGTGGACCCGCAGGCCCTGATCGAGCGCTTCGGCGCGGATACCGCGCGGCTGTTCACCATGTTCGCCGCACCCCCGGACCTGTCGCTGGAGTGGTCCGACTCCGGCGTGGAGGGCGCGCATCGCTTCATCAAGCGCCTGTGGCGCGCGGTCCACGAGCACGTGAACGGCGATACCCCGGCTGCGCTGGAGGTGGACGCGCTGGACGAGGCCGGGCGCGATCTGCGGCGCAAGCTGCACGACACCATCGCCAAGGTGACCGACGACATCGGCCGGCGCCAGACCTTCAACACCGCGGTGGCCGCGAACATGGAGCTGCTGAACGACCTCGGCAAGTTCCGGCAGGACGCGGCCGGGGCCGCCGCGGTGCGCCAGGAGGCCCTTGAGGGCATCGTGCGCATGCTGGCGCCGATCATCCCGCATGTGACCGAGACCCTGTGGCAGGCCCTGGGGCACGACGACCTGGTGGCGGCGACCCCGTGGCCGGCCGTTGACGAGGCCGCGCGCCAGGCCGCGCAGGAGACCCTGGCGGTGCAGGTGAACGGCAAGCGCCGCGCCGAGATCGCGGTGCCGGCCGGCGCCGACAAGGACGCGATCGAGCGTGTTGCCCGCAACGACGAGAACGTGCAGCGCCATATCGAGGGGCAGGATGTGATCAAGGTGATCGTGGTCCCGGGCCGGCTGGTCAACTTCGTGGTGAAGCCGCAATGACCGCCCTGCTGCGTGCCGGGCTTGTGCTGTTGCTGGCGGGTTCGCTGGCCGCCTGCGGTTTTCAGCTGCGCGGCAGCGGCGAATGGCCGGAGGCCCTGCAGCCGGTGCAGATCACCGGCATCAATACGCGCGACTCGCTGTACCGCGAGCTGGCCGTGACCCTGGGTGCCTCCGGCGTGGAGATCGTCGATCAGCGCCCCGAGGGGCAGGGCGCGATCCTCGAGATCCGCTCGGTCAACGACCAGCGTCGCACCCTGTCGGTGACCGAGGCGGCGCGGGTGTCCGAGTACGAACTGATCCGCACGGTGGAGGTCCGCCTGCGCCCGGTCGACGGCGAAGCGGTGGACCTGGGGCCGCTGCGCGCCTCGCGCATTTATCTGTTCGACGGGACCGCGGTGCTCAGCCGGGGCGAGCGCGAGGCCACCCTGCGCGAAGCGATGGACCGCGACATCGTGGGTCAGCTGCAGCGCCGGATCGCGGCACTGTCCGAGGCGGACGGCCGCCTGCGCGAACCGGCGGAGGAGCCGGCCCCGTAATGGCGCTGGATATCGCCCGCCTGGAGCAGGATCTCGCCCGCGGGCTGGCGCCGATCTACCTGCTGCTGTCCGAGGAGCCGCTGCAGGCGATCGAGGCGGCCGACGCGATCCGCGCGGCCGCCCGCGAGCAGGGCTTCCTCGAGCGCACGGTGCTGGACCTGACCGCCCAGTCCGACTGGGGGCCGTTCGAGGCCGCGATCCGCGACCGCTCGCTGTTCGCCGAGCGGGCGGTGTTGGACCTGCGTCTGGCCACCGGCAAGCCGGGCAAGACCGGGGGCGACCACCTGAAGGCCTACGCCGGCGACCCGCAGGACGACCTGGTGCTGTTGCTTCAGTTGCCGCGCCCGGACCGCGACATGCGCCGGGCGGCCTGGTTCAAGGCCCTGGAGAACCGTGCGGTGGTGATCCACGCGCGGCCGGTGCCGCCGGCCCAGCTGGGCGGCTGGATTCGCGCGCGGCTGCAGAAGAACGGCCTGCGCATCACCGACCCGGCGCTGGCGCTGCTGGTCGCGCGGGTGGAGGGCAACCTGCTGGCCGCGCGCCAGGAAATCGAGAAGCTGGCGCTGGCCGGCGTGACCGAGATCGACGAGACGGTGCTGGCGGAGGCCACCACGGATTCCGCCCGCTTCGAGCTGTTCGCCCTGGCGCCGACCGCGCTGCGTGGCGATGTCCGCCATGCCTTGCGCATGCTGGAGGGGCTGCTGGAGGAGGGCCAGGCGGAGCCGCTGATCCTGTGGGCGCTGGCGCGCGAGTGCCGGCTGCTGGTGCAGGCGATGGAGCGCAAGGCCGCCGGGGCGTCCGACAAGGAGGCCTTCCAGGGCAGCTTCGGCGATGGCCAGAAGGCCCTGCCCCAGGCGATGTCGCGGCTGAGCCTGACGCAGGCGCGGGCCCTGCTGGCCGAGGCCGCGCGTGTGGATCGCGTGATCAAGGGTCAGGAAAACGGCAATGCCCGGCAGGGGTTGCTAGACTTGGTGGCCCGTATGGCGGGGCGGGCGCTGACCGTGGCCGAACCCGCCCTGAACCCGGAACGAGTCTGACCGCATGAACGCTGCCGTGAACCCCACCGAATCCGTAGCCGACGACGTGATTGCCCAGGTCGAGGCGCTGGGCCGTGCCGCGCGCGTGGCCTCGCGGCGCATGGCCGAGGCCGAGCCGGGTGCGAAGAACGCGGCCCTGCACGCGATCGCCGAGGGCATCGCCGCGCGCCGTGCCGAGCTGGCGGAGGCCAACAGCCGCGACCTGGAGGCCGGGCGCGAGCGCGGCCTGGACGCCGCGATGCTGGACCGCCTGGCGCTGACCGATGCCCGCATCGACACCATGATCGAGGGCTGCCGCCAGGTGGCGGGTTTGCCCGATCCGGTGGGCACGATCTCGGATATGGCGTATCAGCCAAGCGGCATCCAGGTCGGCCAGATGCGCGTGCCGCTGGGCGTGATCGGCATCATCTACGAGTCGCGCCCGAACGTGACCATTGACGCCGCCGCGCTGTGCCTGAAGTCCGGCAATGCCGCGATCCTGCGCGGCGGCTCCGAGGCCCTGCACTCGAATCAGGCCCTGGCCGCGATCATCCAGGCCGGGCTGGAGCAGGCGGGCCTGCCGCGCGAGGCGGTGCAGGTGGTGCCGACCACCGACCGCGCGGCGGTGGGCGCGCTGCTGCGCATGCCGCAGTACGTGGACGTGATCGTCCCGCGCGGCGGCAAGGGCCTGATCGAACGCGTCAGCAACGAGTCGCAGATCCCGGTGATCAAGCACCTGGACGG
>JBJHBC010000084.1:0-2780 GCA_050485285.1 Thioalkalivibrio sp.
GCGAAGCATTCACCCAGATTGGGGCAGCTCGCCTCTTCGCAGACGGTGTGCAGCTTCTGTTCGCGCAGGATGCCCTTGATGCGCTGGACCTCGGGGCGGGCCTGGCTCTGGGCGCGAATCCACTTGGGCTTGCGCTGCGGGCGCTCGGTGGGATGGATCTTGACCGGGATGCGCGCGACCTTGTCGGCGGCGCGCTGTTTCTCTCCGGGCTGGGGGCGGGTGCGTGTGTCCATGGACCTTCCCTGAATCTCTCGGGCGGCCGCTGTGTGGGCGGCCGACGTGGGGCGACTGGGCGGTACCGGGTCAGGCAACCTGACGAATCAGTTCCTCGACCTCCTGTCGCGCGGTCTCGATGGCGGGCAGGCTGCCGTCCTCGTCGAGGATGAAGCCGAGCCGTTCCACGGCCCGCAGGTCGGCCAGCGAGATGCGGTCGGCCAGCGGGTCGTCCTCGGCATCCCGCGGGCATGCGGCGCGGGCGATCCGCACGATGTCCGTCAGGACGGGGGCCTCGGGGTTTTCCGGGCCGCCGGAATCGCGAATGGCGTCAATGATATCGGATGACAGATCCCATTGCTGGGCAACCAGTTCGCCGATCAGGCCTTCGAGACGGAACAACACCCGTTCGACCTCTTCCGGCGTGCGCTCCGGGTGGCTGCGCGCGACCTCGGCGATCACGGGCAGGGCCCCCACCCGGTGCAGCAGCCCCGCCAGCAAGGCGGTCTGCGGATCGATGGCCTCGCACTGGTCGGCGAGCACGCAGCTGATGGCCGCGATGCGCGCGGAGCGGCGCCACAGGCGTTCGAGGAGGTCGTGGTAGGGGCTGTCGCGGTGGATGAAGACCTGGTGCATGGCCAGGGCCATCACCAGCTGGCGGGTGCGTTCGAGCCCCAGTCGGGCCACGGCATCCTGCAGGCGTGACACCTCGCGGCGGCTGCCCATGGCCGGGCTGTTGGCGACGCTCAACAGGCGCCCCGCGACGCTCGGATCTTCCTCGATGATGCGGGTGGCCTCGGCAATGGAGACGTCCGGATCTTTCAGGGCCTGCTGCAGGTGCAGCGCCACCTCGGGCAGCTGGGGCAGGGCCAGCTCGCCCGAGTAGGCATGCGTGTAGATGCTGCCGAACAGCTCGCCTTCGAGGTCGGACAGTTCGATCTCGCTGACCTCGACGCTGTCCTGCCCGCCGCCGTCGACCAGGGTTTCATAGACCTTGCGGTCCAGCATCGCCAGGGTGGCGCGGGTCGCGGCGATCGCATGGCTGTGATAGTCGTGGGGTTCGAACAGCGGGTTGAGGGCCTCGCTGGAGTCCCCGTTGAGCATGACCGAGTTGCGCCCGCTGGCCAGGATCATCCGCCCCTCCAGCAGGAAGATCATGCTGCGGAATTCGTCGCGCGCATGCAGCTTGAACCCCGGATCCACTGTCATGGTGCGGGCATGCTGTAACAGCCTGTCGCGGGCGCGCTCGCTCAGTTCGGCGAACGGGCGCAGCTGTGGGAGGCGTTTTTCGATCACGGGGGTTCAGACGTTGAACATCGCGCGGAGTTCGGCCAGGTCCTCGGCGCGTTCCTCGAGGAACGCGATCGGTTCCCCCGGCGCCGGCGGCTCGATCCCGAGGACGCCGAAGGCGGCGACCTCGGCCGCGTCGGGCACGGTCTCGCCCTCGGCGCGCCGGGCGGCCCATTCCGCGACCAGCGCGATGCTGGCGTAATCCGGCTCGCCGGCGCGATAGCCCCAGTCCCCGGCATGCTCCGCGACGGTGACCAGGTCGCCCCCGAGGTCCCAGTAGTTGATCACCAGGACGCCGGCGAGGTTGCGCAGGCGCCGGACCAGCGACTGCACGCGCTCGGTGTCGGGGTGGTCCTCGCGCAGCTCCACGAACTGGATGATCGGGACCGCGCCGATCCCGGCGACCAGCCCGGCCAGCAGGGCGCGTTCGCGGTCCAGCAGCTTGAGCGAATCCGCGATCAGGTAGCTGTAGGCGGATTGCAGGGCGCCATGCTTCCAGCTGGCCTCCATGGCGTCGCGGGTGGAGGCGTGCTTGGCCTTGAACGCCTGGCGCAGCGCCATGTTCATCGCCAGCATGCGGGTGTTGCGAAAGCCGAGGCGATTGACCGCGTCCCGCACGGACTGGATCTGCTTGGCGGCGCGGAACAGCGGGCTGTTGGTCGCGTGCAGCAACGCCCCGGCGATGGTGCCGTCACGCTGGATGACCTCGGTCAGCTTGTCGAGGTCGGCGTCCGGGTCGTTGGTCAGTTCCTGAATACGCAGCGCGATCTCCGGCATGGTCGGCAGCTCCAGCCGGTTGCTGGTGATCAGGTCGTAGAGCTCGCCGAAGAAGGCGCCTTCGGTATCGTCCAGGTCGGTGTCATGCACGACCAGCGAGGCGCTGTGGGCCTTTTCGAGGGCCGCGGTCGGGATCTCCAGCATCTGGCAGGTCTTCTCGGTGATCAGGAAGTCCTGCTGGCCGATGTTCTGGTCGAACATCTGCAGCGGGCTGTCGGGGTCGGCCGCATCCAGGGTGATACGCGCCGGGCTGCCGCCGCTGACGCGGACCAGCTGGCCGCTTACCAGGAACAGGTAGCGGTCCTCGACCTCCTGCGGGCGCAGGCGCCGACCGGCGTCCAGCTCCCGTGCCAGGCAGGCCGAGGCGAGTTCACTGCGGGCCTGGTCCGACAGGCCGGAGGTGAGGTCCAGGTCCTGAAGCAGGGTGTCGATGCTGGTGCTATCCATGGGGCGGTTCCCGGTCCGTGCTGTGCCAATCCATTCCCGCGTCGCGGCGCCGC
>JBJHBC010000084.1:2880-9103 GCA_050485285.1 Thioalkalivibrio sp.
TCCAGGCCGATAATCCCGGCCTCGGGTTCGCCCCACCAGGTGCCGGGCAACGGGGCCCGGGCCGGGTGTGTCACCAGACGCAGGCCGTAGCGCGCCAGCAGGTCCGCGAGGGCCTCCCGCAGGCCGGGGTCGCCGCAGGTCTGGATCGCGGAGGGGCTCATGCGTCTGGCCGACCGGGCAGGGCGCTGCTGTGCTGGCGGCTGCGCCGGGGGCACTCCTCGGGATGCTCGCGGCACCAGGCGTCGACGCGCTCGGCGAGGTCATCCTGAAAGCACAGCAGGTAGAACCGGGCCTGTTCGCGGTTGACGATGGCCGGGCGTCCCAGGGTGTCGACTACCCCGGTGCGCAGGGCGGCGATGATCGCGTTGGCGGCCTTCTTCTTCGGCCAGGTGGTGATCTGCTCCCAGGCCTCGGGGGTGAAGTACAGGCGCAGCAGGTCGGGGCGAGTGGTCAGCAGCATGCGCGTGACGTTGCGCAGCGTGGTCTCCGCTTCGCCCCAGTCCTGGACCAGTCCGCCTTCCAGCAGGCGCTCGATCTCCTCGCGGCCCTTGGGTGACAGCATGGGCAGATGCGGTGGACGCCTCAGGCGTCCGGTGCGTCCTCCGGCGTGAAGGCGCGGATGGACAGCGCGTGCACCTCGCCGGAGTCGATCTGATCGCGCACGGTGGCGTAGACGGTCTGGTGCTTCTTGACCGCGTTCATGCCGGCGAACTGCGGGCTGACGACCAGGGCCTCGAATTTGCCCTCGCCCCCGGTGACCTCGACCTTCTGGGCCTCCGGCAGGCCGGCGCGGATGAGTTCGGCCACTTGGCTGGCTTCCATGATGAGTCCCCTTGCATGCGTGTGATGAGTGCGAATGTCAGCCGCGGATGATAGCCGGGCGTCTGGCCCGACATGAAGTGCCCCCACACGCGGAACTCCAACCCGGAGGAGGGTTCCCATCGGAACACCTGCATGGAAAGTCGGGGTGGTTTGGTCCGACCCGAACCGGCTCGCTAGCATCAGCCCATCATCGACCGGCCCGCCGGGCCACGGAGGCAAAGACCATGATCTTCAAGCAACTGTTCGAGGACGAGTCGTCCACCTATACCTATCTGCTGAGCTGCCCGGATACGGGGAAGACGGCCCTGATCGACCCGGTCATCGAGACCGTCGACCGCGATCTGCGCGTGCTGCAGGAGATGGGCCTGAGTCTCGACTACGTGATCGAGACCCATATCCATGCCGATCACATCACCGGTGCGCGGATGCTGCGCGAGAAGACCGGCTGCAAGCTGGGCGGTCCGGCGATGGACGAACTGCCCTGCCGGGATTTTGGCCTGCGCGAGGGCGAGCCCTTTCAGGTGGGCAACCTGGTAATCAACCCGCTGTACACCCCGGGCCACACGGATGCGCACCACGCCTATCTGATGGATCACGTCGGCCTGAAGATGCTGTTCTCCGGTGATGCCCTGCTGATCGAGGCCTGCGGCCGAACGGACTTCCAGTCTGGGGATGCCAAGACCCTGTACCACTCGATCCAGGACAAGTTCTTCACCCTGCCGGACGAGACCCTGGTCTACCCCGCGCATGACTACGAGGAACGTCAGATCACCACCATCGGCCAGGAGAAGATGCGCAACCCGCGCCTGGGCAAGGGCAAGCCGGAGGCCGAGTTCGTGAAGATCATGGACGAGATGGACCTGCCGTATCCGAAGAAGATCGACTGGGCCCTGCCCGGCAACGAGGGCTGCGGCATCTGTCCGGATAACCTGCCGGACGAGAAGAAGCGCCTCTGCGAGACCGATCAGCAGGGTTAATCCGATCCCTTCCGGTGGCTCCGCCAGGAGCCACCGGTTCCGAATGTTTATCCGGTGTGCGGTTTTTGCCGCCTGCCGGACCCCGTACACTCCCGCGATGACCGAACACACACCCGTTGACGTGCCGGGTCCGCTGGATCGCCTGCGCGCGATCATGGCACGGCTGCGCGATCCCGAGTCCGGCTGCGCCTGGGACCGGGCGCAGACCGCCGGCACCATCGTCCCGTTCACCCTGGAGGAGGCCTATGAGCTGGCCGACGTGATCGCCCGCGATCAGGGCGATCCGGCGGATACCCGCGAGCTGCGCGACGAGCTGGGCGACCTGCTGTTCCAGGTGGTGTTCCAGGCGCGCATCGCCGAGGAAGCGGGTCGCTTCGACCTCGATGATGTTGCCCGGGCCATCGGTGACAAGCTGGTGCGCCGGCACCCGCATGTGTTCGCCGAGGTCGAGCATGCCTCGGACGCGGCGCGCGAGGCGGCCTGGGAGGCGGAGAAGGCGAAGGAACGCGCCGATCGCGCCCAGACCAGCGCCATGGACGATATCCCGCTGGCCCTCCCGGCGCTGGCGCGCGCGGTCAAGAGCCAGCGCCGCGCCGCCCGGCTCGGCTTCGACTGGGACGATCCGGCGCCGGTGGTCGACAAGATCCACGAGGAGCTGGCCGAAGTGCAGGCCGCCGTGGATGACGGGGAGCCGCCGGAACGCATCGCCGAGGAGGTCGGCGACGTGCTGTTTGCCGTCAGCAATTGGGCGCGCCACCTGGGGGTAGACCCGGAGAGTGCGCTGCGCGGCAGTACCCGGAAGTTCGAGGCCCGCTTTCGGGACATGGAGGCCCTGGCAGCCGAGGGCGGGCAGGGACTGGGGGAACTGGACTTCGATGCCCAGGAGGCCCTTTATCAGGAAGCCCGCCGCCGTGAGCGCGGTGGCCGCACGGACAACGAGACCAAGGATCCGACATGACCCACGCCGTCGAACTGCCCGACCACTTCCTGCCGGCCCGGATCGAGACGATCGAGCAGGTCACGCCGCTGATCAAGGTGTTTACCCTGGCGGCGGACCCGCAGCGCTTTACCAGCAAGGCGGGGCAGTGGCTGGACCTGGTGATTCCGCAGTCGGAGGGCAAGCCCTTCGTTGGTGGCTATTCGGTGGTCTCCGCGCCGCGCGCGGACGGTCGTCTGCAACTGGCCATCAAGTACGCCGACCACCACCATGCGACGCACCACCTGCACACGATCGCGCAGGAAGGTGACACCGTGTACATCACCCCGGGGCAGGGCAGCTTCTTTTTCGAACCCGGCATGGCGAAGAACGTGGTGCTGCTGGGCGCCGGCATTGGCGTCACGCCGCTGTTCGGCATTCTGCGCGCGATCCATGCCGGGATGCCGGACGTCTATGCGCATCTGGTCTACAGCGTGGCCCACCAGGACGAAGTCCTGTTCCCGCAGGAGCTTGCGGCCATGGCCGAGGCGCCGAATATCGATGTCAGCCTGACCGTTACGCGCGAGGCGGAGGACTGGCTGGGCCATACCGGGCGTATCAGCCATCGGTTGCTGGAGTCGCTCGACCTGCCGCGCGATGCCCTGTTCTATTTCTGCGGCTCGCGCGAGTTCATCGAGGACATGGCCACCCTGCTGGCGGAATGGGGTATCCCCGAGGCCCAGCTGAAATACGAGAAGTGGTGGTAGTGCGCCAGGGGACGCCCTGAATTCGTCATTGGGCGTTGCCGCAGGCGACGAAGCAATTGGCATCCGCAAGCCATCGGATCCCGGCGCACTGCCAGCGTTGGGGGGTTACTCGCTCCGCTGGCCCTTCGGGCCGGCCTGCGGCCGTTCAACGCAGCTTCGCCGCTTTTGTGCTTCGTCGCTGCGCTCCTGGCAAGAACGGAATACCGCTCACGGCCGGCGGGTGTCGTCCGGGCGCAGGGCGTTGTCGGGGGCGAGGATGGTGGGCTGGCCGTCCAGCGCCGGGTCGGTATCGGGGTAGTCGCGGATGAAGTGCAGCCCGCGGCTCTCCTTGCGCGACAGGGCGCTCTTCACGATGATCTCCGCGACCATGGCCAGGTTGCGCAGCTCCAGCAGGTCCGGGGAGATGCGGAAGTGGCTGTAGTACTCGTGGATCTCCTCCTGCAGGATGCGGATGCGCCGCTCGGCGCGGTGCAGCCGTTCGCGGGCGCGCACGATGCCCACGTAGTCCCACATCAGCCGGCGCAACTCGTCCCAGTCGTGGGCGACCACCACCTCTTCCTGGGATTCGGTGACCCGGGACTCGTCCCAGGCCGGTGGGACCGGGAGCTGCTCGGGGGCGGGCAGATCGGTCTGCGACAGGATGTGATCGGCCGCGGCGCGGGCGTAGACCAGACACTCCAGCAGCGAGTTGCTGGCCATGCGGTTGGCCCCGTGCAGCCCCGTGTAGGACACCTCGCCGGCGGCGTACAGCCCGGGCAGGTCGGTCTGGCCGAAGTGGTTCACCATCACGCCGCCACAGGTGTAATGCGCGGCTGGCACCACGGGCAGCGACTCGCGCGTCATGTCGAAGCCGAACTCCAGGCAGCGCTTGTAGATCGTGGGGAAGTGCTCGCGGATGAACTCGGCCGGCTTGTGGCTGATGTCGAGGTTCACGTGGTCGATGCCGAGGCGCTTCATCTCGTGGTCGACGGCGCGGGCGACGATGTCGCGCGGGGCCAGTTCGGCGCGCTCGTCGAAGCGCGGCATGAAGCGTTCGCCGTTTGGCAGGAGCAGCACGCCGCCCTCGCCGCGCACCGCCTCGGAGATCAGGAACGACTTTGCCTTCGGGTGGAACAGGCAGGTCGGGTGGAACTGCATGAACTCCATGTTCGCGATGCGGCAGCCGGCGCGCCAGGCCATGGCGATGCCGTCGCCGGTCGCGCCGTCCGGGTTGGAACTGTACAGGTAGACCTTGCTGGCGCCGCCGGTGGCCAGGATCACGGTCGGCGCCAGCAGGGTCTCCACCTCGCGGGTCTTCGCGTCCTGCACGTAGGCGCCGATCACGCGGCGGCTGCCATCCACCGGCTGGGTGATCAGGTCCACCGCCACATGACGTTCGAAGACCTCGATGCTGCCCTGGCCCGAGGCGCTGCGTACCAGGGCCTCCTCGATCGCGCGGCCGGTGGCATCGGCGGCGTGCGCGACCCGGCGCGCGCTGTGCCCGCCCTCGCGGGTCAGGTGCAGGCGGCTGCGGCCTTCCAGGGGTTCCCGGGTGAACGGCACGCCCAGGTTGAGCAGCCAGTGGATGGCCTCGGGGCCGGCCGCCACGGCGCGGCGTACGGCGTCCGGGTCGCACAGGCCGGCACCGGCGTCCAGGGTGTCCTGGATATGGGCGTCAAAGGAGTCGGTGCGGTCGAGGACAGCCGAGATGCCGCCCTGGGCATAGCGGGTGGAACCCTCGTCCACCGGGCCCTTGCTGATCACGGTGACGCGTCGATGCGGGGCCAGGTGCAGGGCCGCGGAGAGCCCCGCCGCGCCGCTTCCGATCACGAGGACGTCCGCCAGGCGCGGTTGTTGTACTGTCCCCATGGGTCAGGTAACGTGCTGCGCTTGTTGCCAGAGCAAAATGTGGCCCTTGCGCAACAGTGTTGTGCGCAAAGCGAACTTAATGCGAGTCAGGCGGTCCATGCACCATAGATTACCGGAGACCGGTGTGCTGGCGGGAGTCCCCGCATGAGCGAGAAGGCTTCCGACGAGGCCCTGGTCAAGCGAGTTCAGAACGGCGACAAGGCGGCTTTCGACATCCTGGTGCTGAAGTATCAGCACAAGATCGTCAATCTGGTCGGGCGCTATGTCCATGACCATGCGGCGGCCCTGGACGTGTCCCAGGAGGCCTTTATCAAGGCCTACAAGGGACTGGCGAACTTTCGCGGCGAGAGCGCGTTCTATACGTGGCTCTATCGCATCGCCATCAACACGGCCAAGAACCACCTTGTCTCCCAGGGACGGCGTCGGCCCGAGGCCGAGGTCGATGCGCAGGACGCGGAACAGATGGGCGGCGACTCCGCCCTGAAGGACAGTGCAACCCCGGAGGGGGAGCTGTTGTCCGAAGAGATTGAAGGGGCGGTGCGAAGCACCATCGAGGAATTGCCCGACGACCTTCGGATGGCCATCACGCTGCGCGAGATCGAGGGACTGAGCTACGAGGAGATCGCGCAGACGATGGGATGCCCGATCGGCACGGTCCGCTCGCGCATCTTCCGGGCCCGCGAGGCCATCGACCGGACCTTGCGTCCGTTGCTAGACAACAACTGAACGAGTAGCGCCATGAAAGAACAAGTCTCCAAGAACGAACGTCTGTCGGCCCTGGTGGACGGAGAAACGGATGACTTCGAGACGCGTCGCCTGATGGACGAGCTGGTGCGGTCCGAGGAGGACCGGGCCCGCTGGGAACGCTATCACCTGATCGGCGACAGTCTGCG
>JBJHBC010000085.1:0-1775 GCA_050485285.1 Thioalkalivibrio sp.
CCCTGCCCGCAGGGCTTCGACTGCGACCTGGCCGAGCGTTGCGAATGCACCCCGGAACAACGGGCGCGGCATCGCAAGCGCCTGTCCGCACCGCTGCTGGACCGGATCGACCTCGCCATCGAGGTCCCGCGCATCCCGCCGGCCGAACTGACCGGTGCGGCCACCGCGACCGAGGGATCGACCACCGTCGCGGAGCGCGTGGCCCGGGCACGCGCGGTGCAGAAGGCTCGCCAGGACGGACTGAACAGCGGACTGGATGGCGTGGGGCTGGAGCGACACGCCGCCCTCGCGGAAGGAGACCGGCAGTTGCTGGACAAGGCGGCCGAGCGCTTCCGGTTATCCGCGCGGGCCTACCACCGCATCCTGCGGGTGGCACGCAGCATCGCCGACCTGAGCGAGGCGGACCAGATCGCAACGCCGCACCTGACCGAGGCACTCAGCTATCGCGCCCTGGATCACTGGCGCACCCAGTAGCCCGGCAACAAAAAGGCCCCGCCGGGAAGCCCGGGCGGGGCCTTGAGGTCGCAGTGCGGCTGCGCGATCAGTCTTCGAAGGTCGCGACGTACACGGCCAGATCGGCGATGTCCTGATCCGACAGGTTGGCGGCGTTCGGCGCCATCAGCGCGGTCTGGTCGCCGATTGTTTCGCCCGCGCGATAGCGAACCAGCTTGTCGGCGATGTACTCGGCATCACGCCCGGCCAGCTTCGGGAACACCGGGGTGCCCTGGCCCTGCGCGCCGTGGCAGGCAACACAGGTATTGAAGCGCGACTGGCCACGCTCCGCGTCACCCTCTTCGAGCGCGATCGTTGCACCCCCATCGGCCTCTTCCTCGGGCGCGGCTTCGCCGCCCTCGGTGGTGGCGACCGGGTCTTCGCCCGCAGCAGAATCTTCGGCAGCGGCGTCGCCGTTACCATTGCCGTTGCCGTTATCGCTACCCTCGTAATCGTGATCGACGCCGGCCTCGTCGAGCATGTAGGCCACTGCCTCGCGGACCTGCTCGTCGGTCAGGCTCGAGTCGCCGCCGCGCGCGGGCATGGCGTTGAACCCGTTGATGGCATGGTCGAACAAGGTCTCCAGACCCTTGTCGTTCAGGCGATTGCTCCATTCGTCCGTCTCGCCCATGATCGGGGCATCGGAGACGCCGGCGTCGTGGCAGGCGGCACAGACGTTGGAATAGATATCCCCTGCGCTGAGGTCGGCCGGCTCGGCCGCGGTATCCACCTCGCCGGAGACCACCTGACCGATGGGGGCGATGCGCTGGGCAATACGCTCCTCACTCACGGCCTCGGCCTGGGACCCCGTCATACCTGCAATCCAGCCCGCAAGCTGCGACACCAGAAACAGCACCGTAGCCAGCAGCGCCAGCGACGCGATAAACAGCAACACCTTGTTCCCGGTGTCCATCTTGATCGGTTGATTTCCCACTTCTCTCCCTCCGAGATCCTGGCCATGCGTGGCCTTGTGGTGTGCTCTTTCGAAAGCGCTCGCGCGGTACGCGCAAATCGGGCGCAGAGTATAGGGCATCATGCAGGGCGCGACCACAAACCAAGCAGGGCGGTCAAATATGGCTGGACGCACCGGAGGCCCCGCCCGTATGATTACGAGTCTTGCGCCCGTAGCTCAGCTGGATAGAGCGCTGCCCTCCGGAGGCAGAGGTCAGAGGTTCGAATCCTCTCGGGCGCGCCATTACGCAGAAAGGGACCCTCGTGGTCCCTTTCTGCGTAATGGGGTGTCTGAGGGCCCGATTCGAACCTCCGTTCGAGCCGAGGCCCGC
>JBJHBC010000085.1:1875-9073 GCA_050485285.1 Thioalkalivibrio sp.
CCGTTCGAGCCGAGGCCCGCAACGCGGGCCGACGCGCGGTACCGCCACAGGCGGTGCCGGCCCGAAGGGCCAAGCGACCGCAGGTCGCGCAGCCAGCCCGGCCCCTCGGCGATAGCCTCGGGGCGTTCGCCGGCGCGAAGCCGTGCTTCGCCCCCCGCTCACGCTCTCGGGCGCAAGCGCCCCGACCATGTCTCACAAACCTGCGTTCGACCCAGCGCCTCCACACCTAGGAGGCGCTTACCAAGGCCGCAGGGCCCACCGCCGCAGCCGGCAGTTCGACCTCCTGGCTCTGGTTCATGATCTGCATCAGCACGATGACCCGCTCTTCCCCGGTTCGCGCAAGAAAGAGCGCCTCGTGGCCCTGGAAGGGGCCCTCGGTGATCGTGACGGGCTGTCGGGCGGCGAAATCCGCGTCACGGGTCAGATCGAGGCACCCACTCGCCGGGTCCATTCGCAGGCGTATCGCCTCGATCACCGGCTCGGGCACCGGGATCGGGACATGACCAAAACGAACGAGCCCCAGGACCCCCCGGGTGGAACGGATGGGTGCCCAGTTTTCGCTCTGGTCGCACAGTTCGGCGAAGAGATAGCGCGGGAACAGGGACTCGGTCACCGTGGAGCGACGCCCCCCGCGCCGCGTGGCGCGCCGGATCAGCGGACGGAAGGTGCGATAGCCCTGCCGGGCCAGATTGGCCTCTGCACGGGCCTCCTCGCGGGGTTTGCAGTGGACGGTGTACCAGTGTTTCAAGAGCGCCTCGCAACGCCGCCGGCCAGACACCGGGGCGCAATCCGCCGTGTAGCCTGCCGATGATACGCACCGGCCGGGCACGGTGACCAGACGACCGCCCCGATCGGAGCCAGTCATGATCTGGATCAAGTCCGGGGAGAAAAACCAGCGCTAGCGTCGGAAGTGCATGGACCCAACCGGAGGAAAGATCATGCTGATGGAAATCATGTTTCAGTCGCCCATCGGGATTCTGACGATCGTGACGCTGGTGGGCATCGCGGCCTTCTTCGCGTATGTCGGGTATTTCATCGTTCACGGGATGCACGAGAACGACAAGGGCCGGTAGGGCGGGACGGGCCCCGCTCGGGACAGCCCCCTCCAGACAGAAAAGGCCAGGGCCGCGGATCATCGCCGCCCTGGCCTTGGGCGCGGTTTACCCGGCTGCCCCGGGTAAACCGCGTGGTTGCGCCCGACTCAGGAGCCGGAGCCCCCGGGCGTATCGCCCAGTTCGGCGCGCGGCGTGTCGCCACGGCGAGCATCCGCGGCCACTTCCGGGCCGACGCGGCTGGGCTCGGCCAGGGAGTCGGTGCAGGTCTGGGCGCCATGATAGAGGCGAACCACGTGCTTGGCCTCGGCGAAGAACAGCCAGCGCTCCATGCCGATCCCGATCAGGCTCGAGACCGCCGCCAGCCAGGCGATGCCGGCCGGGGCACCGGAGAGGATCGAACCGAAGACCAGCACCGGGGCGATGAAGCCGAGCAGGAAGACGCCCATCTTGATGTTGTCGATGGTGTCCTTGCGCGGGTCGTAGCCGAATTCGTCGGTCAGGAAGGTGCCGGCGGTGTGGCCGGTATCCAGCAGCCGCACGGTCGCCCGGTTGAAGGTGGTGGCAGTGTTGATGGTCGGACCGTTCACGCGCGAGATCCAGAAGTAGTAAATCCCCTTGAGCAACGCGGCGGCCAGCAGCGCGACGATGGCCACGCCCGCATGCAGCGTGGTGGCATTGCCGAACACCGCGGCGATGGCGGCGAACAGCGTGGTGCCGGTCGCGATGCCCAGCATGATGTAGTTGGCCGGGGTCAGCGCCGTGTTCCACTGGCGGATGGTCTTCAGGCAGCCGTAGATCATGCCGGTGGAGAACAGGGTGATCACGGCCAGAACGGCCGCGATCGCGCCGGCCATGGCGGGGAGCGGCCCGATGGCCGAACCCTGCAGCAGCACGCCCAAGCCATAGACCCCGGCGAACGGATAGAACAGCACCGCGAACACGGCCTCCCGGGACAGCCAGGAGGTCTTGAAGCGCATGAACGAACGCCAGGCGTTCTTCTTGTTCGCCAGGTGGCCGGTGGAAAGCATCAGTCCCAGGGTGATCATCCCCAGCGACACCAGGCCGTGGGCCAGCAGCTCGCCGTGGCTCATGGCCGGGCCGATACCCGCGAGATGGAAGGCCGCCAGCAGGATGAACAGGCCGTAGCCCGCACCCGAGATGACGGTAAACAGGATGACGGAAAATGCCGGATGCATATGAATTCTCCCGTTCGGGCCGCGCCTAGCGCGCGACCATCTTGTTGACCCAGTCCTTCACCGAAGTAACGAGCTTGTTGGCGCGCACATCGTCGGTGGGGATCGGGCGGGTGATACGCGGGGGCAGATAGGTGTTGACCGGTTTGTAACCCAGCTCCGGCATCTGCTTCACGCCGCCGCGCTCGCGCACCAGGCGGCTGACCTCGGAGTCCTGATCGTCGAAGTCACCGAAGAACCGGGCGTGCGCCGGGCAGGTGATCACGCAGGCGGGCTGGCGCTCTTCCGGCGGCAGCTGCTCGTCGTAGATACGGTCCACGCACAGCGTGCATTTCTTCATCACGCCGTCTTCGCGGTCCAGCTCGCGCGCACCGTAGGGGCAGGCCCAGGCGCAGTAGTTGCAGCCCATGCACTTGTCCTGGTCGACCAGCACGATGCCGTCTTCCGGGCGCTTGTAGGAGGCGCCGGTGGGGCAGACATTCACGCAGTCGGCATGCTGGCAGTGCATGCAGGACATCGGTATGTTCACGGTCTTGTTGTTGGGGTAATCACCCACTTCGTAGTGGCGAATGCGGTTGAACCACACGCCGCTGGGGTCCTCGCCATAGGGGCGATAGTCGGTCAGCGCGCCGGTGGTACCGCTGGTGTTCCACTGCTTGCAGGCCACCGCGCAGGCGTGACAGCCCACGCAGGTATCCATGTCGATTACGAGTCCAAGTCGCATTTCAGGTACTCCTCAAATTCTCTCGGGCCGCCGGCTTCGGCCGGCGGCATGGCCCGGATCCGTGATGCCTACTGTTCGTCGTCCAGCGAGCCGCGCGTCAGCACGTCGCGGATGGAACGGTTCAGGTGCACCGGCTTGTGCGCCGCGTAGCGCAACTGGTCCGGGGCCTCGGACATGCCGGGCGCCGGCTTGATCGTGTCGAAGTCGGGCCAGGTGCTGGCCTCGTCCGGGTCCGCCGGCGTGATCTTGACCTTCAGGTCGTACCACGCGGCCTGGCCGGTGACCGGGTCGGAGTTGGTGATGTTGTCCACCGGATCGCCCTTCTTCGGCAGCAGCTCGCTGATCAGGTGGTTCATCAGGAAGCCCTTGTTGGACTCGTTCGCGTCCGGCTTCAGGCCCCAGGCGCCCTTCTGCTTGCCGATGGCGTTCCAGGTCCAGACGGTGTTCGGCTCGCAGCCCTCGATCAGTTTCACCTGCACGCGGATCTTGCCGTTGTGCGACTCCAGCCAGACCCAGGACATGTCCGCGATGCCCATGGACTCCGCCTTGCCGCGGTTCATGTACAGGTAGTTCTGGGCGCAGATCTGGCGCAGCCAGGCATTCTGGGAATCCCAGGAGTGGTACATGAACATCGGACGCTGGTTGACCGCGTAGAACGGGTACTCGTCCTCGTCGATGCGGGTCTGCTCCAGCGGCTTGTGCCAGATCGGCAGCGGATCGAAGAACTGCGTCAGGCGGTCCTTGTGCTCCTGCTTGGTCGGCTGCGGGCCGTCATACAGGCCCTGGCCGGCGAGCTTGAAGCGCTGCTGGGTCTCGGAGTAGAGCTCGATCGTGATCGGATCGGTCTTGCCCACCCAGCCGGCGTGCTTGGCCAGCTCGAGGTAGTCCTTGTTGGCGAAGCGGTAGAACTGCTGGTTCGGCGCCAGGTGGTGCACGAAGAACCCCTGGTTCTCGATGTACGCCTCCCACTGCTTCGGGTTCGGCTCGCCGCGCAGATGGGTCTTGCCGTCCTTGCCGCGATAGCCGGACAGGAAGCCGATACCCGGCTCCTTCTCGAAGTTGACGATGAAGTCCTTGTAGTCGGCGAACTTGCGGCTGCCGTCGTCCTTGGTGAACGCCGGGAACTTCAGACGCCCGGCCAGCTCGACCATGACCTCCTGCCAGGGACGCACGTCGCGATCGACCTCGAGGATCGGGTGGCGGATGGAGTCCGCCGCCGCGGCCGGCTCGGAGATCGGGCGGTCCAGCATGGAGATGGTGTCGTAGCGCTCCAGATAGGTCGTATCCGGCAGCACCAGATCGGCGAAGTTGACCGTCTCCGAGTGGAACGCGTCGGCGACCACCAGGAACGGGATCTTGTATTCCCCGTTCTCGTCCTTCGCCCGCAGCATGTCCATCACCTCGGCGGTATTCATCGAGGAGTTCCAGGACATGTTCGCCATGAAGAAGATCAGCGTGTCGATCGGATAGGGATCGCCGTTGACCGCGTTGGTCACCACCATGTGCATCAGGCCATGGTTGGAGATCGGGGCATCCCAGGAGAAGGCCTTGTCGATGCGCAACGGGTTGCCGTCGTCATCGATGACCAGGTCCTCCGGCGCGGTCGGGAAACCGAGCGGCGGGCTCTTCAGCGGGGTGTTCGGCGCGCATTCCTTGGCCGGCTTGATGCCCGGCGGGACATGCTTGGGATACGGCGGCTTGGCCAGGTGACCGCCGGGGCAGTCCACCGAGCCGAGCATGATCTGCAGCAGATGGATCGCGCGGCAGGTCTGGAAGCCGTTGGAGTGTGCGGAGATGCCGCGCATCGCGTGCATGGACACCGGACGCCCGAACACCTTGTCGTGCTTGCGGCCCCAGGAGTCGGTCCACTCGATATCGAGCTCGATGGTCTCCTTGAAGGCGACGTGGGCCATCTCCAGCGCCAGGCGCTCGGTCTGGCTGGCCGGGACGCCGGTGACCTCGGCGGTGTTCTCCGGGGAATACTCGTCGCTCAGGTAACGCTCGGCCAGCAGCGTCATCACGGTCTTGACCGGGCGGCCATCCGGGGCGGTGTATTCGCCGAACAAAGCCGGCTTGATATCCACCTGGCTGCCGTCGACGAAGGCTTCCTGCTCCAGTTCCCAGACCAGCGGGTTGCCGGCCTCGTCACGCAGGATCAGGCCATCGCCCTTCTGCCCCGGGGTCTGCACCACCAGCTGGGTGGCGTTGGTGTAGCGCACCAGGAAGTCCCAGTCGAACTGGTCGTTCTTCAGCAGCACGTGCAGCATCGACAGCGCGAACAGGCCGTCGGTACCGGGCTTGATGCCCACCCACTCGTCGGCAATCGCCTGGTAGCCGGTGCGCACCGGGTTGATCGCGACGAACTTGCCACCGCGGCGCTTGAGCTTCTCCAGCCCGATCTTGATCGGGTTGGAGGCATGGTCTTCCGCCACGCCCCAGAGCATGTGGTACTTGGTGCGGTCCCAGTCGGGGTCGCCGAATTCCCAGAACGCGAAACCGGTGGTATACAGGCCGCCGGTCGCCATGTTCACCGAGCAGAAGCCGCCGTGGGCCGCCCAGTTGTAGGTACCGAACTGGGTCGCCCACAGGCCGGTCAGGGCCTGCATCTGGTCGCGGCCGGTGAAAAACGCCAGCTTGCGCGGGTCGGTCTCGCGGATCTTCTGCAACCGCGTGGACAGCATGTCCAGGGCCTCGTCCCAGGAGATCGGCTCAAACTCGCCGGCGCCGCGCTCGGTGCCGGGCTTGCGGCGCATCGGCTGGTGCAGGCGCGCCGGGGACTGCTGCTTCATGATCCCCGCGTTACCCTTGGCACACAGCACACCCTTGTTGATCGGGTGATGCCGGTTGCCCTGGATATAGCGGACCTTGTTGTTCTGGACGGTAACCTTGATGCCGCAGCGGCAGGCACACATGTAGCAGGTGGTGTACTTGATCTCCTGCTCGCTGTGGTTCTCGAACTCGGGCAACGCGCTCATTCAGACGACCCCATAGATTACGGTTTGCTTATTCATGGGCCAGTTTGGCCATAAGCCGGGCTTTTGGCCAACGAAAAGTTCTTATCTTGGAATCAGTCAAACTTATCTGTGAGAGATTTTGTTTATTGCCGCAACGATTCTGAGGCATTGTTGTTGCGTTCCCGGAGAAGTGGTCTACGATGTGTGTGATGAAACATATCGCCCCCATCGACAGCACGGATCACCCCATGGAACACCCCCTCAAGGACGAGAACGCCCTGGTAGACGCCTTCGGACGCCGCATCGAGTATGTCCGTCTGTCGGTCACCGACCGCTGCGACCTGCGCTGCTTCTACTGCATGCCCAAGGGCTTTCGCGACTTCGAGGAGCCGGATCACTGGCTCAGCTTCGAGGAGATCGAACGCGTGATGGGGGCCTTCGGCCGCCTGGGCACCCGGCGCGTGCGCCTGACCGGCGGCGAACCGCTGGTGCGCAAGAACCTGCCGGACCTGGCCGCACGCCTGCACGCCCTGCCCGGCATCGACGACATCTCGCTGTCCACCAACGCCACCCGCATGGCCCGCCATGCCCAGGAGCTCAAGGACGCCGGCGTCGGCCGCATCAATGTCAGTCTCGACTCGCTCAAGCCCGAGGTCTTCAAGGAGATCACCGGTGGCAAGCTGGAGAAGGTGCTGGACGGCCTGATGGCTTCCAAGGCCGCCGGGCTCGACCCGATCAAGATCAACATGGTCGTGATGGGCGGGATCAACGAGCCGGAGGTGGAGGACATGGTCGACTTCTGCATCGAGCACGGGTTCACCCTGCGCTTCATCGAGACCATGCCGATGGGCGACACCGGGCGCGAGGCGAAAGAAGGCCATTACGTGAACCTGCAGGACGTACGCGCCCGCCTGGAGGAACGCTACAACCTGGTGCCCGGGGTGATGCCCGGCGGCGGCCCGGCGCGCTACATGCAGATCCCCGATACGCCGGTGCGCATCGGCTTCATTACCCCGATCTCGCAGCACTTCTGCGACACCTGCAACCGCGTGCGCCTGTCCGTGGACGGCACGATCTACACCTGCCTCGGCAACGACCACAGCCTGAACCTGCGCCCCTACCTGCGCGAGGGCTGCACCGATTCCGAACTGGAGGACCTGGTGGTTCAGGCCATCAACCTGAAACCAGAACGCCACGAATTCTCCGAGCGGCCGGAAAAGGTCATGCGCTTCATGTCCATGACCGGCGGCTAGCGTCACGGCGGGGCTGGCC
>JBJHBC010000086.1:0-5887 GCA_050485285.1 Thioalkalivibrio sp.
CCGCGCCCAGCCCGACCAGCAGCCGATGAATATCGAGGTCCCCACCGAGGGCTACCCGGCCTGGGTCTCGCTGACGGTACTGGCCGGGGTGCTCGCGATCATCCCGCTGACGATCCTCTATGGCCAGGCGATCGCACCCTGGATTATCCCCGGGCTGGTCGTCGGCTTCCTGTCCTACGGAGTCATCCGTGGCGTGCCGGTCTACGAGGTCTTCGTCGAGGGGGCCAAGGAGGGCTTCAATGTGGCCCTGCGCATCATCCCCTACCTCGTGGCGATCCTGGTCGCCGTGGGGATGCTGCGCGAGAGCGGTGCTTTAGGCATGTTCGTCGGGCTGGTCGGGCCGCTGACGACCCCGTTCGGCCTGCCGGCCGAGGCCCTGCCCATGGCCCTGCTGCGCCCGCTGTCCGGCTCCGGCGCCTACGGCATCATGGCCGGCATCATGCAGGACCCGGCCACCGGGCCGGACACCCACGTCGGCATCCTGGTCTCCACCCTGCAGGGCTCGACCGAGACCACCTTCTACGTGCTCGCGGTGTACTTCGGCGCCATCGGTATCAAGCGCGTGCGCCACACCCTGGCCGCCGCGCTGACCGCGGACGCCGTCGCCGTGGCCGCGGCGATCGCGATTGTCGCGTTCCTCTTCCTTTGAGGATCTCCAACGCGCGCGGCGCCTCAGTGGCTCGCGCGACCCACGGCACAGCGCTGCAGCGCACCCAGCAGATCGCTCGCCCCGATCGGTTTGGTGAGCAGAGCATCGAAGCCGGCCGCCGCCGCCCGCTCGCGCGTGGCCTCGGTGGCATCGGCCGTTACCGCGATCACCGGGATCGCCGCCAGCGCCGCCTCGGCGCGCAGCGCGCGCAACACCTGAAAGCCATCCATCACCGGCAGATTCAGGTCGAGCAGGACGAGCCCCGGCGGGTCCCGCAGGGCCATGTCCAGGCCCGCCACGGCAGAGTCCGCCACCCGGCAGTCGCTCACCCCCTGCTGCCTCAGCATCTCGCGCAGCAGGCGCTGATTGGCGGCATGATCCTCGATGCAGAGCACCCGGCAACCCTCCCGGATCGCAACGTCCGAGGCGGCGGCCGCATCCTCTCCGGCCGCGGGCGAGAGGTGCTCCTGCGCCGCGGGCAGGCGGAACCAGAAGGTACTGCCCGTACCCGGCATACTGTCGACCCCGATCTCGCCATCCATCAGCTCGACCAGGTTGCGGGTCACCGCAAGGCCCACCCCGCTCCCCTCGATTCCCTGCTCCTCGGCCACCAGGCGTTCGAAGGGCTGGAACAGCCGCTGGCACTGCTCCGGCGTCAGCCCCGGCCCGTCGTCGTGCACCGCGATCCGCACGCCCGAGGCCTCGTGTTCGCAGGTCACGCGGACGCGCCCGTCCGGCCGGTTGTACTTGACCGCGTTGGACAGCAGGTTCAGGAGCACCTGCCTCAAACGCCGGGGGTCGGCCTGCACCCTCACCGTCGGCAGGGGCTCCGCTGCGAGCGCCACGCGATGCTCGCGCGCCAGGGGCTCCAGCAGGGACAGGCATTCATCCAGTAGCGGGTCCACGGCGACCGGTTCCGGCTCCACCTGCATGCGCCCCGCCTCGATCCGCGCCAGGTCCAGGATCTCGTTGATCAGGTCCAGCAGATGGCGCCCGGCGCGTGTTATTTCATCGAGATGACCGCGCTGGTGTTCATCCAGCCCTGGATCGCGCTCCAGCAACTGGGCAAACCCGAGAACCGCGTTCATCGGCGTGCGCAGCTCGTGGCTCATGTTGGACAGGAAGTCCGACTTGGCCCGGTTCGCTGCCTCGGCCGCCTCGCGCGCACGGTGCAACTCGGCGCGACGGCGCAGCTCGTCGGTGAAGTCGCTGAAGATATTGAAGCCGTATTGCGGTTCGCCGCGATCGTCGAGGACGACGCCGATGTTGCTGACGGTGATGAACACCGCCCCGTTGGCGCAGCGGTGGGGCAGCTTTCCGGCCCAGGAACCGCCTTCGGAAAGCACCCGGTCGATCTCCCGCGCCTCCTCTTCGGAGTCCTCGGGGATGATATCCATCTCGCGGAAACTCCGGCCCAGCATCTCGCTCGACTCGTAGCCCACCATCTCGCGGGCGGCGGCATTCACGTAAACGAAGCGGCCCGCACGGTCCACCACCGCGATGCCCTGCCCGGAGGACTCGAAGATACGCTGGAACAGGGCCAGATGTTCCTGGGCCTCGTGCAGTTCGGTGATGTCCTGCAGGCTTCCGGCGATGTGCGCGGGTCGGCCCTCTGCATCCAGGCTGACACTGGCGATGACGTGGACAAAGCGGGTCCGCCCGTCCCGGAATTGCACCCGGTGACCGAGTTCGTGGTGTCCGGCCGCGTTCAGTCCCTGCAGAAAGTCCGTCACCGGCTCGTGATCCTCCGGGTGCACCAGCGCCAGGTATGCGTCGCGCCCGAAGGACGCATCCCCCGCATCCGCCTCGAAGATCTCGTGGATGACCCGCGACCACGTGATCGCCCCGCTTTGCGGGTCCATCTCCCAGTTGCCGATGCGCGCCAGGCGCTGCGATTCCAGCAGCCGGGTGGAGAGCTGGGACAATGCCAGTTCCGAGGTCTTGCGCTTGGTGATGTCCTGCATCACACCCAGCATATACAGGACCTCGCCGTCCTGATCCCGCACCACATCGCCGCGCTCGAGCAGCCAGTGCTCCGAGCCGTCGGGCCAGATGACGCGATGCTCCAGTTCAAGGTAGGACCCGCGGCGCAGGCTGCTGGCGATCGCATTGCGCACCCGGACGCGATCGTCGGGGTGCACCGCCTGCACGAAATTGGCGACCGTGGGTTCCAGCCCGCCCTCGGGATAGCCCAGAAGCGGCGGGATGCGCTCCGACCAGCCCAGCGCCTCGCGGTTCGGCGCCCATTCCCAGGTCCCCATGTTGGCGAAGATCTGACTGGAGCGCAGGCGGTGCTCCTGATGCTTCACGTGGGTGATCTCGGTGCGGATCGACACGTACTGGTAGGGGCGCCCGTTACTCCCGAGATACGGGACGATGGTGGTCTCCACCCAGTACAGCGAGCCGTCGCGCGCACGATTGCACACCTCGCCCTGCCAGACGCGCCCGGACGCGATGGTGGACCAGAGCTCGGCATAGAATTCCGGCGAATGCTGGCCGGACTTCAGGATGCGGTGATTGCGGCCCATCAGCTCGGACACCGCATAGCCGCTGACCCGGGAAAAGCGCTCGTTGGCGTAGACGATGTTGCCGGCCACGTCCGCGATACTGACCAGGGCGTGTTCGTTGACGGCCACATGCTCGCGTTCGCGCTCGTACAGGGCATCGCGATAGGACTGGCTGACCCCGTCGATCTGGCGCATCTGGCGCGCCCGCGCGGCAATCGCGGCCTGGATACGGGCCGGCTCCACGGGCTTCAGAAACACCCCCGCCACACCGGGGTGCACGGTCATCAGGGCATTGATCCGTCCGGGGTCCTCGGTCAGGAACAGCAGCGGGACCGCCCCCCCGTTGTCCCGAGTACGCAGCAGCGCGACAAACGATTCCGCCGGTTCGTCCAGCCCCTGCAGATCGAGGACCACCACATCGGCGCCGGTCTCGCCCAGCCGGAGGCGCGCATCCTCCGGGTCCGACACCGTCGAGACCTCCAGCCCGGAAGCGGCCAGATGATGCGCGAGTTCGCTGTCCGCCTCCCCGGCGACCAGCAGCACGCGATAATCCGACTCCACGATTACGCCGCCGATCTGCATCAGCTGCTCGACCAGAGTGTCGGTTACCAGGGGGTGATCGAGGCAGCGCGTCACCCCCTGGCGCACGCATTCGAGGCGGGCGCCGGGACTCCAGGCCTGCGCGACGGCCAGCACCGGAAGCCCGCTGGCCAGCGCAGACGCAAGCCCCGGCAAGCCGCCCCCGTCCGCCGCGACCACGTCGGCACACAGCACCAACGCGGAAAGTGGCTC
Source organism: Thioalkalivibrio sp. (assembly GCA_050485285.1). Classification (GTDB taxonomy): domain Bacteria; phylum Pseudomonadota; class Gammaproteobacteria; order Ectothiorhodospirales; family Ectothiorhodospiraceae; genus Thioalkalivibrio. The sequence continues at coordinate 3,949 of JBJHBC010000086.1, forward strand.
GTCGTCGGCCACGGCCGCCTCGCCCCGGGTTACGCGAAAACCCTGGTCGGCCAGCATACGGGCCACCGCCTCGCCGACCGCGCCGCCGTCGTCGATCAGGCGGACTCGTGACTCCGCCGGACGCCCCCCCACGGGCTGCATGCACGCCTGCGCCGCCGGCCGCGCCCGCTGCCGGTAGGCCTCCACGGCCGTGGCCAGCCGGCGCACACCCGCGACAATCAGGTCACGATCCGGTCCGGGCGGGGCGCGGCGTACGCCGGCCAGGGCGGCCCGCAGCGATTCCGCTGCGCCGCGGATCAAGCCGACATCGAAAACCTGCCCAGACTGTGCCAGTGCCTGGGCCTCGCGGTACAGAGCGATCAGGCGTTCGCCATCCGCAAACGTGCCGTCGAGTTGGCCAGACAGGGCCTCCAGATCCGCGACCCGCTGCGCCAGTGACTCGAGGAATTCGCCCCGCAGGCGCGCCAGCCCCGGCGATGCCGGGGTTGGCGTCACGAGAGGCGGACGTGACGGTGTCACCGGGTCAGTTCGGCGGACCGCCCGGATTGATGTCCTTGTCCTTGACGATGAAATAGACCCCGATCGCCGCCAGGCCCATCCACATCAGCAGTGCAAACACCCCGAGGATCTCCCAGAGCGTCACGAAGAAGAACAGCATGATGGCGGCGGCGCCAAGGAAGATGTTGCCGATCACGAAATTGGACGGCCGGCGGGAATCATTGTCGGGCATGGAGCACTCCGGTACGGGTGCCAGGGACGGCACCGGGCAGGGCTATTGCTTCTTGTAGGGGGCGAAGTCGAACTGCCCGGCGGTCATGTCGTCCCACAGATCGCTCTGCAGCACGGCCAGCAGCTTGAACAGCTTGCGCAGTTCGGGGTCATCCATGAAGCGCTGGTCCTCGCTGGCCTTCAGCGTCTCGACCAGGGTGGCGCACTGTTCGCGGCTGATTCCGAGGACGTTCAGGCCCTCTTCTCCCATCTCGACATCCATCGAGCGTCTCCGGTTCGTTCAGGTGGCACCGATTGTAGCCGCATGCCGGCACACGGCGAAAACACCGGAACCCGGCCGCGTCATTGCGAGGCCCTGCAAGGGGCCGTGGCACAAAAGCGCGAAGCGCGTTGAACGGCCACAGGCCGGCCCGAAGGGCGAGCGCAGCGAGTAACCGCGCGACGAAATCCCGATGCTCGCCCTGCCCGGCGTCGCAGTCGGGCACAGAGATCGCCACGGCGCTGCGCGCCTCGCGATGACGCGATCCGCCTACGCCGCCTGGGCGCGGATCAGCTCGACCCGGTTGCGCACGTACAGGTAGTACAGCACCGGGATAATCACCAGCGTCAGCAGGGTAGAGACGAACACGCCAAAGATCAGCGAGATCGCCAGGCCAGAGAAAATCGGGTCATCCAGGATGAACCCGGCGCCGACCATCGCCGCCAGCCCGGTCAGGATGATGGGCTTGGCACGCACCGCACCCGCGTGCACCACCGCCTCGATCACCTCCACGCCGCGGCGGATCTCTTCGTTGATGAAGTCCACCAGCAGGATCGAGTTGCGCACGATGATCCCGGCCAGCGCGATCATCCCGATCATCGAGGTCGCGGTGAACTTGGCGTCCATGAAGAAGGCATCCATGAACGCATGCCCCGGCATCACCCCGATCACGGTCAGCGGGATCGGCGCCATGATGATCAGCGGCACCATGTACGAGCGGAACTGCGCGACCACCAGCAGGTAGATCAGGATCAGCCCCACCGAGTAGGCGATGCCCATGTCGCGGAAGGTCTCGTAGGTCACCTGCCACTCGCCGTCCCATTTCAGGGAGAAGTTGTACGGGTTGTCCGGCTGGCTGATGAACAGCTGCTCCAGCGGTTCGCCATAGGCCATCGGCTGATCGCGCAGGCCGAAGAACATGTCGAACATGCCGTACAGCGGGCTGTCCAG
>JBJHBC010000086.1:5987-9024 GCA_050485285.1 Thioalkalivibrio sp.
TTGTCATCGAAGGGCAGCATCTTCATGACCACCAGCTGGAAGTAGGCCAGCGACACCGAGCCCAGGATCAGCACCAGGGTCCCGACCCACAGCACCAGGCGGTTGGTCTTCTTGCGCCCGGAGGTTCCGAGAAACGGCAACAGCAGGCGGTTGAAGACCTTCATCAGCCCGGCGGAGGCACTCTCGCCTTCCGCGCCATGCCCGCCGCCAGCCGGTGCGGCATGCGCATGCTGCTCGGCCTGGCGGCGCAGGACCTTGTACGTCAGCCAGGGCGTGACCACGTAGGCCACCGCCAGCGAGATGATCATCCCCATCGAGGCGTTGATCGGGATCGGGCTCATGTACGGCCCCATCAGCCCGGTCACGAAGGCCATCGGCAGCAGGGCCGCGATCACGGTGAAGGTCGCGAGGATGGTCGGTCCGCCGACCTCGTCCACCGCGAGCGGGATGGCCTCGAGGAATTTCCTGCCGCCCTTGGCCATGTGCCGGTGGATGTTCTCCACCACCACGATGGCATCGTCCACCAGGATCCCGATGGAGAAGATCAGCGCGAACAGCGACACGCGGTTGAGCGTGAAGCCATAGGCCCAGGAAGCGAACAGCGTGATCGCCAGCGTGATCACCACGGCCACACCGACGATGAAGGCCTCGCGCCAGCCCAGCGCGATCCAGACCAGGATGACCACCGAGGCGGTCGCGAGGATCAGCTTCTGGATCAGGGTGTTCGCCTTGTCGTCGGCGGTCACCCCGTAGTTGCGGGTGATGGTCGTCTCGATGCCGTCGGGGATATAGGTCCCGCGCAGTTGATCCAGGCGCTGGACCAGGGCGTCGGCGATATCCGGGGCATTGGTCCCCGGTTGCTTGGCAATCGCCACGGTGACCGCCGGGTGGCTCTTGCCCGCGCGCGCTCGATCGCCGGCGGCCGCGCCATGGGCAAAGCGCACGTGCTCGGTGGCATAGGCCGGCCCCTGCACCACCTCGGCCACGTCCTCCAGGTAGACCGGACGGCCGTCGTGCATCCCGACCACCAGCCCGGCAAAGGCCTCGGGCTCGGTAATGAAGTCGCCGGCCTGGACCAGGATCTCCTCGTCGTCCTGGTAGAGCTGCCCGGCGTCGCGCGAGAAATTGGAGGCCTGCAGGCTGGTGCGCAGATCATCCACCGACAGGTTGTAGGCGGCCAGCGTCTCCGGCTTGAAGCGCACGTGCACCACGTGATCCGGCCCGCCGACTGTGTAGATATCACGGGTACCCGGGACGCGCTTGAGCTCGGCCTCGATCCCGTGCGCGACGCGCAGCAGATCGTGCCCGCCACGCTCGGGGTCCTCGGTCCACAGGGTCACGTTGACGATCGGCACATCGTCAATGCCCATCGGCTTGATGATCGGTTCGCCGACCCCCAGCCCCGGCGGCAGCCAGTCCTGGTTGGAGAACACCTGGTTGTACAGGCGCACCAGTGCCGCGGTGCGGTCCTCGCCGACCTCGAACTGGATGGTGATCTGCGCCATGTTCGGGCGCGAGGTGGAGTAGATATCGTCGATGCCCTCGATCTCCGAGAGCACCTGCTCGGCCGGCGTGGCGACCAGTTGCGCCACCTCCTGCGCGCTCGCCCCGGGGAACGGGATGAACACGTCGGCCATGGTCACGTTGATCTGCGGCTCTTCCTCGCGCGGGGTTACCAGGATCGCGAACAGCCCCAGCAGCAGGCCCAGCAGGGCCAGCAGCGGCGTGATCTGGGTCGTCAGAAAGGCCTTGGCAATGCGCCCGGAGATCCCCATGCGCTCGGACGCCCCCTCCGTGGTGCCATCGCTCATGGGTTCACCTGTTGATGTTCCTTCAACCAGATCTGCGCATGAACCGGATCCAGCGCCACGCGCTCGCCGGCCTCCAGCCCGCCGTGGATCTCGATCAGGCCGTCATGCTGGCGCCCGACCCGCACCTGGCGGAACGCCACCCGGTCGTCCGCATCCACCACATAGACAGCGATCACCTCGCTGCGATAGACCACGGCCTCGGTCGGCACCACCAGGCGTTCCAACGCGTCCACGACGAAGGCGGTCTTTACGAACATGCCGGGGAACAGGCCCAGGTCCTGTTGCTCCGGCAGGTTCACGCGGATGCGGAAGGTCGAGCTGGCGGGATCGGCGTAAGGGAAGATGGTCAGGCTTTCGGCCGCCACCCGGTCACCGTTCAGCAGGACCTCGGCGCTGCGTCGCTCGCGCACGTTGTGGATCAGGCGCTGCGGCACGTCCACGGCCACCCGCAACTGGTCGAGGCTGATCCCGGACAGCAACGGCGACCCCGGGCTGACCGACTCGCCGACCTCGACATGGCGCTCGGTCACGATCCCCGAATAGGGCGCGTACACCTCGGTGTAGCCCAGTTGTTCACGGGCCTCCTCGACCCGACCCTCGGCCGAGCGCAGGCGCGCGCGCGCCGACTCCAGCGCGGCCTCGGCACGATCGAACTCGGAGCGCGACACTACCCCGCGATCGAACACGTCGCGAATGCGCTCGAACTCCGAACGGGCCTCGTTGAAGCGGGCGCGGGCCTCGGCCAGATCGCCCTCGGCCTGGCTCACACGGGCCTGCTGCTCGGTGTCGCTGACCCGGACCAGCAGTTCGTCGGCCTCGACGAAGTCGTCGACATCCACGTAGATCTCGCGGATCCGTCCGGAGGTCTGCGCCGAGATCGTGGACCGCTGCACTGCCTCGACGCGGCCATCCAGGATCCGTTCCTGAGTGATCGTCTGGCGTTCCGCGGTCGCCGTCTCGAACGGCAACTCGGCCTGGGCCGCGAACGGCAACAGCAGCAGGGCCCACAGGGTGTGGCGCATCCGGTTTCGTGTCATGAGGCGTCTGTCCTTGCTCGAAGAGGTCGTCGGGGGTGCGCAGGCGCGCACCGGGCCCGGAACCATATATTAGCTTTTTCTAATTTATTATTTCCTGATGTTGAACGCAATCCGGCCGTCCGGCCACCCCGCGTTCGTCTCCCTCGCAGCGAGTATAGCCACCCTGACAAGGGTTTCACCCGCTAGGGA
>JBJHBC010000087.1:0-8900 GCA_050485285.1 Thioalkalivibrio sp.
CTGCCGCTGTTGATCCACGGCGAGGTGACGGATCCGGACGTGGACATCTTTGATCGCGAGGCGGTGTTCATCGAGCGCCACCTGGAGCCCTTGATCCGCGACTTTCCGGAGCTGCGCGTGGTGCTGGAGCACATCACGACCGAGTCGGCCGTGCAGTTCATCCAGGACGGGCCGGCGAATGTCGCCTCCACCATCACGCCGCAGCATCTGCTCTATAACCGCAATGCGCTGTTTGCCGGCGGGATGCGCCCGCATCACTTCTGTCTGCCGATCCTGAAGCGCGAGCGCCATCGCAAGGCCCTGGTCGAGGCCGCGACCAGCGGCCACCCGCGCTTCTTCCTGGGTACGGACAGCGCCCCGCATCCGCGCCATGCGAAGGAATCGGCCTGTGGCTGCGCCGGGATCTACTCCGCGCATGCGGCCATCGAGCTGTATGCGGAGGCCTTTGCCGCCGCGGATGCGCTGGATCGCCTGGAGGGGTTCGCCAGCCATTTCGGGCCCGATTTCTACAAACTGCCGCGCAACACCGACACCCTGACGCTGGAACGCTCACCGTGGACCGTGCCCGAGGCGGTACTCTTCGGGCATGACCCGGGTGTCCCGCTGCGCGCGGGCGAGACCATCGCCTGGCAGCTGGCCCGATAATCACGGACCGGGTCGCGCGCCCCATGCACGACCGGACAACGCGAACCCTGACGGACGCGAGCGGTCAGCAGGTCAGGCAGCCACCGACAGGACGAGGACGGAGACATGACGGAACCCAACGTGCAACGCGGAACCCTGTGGTTCTGGCTGGCCATCAGCCTGGGGGTGGCGCTGCTGATCATTGCGCTGGGGATCGGGCTGGAACCGGCCGGTGCGGCCATCCTGCGGGCCCCGCTCAGCTCGCCCGCGGCGGGTGCGCTCGGCTTTGGCCTGCTGATGGTCTGGGCCGCGTACGCCTATGCCCTGTCCGCCGGACGGGCGGCGGGGAGTCAGGAGATGGGCGTCGTGATCCTGAATCTCGGGCTGCCGGTGGCGCTGATCCTGCTGTGGCGCGCGGAGCTCAATGCCCTGGCGTTCTTCGTCGCGATCGGGTGGACGCTGACACTGGGCGGCATGGCCATGCGCCTGTTCCGGCGGGAGGCGCTGGCCGGGGTGATGATGCTGCCGATCATCGGGGTGAGCCTGACGGCGATCCTGCTGTCGCTCACGCTCTGGGTGGTGCCGGCCGCGACCGGCGGCGCCTGAACCGCAGCCCTACGTCCCGGTCGACGGCGCCACCGCGTCGTTCGGCGGGGCCGTACCCTGGCAATAGTCGAGAAAGGCGCCGGCCTCCATGGGGCGGGCGAACAGGTAGCCCTGGAAGCGCAGGTTGCCGTGCGTGGCCAGCCACTGGTGCTGGGCCTCGGTCTCGACCCCCTCCGCGACGACCTCCAGCTCGAACTGCCGGGCGATGTCGCAGATGGTCCGCACCATCGCCTGATCACCGGGGTCGTGGTCGACCTGGCGCACGAAGCTGCGGTCGATCTTGAGTTCGTCGAACGGCAGGCGCTTCAGGTAGCTCAATGACGAGAACCCGGTGCCGAAGTCGTCCATCGAGAAGCGCAGGCCCATGTCGCGCAGGGCCTGCATGATGTACACGACGCGGTCGGTATCCTCGGCGACAACGTGTTCGGTAATCTCCAGCGTGATGCGATGGGCATGTTCGCGGCCCAGGTGGCGCGCGATCAGCTCTTGCATGCGCTGCACGAAATTCAGGTGCACCAGCTGGCGCGGGCTGATGTTGATCGCGAGCTGTTCCAGGTGGAAGCCGGCGCGATCCCAGTCGCGCAGGGTCTGGAAGGCCCGTGCGATCACGGTGTCGCCCAGTTCGCTGATGAAGCCGGTCTGCTCGGCGATCGGGATGAATTCCGCGGGCGAAACCGGGCCCAGTTCGGCGCTGTTCCAGCGGATCAGGCTTTCGGCGCTGCGGATGCGACCGTCGCGGTCGAGCTGCGGCTGGAAGAGCACCTCGATCTCCCGGTTCTGCAGCGCGAAATGCAGGCAGCGCTCGATCTGCAGGTGCCGTTCCACCGCTTGCGACAGCTCGTCGCTGAACACGACCACGCCGTCGCGCCCGCGGTCCTTCACCTCGTACATGGCGATGTCGGCCTCGCGGACCAGCTGGTGCGAGTCGATCGCCTGGTGCGGCTCGATCAGGCGGATGCCGATACTGGCGCTGACATGCAGGTGATGACTGCGGATGATGTAGGGCGTCTTGACCACCCGCAGCAGCGAGTGCGCCAGGCGCCGGGCCGCCCGCTCGCAGGTATGTCGGTTTTCCTTTCCGGGGGCGACGATCACGAACTCGTCGCCGCCCAGACGGGCGAGATGGTGGCCCGGCGGCAGGGTGTTGGCAAAGTCGCGGGTGACGGACTTCAGCAACTCGTCGCCGATGTCGTGGCCCAGGAGGTCGTTGACCGTCTTGAAATGATCCAGGTCGATCAGCAGCAGAAACGAATGCTGGCGATGATGCTGCAGGACCTCAAGGCTCTGCTCGAGGTGCTCGATGAATGCGGCGCGGTTGTTGAGCCCGGTGAGGGCGTCGTGCGAGGCCTGGTACAGGCTGTCGCGCAGCAACCCGAAGCTGCTGCTGGCGGCGTAATACAGCACCAGGGCCAGGGTCGCAGAGAAGGCGGCTAGCACGTAGCCATACCAGTCCCCGATCAGCAGGAAGTAGGCGGCCAGCGGCACCATCATGGCCGGGATCAACGGGCGGAAGACCCAGGGGGCCGGGTAGAGCAGGGCCGCGACGACGGTGGTGGCCCCGATCTGGGTGAAGATGGCGATGTAGTGCAGGTTCTGCGCGTCGAGGCGGACGAAGACCAGGAAGATCCAGGTCCACAGCGCCAGGTAGAGATACAGAAAGAGCGTCAGTCGCAGGCGCCAGCGGATGCGCTGCTCCGGCGACAGCGGCGATCGATGGTAGCGCCAGAAAAGCTGGACCCCCCAGAGCGAGGCGGCAAACATCACCGCGTACCAGGAAGCGGCCGCGGCCAGCGCATCGTGCAGGGCGCCCAGCAGGATATACCCGAGCCCGGGCAGCAGCGATAATGCCACCAGCACCGGGATCTGCCGGGTGAGGTAGGTGTCGAAGCGGGGATCGGCGCGCTGGGCCTCGCGGGCCGGCGCGAGGGAACGCACGGCGGACGCCGACGGGTTGTCTCGCGAAGTGGCTGCCATCGGGGGTCCGTGTGCGGGTCGTGTTGTGCGGGTGAGGCGGACCTTACGGTAAACCCATTCGACCCTCAACTGGCCGTATTCAGGTCGGATAACGGGGGCGCTTGACGAGACAAGCGATGCTGCTTACGGAGGCACAAATCGAGGCGAAACTGGCGGATGCGGCGCATCGCGGGGTGTTCGACGAACTCCCCGGGGCGGGCCGGCCACTGGAGCTGGAGGACGACCGCGCGGTGCCGGAAGAGCTGCGCATGGCCTACCGCGTGCTGAAGAATGCCGGCTATGTGCCGGAGGCGGTGCGGATCCGGGGCGAGATCGCATCGGCGGAGGCCCTGCTGCGGGCGGCGGACGACGAGGCCTCCCGGCAGCATGCTGCTCGGCGCCTGCGGCTCCTGCTGGACCGGCTGAATCAGAGCGGCGACGGCCGGGCGATGGTGTCCGAGTCCGGCTATTTTCGCCAGTTGTGCGACCGCATGGATGGGTCGGGGCGATGACCGAGCGCTGCGGTCCCACGCGGGGCCCACACGGGGACGCGGCGCGACCCTCGACCCGCATGCCCGCTTCGAGCCCACCCGGAGCGAACCCTTCGATGATGGCTGGGAAGGCGATGGCGAGGCGCCGCCGCCCCTGCGTACCGAGGTGACCGGCGAGCATCCACGCCGCGTGCTGTCGTGGAACCAGTCGCCAGATGTGCCCTTCGAACTTTCGCTGAACCCGTATCGGGGTTGTGAACACGGCTGCGCCTACTGCTTCGCCCGCCCGGCGCATGCCTACGTCGGGTTGTCCCCGGGCCTCGACTTCGAGAGCCGGCTGTTTGCCAAGGTGGGCGCGGCCGAATGCCTTCGGCGCGAGCTGGCCCGCCCGTCCCACCGTGTGACGCCCCTTGCGCTGGGTATCAACACCGATGCCTATCAACCCGTGGAACGGGACTGGCGGATTACGCGGGAGTTGCTGGAGGTCCTGGCGGAGACGGGGCATCCGGTGTCGATCGTGACCAAGTCGGCCCTGGTCGAGCGCGACCTGGATCTGCTGGCCCCGATGGCCGAGCGCGGGCTGGTCCAGGTCGCCGTATCGGTGACGACCCTGAACCGCGGTCTGTCGCGGCACCTCGAGCCGCGCGCCGCGGCCCCGCAACGGCGTTTCCAGACGATCGAGCGGCTGAGCGCGGCGGGCGTGCCCGTGAGCCTGCTGGTGGCGCCCCTGATCCCGGTGCTCACGGATGGCGAGATGGAATCCTTGCTGGAGGCGGGCGCGGCCGCCGGGGCGGTGGCCGCCGGCTATGTGCTGCTGCGTCTGCCACGCGAGGTGGCGCCGCTGTTCGAGGACTGGTTGCGCCATCACCACCCGCTCAAGGCGGACCATGTGCTGCAGCGCCTGCGCGAGGCCCATGGTGGCAAGCTGTATGACGCGACCTTCGGGCACCGCATGCGCGGGGCGGGGGCGTATGCCGAGCTGCTGCGCCAGCGCTTCCGGCTGGCCCGGCGGCGGGCGGGCCTGGGTGGCCGTTTGCCGGAGCTGGACTGCGGCCAGTTCGTGCCACCGGCGCGGCGCCCGCGGCAGAGACGCGAGGAGGGGCAGCTGGACCTTTTCTGAGCGGGGAACGCGCGTCGCCGTCTCCCGGGCGTCCGTTTCTGGTTTACAGTGAGGCTGTGCATGGCAAGGACGGGATGATGGCGGAGACCTCGACAACGCGAACCGATCCCGCGACCTGGTGGGGGCCCCGGCCGCTGGCCTCGGGCGCGCACGGTCGCTGGTCCATTGGTCCGCTGGACCTGTGGCTCCTGCATGGGGTGCAGGAATGGCAGATGGTGCTGGAACGCCCGCGTGACGCGGCGGACGCGACCCTGGCGATCGATGTCCCCTGCAGCGAACCCTTTCCCGCCAGTGCCGGGGACCTGCTGCGTTTCGCCGGGGCGCCGGCCGATGCCGAGCCGGAGCTGCGTGTGGCCCTGGCCGATCGTCCGATGGTGAGTCGTCCGCAGAATCCGTTCTATGTGCCGGCCCACGGGCAGGTCACCCTGTACCTCAGCTCGCCGGCCTGGGTTCAGCTGCACCTGGGGGCGGCGCGGGTGCAGGAATTCCCGGTGTATACGCCTTCCGATACCTGGTTTGGTCCGAACACGGTGAACGGCGAGCTGTGCTATGCGACCCGGACCCAGGCGCGGCTGGACCTGGCCGATGTGCCGGAACGGCCGCATCGCGTGGTGACGCCGCTGACCATCGCCAACAAGGCGGACGATGCCCTGTTCCTGGAGCGTGTGAACCTGCCGGTGCCGCGTCTGCCGGTGTATGCCGATCGCCACCATCGACTGTGGACACCGGCCGTGCGTATGGAGCGCGAGGAGGACCGTGACATGGCGGCGATGAAGATCGACCCGGGGCCGCCCGGCGCCGCGACGGGGGCGCAACGTATCGCCGAGCCCCGCGAGGCTGGCGGGCGGCATTTGATGGTGCGGGCGTTCAGCGCCCTGTTTCAGTAGGGGGCGACGCACACGATGAATGAATGGCTACAGGCCGCGCAGGCCTTCGTCACCAGCGAGGCGTTCCTCGCGGCCATCCGCGCGGCGGTGTATCTGCTGGTGGGGCTGCTGGTCGCACGTCTGGTGTCGCGTGGGCTGGCGCGGATGCTGGAAGACAAGCTCGACGCCCAGCAGGTGATGCTGACCCGGCGCATCAGCTTCTATGTGATCGTGCTCCTGGTGCTGGCCTCGGCCCTGCGCGAGCTGGGCTTCGACCTGACCGTGCTGCTGGGTGCGGCCGGGATCCTCACGGTGGCGCTGGGCTTTGCCTCGCAGACCTCTGCCTCCAATCTGATCTCCGGGCTGTTCCTGATCGGGGAACGGCCCTTTTCCGTCGGGGATGTGATCAAGGTGGGGGATGCCACCGGCGAGGTGCTGTCCATCGATCCGCTGTCGGTGAAGTTGCGGACGTTCGACAACCTGATGGTCCGGGTGCCCAACGAGAGCCTGGTGAAGTCCCAGCTGACCAACCTCAGTCGGTTCCCGATCCGTCGACTCGACATGCAGATCGGGGTTGCCTATCACACCGATCTCAAGCAGTTGCGCGACGTGCTGATGGGGGTCGCCGAGGGCAACCCGGTCTGTCTGGAGGAGCCCAAGCCCCTGTTCATCTTCCTCGAGTACGGTGACTCCGCGCTGAAGATCCAGCTCTCGGTCTGGGCGCGGCGGGAGAAATTCCTGGACCTGCGCAACTCCATGCACGAGGGGGTGAAGGCGGCACTGGACGAGGCCGGGATCGAAATCCCGTTCCCGCAGAGGACCCTGGGCAGCCTGGGCGGGCCGTTGCCGGTACGGATCGTCGATAACGTGTCGGCTGCCGAGGCGGAGGCCGCCGCGCCGGCCGAACCGCACTCCCGCGACTGAGCCGGGGCGGCCATTAACTAGTCCAGGCGCAGGTCGGCCCAGACCGGGTCGTGGTCCGAGGCGCGCCAGGGCCCGTCGGCGGGGGCGCGGCCAGCGAATCCGAGGAATTCCGGCTCGTCGGCGTTGACGGCCCAGGTGGCGCCCTCCCGCACCCGTTCATGCAGGGCGTCGGGCCCCAGAAGGTAATCCAGCTGCCCGGCCTGGCCGCGAAAGACGTAGGTGTGGGCGGTACTCGGGTCGGCGTGCACGAGATCGTGTTTCCCCGCGGCATCGAGAACGCGCAGGGGGTCCTCGGCGGCATAGGCGTTGAGGTCGCCCAGGACGACGACCGGGACACCCGCGAACTCGCCGGTTTGCTGTTCGCGTATCCAGGCGACGAGACGCTCGGCCTGCGCGGTACGGCGCTGGTTCCAGCAGCCCTGGCCCCGGTCGATATCGCCACTGTCGGGGCAGCCGCTCTTGGCCTTGAAGTGGACGACCACGGCACCGAAACGATCGCCGGCTCCGACCGATTCGAACCATCCCAGCAGCGGGGGGCGGTGATGGACGGTATCGCGGTCGGCGGCTGTGCCGATCAGACGCAGGCGCTCCGGCCGGTAGAGCAGGCCCACCTTGGTCGCATCGTCCCCCGACGCCGGGTGCGCGATGGCCGAGTATTGGCCGCGCTCCCCGGGGCGGGCGTTGAGGCGCGCCACCAGGGTCTCGCGCGCGGACGCGGCATTTTCCAGCTCGACCGCGCCCAGCAGATCCGCATCCAGACCTTGCAGCAGCGCATCCAGCTTGGCGGTCTGGCGTCGACGCTCGGCCGGGGTTCGGGCACCACGCTCGCCCAGCGTGACGAAGTCATTCTCCATGTTCGCGGTGGCAATGCGCAGGTGATCTGCATCCGCGGCCGGCACCGGGCCGGGACGCTCGCCGCCGGTCCAGGCAACGGGCTCGATGGGGTGGACCCGGTAGTTGCCAAAGGCGTGGGTGAGGATGCCGGTGAGCCCTTCCACCGAGCTTCCCGCGCGGCGGGTCCCCTGATCGTCGAGGTAGGGGATCGGGTCGGGCTTCGCGCGATAGCTCCCGTCGTCCAGTTCGATCCGGCGGTCTGCACCCTGGTGCCCTGGACTGTCCGCGGGGTCGGTCTGGCCCGGGTGCATCAGGCGCCCGTCGGCGGCCAGCGTCAGGCTTCCGTAGCGCCCGAGGTCCCGGTTGTCCGTGACCGTCAGGCGCTGCGGGAAACGGATCGGCTGGTCGATATGGTCGCCCAGCCGGTCGGCATGGTCGGGCAGGCGCAGGTCGACGGGGGCGGGCGGTTCGCCGTCGGCGCAGGTGACCACCGTGTCCAGTTGCGAGAGTTGGGGGCGGCCCCGATGGCGGGTAAAGGTGCCGTGCACCTGCAGGCGCTGGCCGACCGCGACCGGGTCCCTTCTCGGGGCGTAGACGAACAGGCCTGTGGCCGCGGCGCCCGAGCCCTGTTGCAGGTAGAAGCCCCCCAGCTGGTCCGAGTCCATGAAGACGCCGGTTACGGTGCCTTCCGCGACCACTTCCGTTCCTTCGGGGACGGTCCCCGTGCGCAGTTCGGCGAGGGGGGTGGGTGTGGACCCGGGATCGGGACAGGCCTGGCGCGCGTCGGCGCTTGCGAGCGCCAGCAGGCACGGCACGGCCACGGCCAGCCAGCGGGCCCCGGCGCGCGCGTGCAGGGCGGTTCGTTTACGGGGTGCCGGATCGGGCCGTTCCATGGCCGAAGGATACCGGCGTTCAGGCACTCTTGCCGGGGTGGAGGAGCTCGTAGAGGTAGTCGGGCGCCTGGGTCACATCGGCAATGGTGTAGCGGTCGAGCACGGCGAGGAAGGCGTCGCGTGCGTCGTTGAGCACGCCGCGCAACTGGCAGCCGGGCAGGATCGGGCAGACGGGGTTCTCGCAGTCGACCACGTTCAGGTTCGGCTCCATGTCGCGGATCACGCTGCCGACGTTGATCTCCGCGGGTTCGCAGGCGAGGGAGATTCCACCCCCCTTGCCGCGCCGGGTGATGATGTACCCCTTCTGGCCGAGCTGGTGCACGATCTTGACCAGGTGGTTGCGGGGGATGGCGAACTGCTCGGAGATGTCGCTGACGGTTACGCGCTGCTCGCGCGGCTGCACGGTGAGGTACATCAGGACGCGAAGGGAAAAATCGGTATAGCGGGTGAGCTGCATAGGAGGGTTTCGTCGGTTCGCGGTGATCGAGGATATGCTTGAACGTATATTTCAGAGAACCTTAATTGGTCCGGACCTGCGTCACAAGCGCATGCGTTGCGTTCGCGTGAAGCACAGGTGCGCCACGGCCTA
>JBJHBC010000088.1:0-1425 GCA_050485285.1 Thioalkalivibrio sp.
GGACGATCGTCTCGCGGATCACCTGCCCCTCGCGGGCCTGCAGCCCGGCGGCCCCGGCCGCCATGGCGATGTTGTGCAGCGAGATCATGTTGCCCACGCCGGCGCCGATCAGTTGCAGGGCCAGCACGGTCGGCAGCGCCATGCCCAGGGCGTCGGCGGTATCCGCCTGGAGTTGCGCGAACAGCAGGTTGGAGACGGTGGCACTGCCGGTCATGAAGGAGCCCAGCGCGCCGAGGAAGGCGCTGAACATCACGAACGTGCCGCCCAGGACTTCCGCCAGGCCCTGGCCCAGTACCTGCGGCATCGAGGGCAGGCCGGCGGCATTATGGCCGGAGGTCAGCAGGAGTTGGGTCAGGGCAATGATGAAGGCCAGCACGATGGCGGCGACGCGCAGCTTGCCCCAGGTGGCGACGACCGCCTGCCCGAGCGTGGCGCGGCTCACGCGGAACAGCACCAGGGCGGCGAGCAGGGCAAGACCGAAGTAGAAATAGGGGGTGTACAGCGGGATCAGGCTCTGGCCGAGTTCGATGTCCCGGAATGCGCCGGGCGACCAGCGCACGGACTGCAGGGCCTCGCGCAGCGGCATGATGGTGCGCGAGGCGATCAGCGCGACGGCCATGACCGCGAAGGGCACGAACGCCAGCAGCACGCGCCCGACCGGGGCCCGTTCGACCTCGGCCCGGCGCTCGTGTCCGGGCAGCAGGAAGCCGTGGTGGGCCGCCAGTGCGATGACCGCCATGCCCACCACGCCGCCGAGGATGGACGGCAGTTCCGGCCCCACCAGCCACGCGACCAGCAGGTAGGGGATGCCGAAGGCCAGGGCCGACAGCACGGCGAACGGCACGAACTCGCGGAAGCGCCCGCGTTCCTCGCCCAGGGTGGCCACCCAGACCATGAACAGTGTGATGAACGGCGCGAGGATGGTGTGGATCACGGCCGTCTGCACGACCGCCGAGCGGGTGGTCTCCGCATCCAGTCCAAGACCGGCGAAACCGATGATCACGGGGGTACCGGCCGCACCGAACGGGACGGCGGTGCTGTTGCCGATCAGGGCGATAGCGACCGCCTTCAGCGGCCGCATCCCGAAGTACACCAGGAGCGGGGCGGCCAGCACCGCGGGGGTGCCAAAACCGGCGATGCCCTCGACGAAGCTGACCAGCCCCCAGCCGAGGAGCATGGCCAGTACCCGGTGGTCGCGCGAGACGCTGGCGATCACCGACTGGATCGCGCTCATGTGCCCCGTACCGATCATCACGTTCAGCACCAGCAGCGCCAGTACGATGATCAGCAGGACCTCCACGAACACGACCGCGGCGTCCAGCAGACTGGCCACCAGCACGGGGCCCGATACCTCCCAGACCAGGACGGCCAGCACGAGTGTGGCGAGATAGGCGAGCGGCGCGGCCTCGAAGGCCGGGCGGCGCA